>JBLMWG010000238.1:0-10563 GCA_050257115.1 Bacillota bacterium
CATTAATAAAGTTGCGCGATTCGCGAGCGATTTGCGACATGTCGTTCATCAGGCGTTGGGGACCAAAGTGGGTCTTTGCCAATTCGCTGTCGAAGTGCAGTGAATACGGAAGGAAGTCGAAAACCTTTTGAATTTTTCTGCCGATACCTTCCACGGCCACGATGGACTTAAAGAACATCATAAGCTCCGTGGGTACCTGTAAGTGGTGACGGGCTGCAATTCCCGAGGATCTTAAAAGAAGTTTTCCTAGGTTCACATTTTTCAGCGTCAGGCCGTAATACGGAGCAATCAGCTCCCGCAATTCCTTGGCGAAAATATCAACATTCACTCGATCCGAAAAGGGCGCAAGATCAACATATTCATAAGCTAGGCGATCATAGTCTTCTTTAGACAGAGCTAGCAGCATATTGGCAATGGCTGACTGTGTTCGAGAATTCAAGCGACCAACAACCCCAAAATCAATCAGACCAATGTGATTGTTCGGCAAAATAAAAAAGTTTCCGGCGTGAAGGTCACCATGGAAAAGACCATGCTCGAAAACCATCTTAAGATAAGCCCCAAGGCCGCGCTTGATGACCTCTTGAGAATCCAAACCTTGTTGAGTTAAAGAACTGTCCTGGCTCAAAGGAACGCCCGGAAGCGCTTCCATTGTTAAGACACGCTCTGTGGAAAGATCCATGTATACTTTGGGAATCTTGATGGTTTCATCGTCGCGGAAGTTTTCTTGGAAGCGGCGAATGTTATTGGCTTCAACGATAAAGTCAGTCTCTAGCTCAAGAGTTTTGAAATACTCTTCGACAATCCCTTTGGGATTGTAAGGACGGCTTTCAGGAACATAGGTGGTCAGCAAGTCGGCCAGCAGATAAAGCACATTCAAATCATCATTGATGGTTTGGATAATACCAGGACGTTGCACCTTGATGACGACTTCCTCACCAGAGGCCAGGCGCGCCCGGTGAACTTGGGCGATACTTGCGGAGCCAAGGGGCTCCGGATTTATTTCGGAAAACTTTTGATAAAGAGAGTTGCCGAATTCTTCTTTCAGAACCTCTTCAACAGTGCTGAAGGGTAACGGCTGCACGCGATCGTGCAGCTTTTCGAATTCATTGATATATTCTTCTGGAACCAAATCGGGGCGAGTGGCTAGCAATTGCCCTAGTTTAACAAATGTCGGGCCCAGCTCCTCAAAACTCATCCTCATGCGTTCTGGCATTGAGTAAGACTCAAGGTCAGAGGAAGCGCTGAGGCGCTCGATAACAAATTTACCGAGCTTTACCTTTTCCGCGACCTTGTGAAAGCCGTGTTTTGCGAACACCCCGACTATCGTTCTCAGTCTTGCCGCGTTTTTTAGAGTCTTTCCGATCTGCGCGCCGGTCTTTAAGGCTGTCACTGTTTTTCTCCGAATAAGCGTCATTATCACGAAGTTTAGACTGTTCGGCAAACAACAATTTTTTACTCAACTTTGGCTTGTCTTCGGAGTCCTGACCACCCGATTTTTTGTATTCTTGTGGACCTAAAATCATCTTTAAAAGATTTTGGTCGGGTCCTTTGCGCTCTTCATCGTCCCAAACACGAGGCTTAAGTTGGTGAGCGCGTTCCGCTTTTTCAACCTTTTGTTTTTGGCCTTCAGCATCGTTGCGCTTGTCACCGAAGAACCGGGACTTTTGATTTGAATCTTTTGGTTTCTGACCAAAGTCCTTGCGGCGGTCTCCTTGACGACGATCGCCTTGGCGGCGGTCTTCGCCTTTGTAACTTCCACGTTCCTCTCGGTCATGATGACGGCCAGATTTTCGTGACTCTTGACGATCCTCTTCTGTGTTACGACGGGAAGGACGATTTTCGCCACCGCCTTTGCGCAGTTTATTTAGGAAGCCCTCAGCAGACTTAGCGGCTGGCGTTTTGTCATCACCAAACTCATCATGTCGGTCGTCTTTCGCATTGCGAATCTCCATGCCTGCTTTAACAAAGTTGATTTGACCCAATTCTGGATCTGCTGCGGCGACTTGGATGCGGATGTTGTCACCGATGCTGAAAGCCATTCCTGAGCGTTTTGCGACGAGGCGGAGATTTTCTTCGTCAAATTCGAAGCGATCATGGCCCAAATCGTCTAAGCGAACTAAACCATCGATGTCATATTCGCGTAAAAGAACAAACACACCAAACTTAGCCACGGAACTGATCATGCCATCGAACTCTTGGCCGATGAATTTTTCCATGAAGCGAGCTTTTTTTATTGAATGAATTTGGCGCTCTGCTTTCGTTGAACGTTGTTCAGCCGCCGATAAAATAGTCCCAGCCGTCGCCAGATCATCTTCACTCATCAGACGATATTGATTGCTTTTTACTACTTGTGTCTTCAGTAAGCGGTGAACGATGAGGTCGGGATAACGTCGAATCGGCGACGTAAAGTGAGTATAGTCCTCGAAACCTAAACCGAAGTGGCCGACGTTATTAGGACTGTATTTAGCTTGGCTCATGGATCGCAAAGTTAAAATATTCAAGATTTGCGCTTCAGGGCGGTTTTCAAATTCTTCAAGAGCTTTGGTTAAACGCTTTTGCAGTTTACCTTGGCCAAGTTTTGTTTTTCCACCGAATGTGGCCATGTATTTTTCAAGCAAACGAATCGCTTGTTCATTAGGTGGTTCGTGGATGCGATACAGAGCTGGGACATTGCGACCATGCAGGAATTTTGCGACGGCAACGTTTGCCGCGAGCATCATTTCTTCGATCAATCTATGGGCAAACAGGCGTTCTGATTTTTGAATATCAATTGGAACCCCAGCCCCGTCGATCACGAGTTCTGTTTCCGGGATTTCCAAATCCAAAGAGCCTTCTTTAAAGCGTTTGGCCATCAAGACTTTCGCCAGATCAGCTAAACGAAGGATGTTGTCTTTTACGTGATTGAATTTTTCAGCGCCATTTCCGTCGATAACTTCCTGGGCTTCACCATAAGTCACAGGGGCGTTACTTTCCATGACGGCTTCATAGAAGTCAGACCGGATCATTTCACCGGTAAAGTTAAATTGCATTTCAGAGACCATGCACAGGCGAGGTACATGAGGATTTAATGAACACAGGCCGTTACTTAAAACTTCCGGCAACATCGGAACGACAAAGTTCGGGAAATATACCGAAGTCCCACGCTCATAAGCATCGCGATCAATAGCGGTTCCGATTTGAACATAGTGACTGACATCGGCGATGGCGACGTACAATAAAAAGCCTTCGTTGTTCATTTCTACATAGACGGCGTCGTCAAAGTCTTTGGCCGTGGAACCGTCGATTGTAATAAGGTCGATGTCACGTAGGTCTTTCCGGCCCTTGTAGTCTCTTTCGTCGGGGACTTCTTTAAAGCGTTTGGCTTCTTCCAGAGTTGCAGCAGAAAAATCCTGGGGAATATTGTTCGACAAAATCACGCGCTTGATATCGGTTAAAGGATCCAAAGCATCGCCGATGACGGAGCTGACTTTGCCAGTAAATGGTTTGCCATCTTCTGGGTAAGAAATAACTTCAGCGGCAACAAGTTCTTTGTCCTTCGCTCCTTGAGAGTCTTCGATCTTAATTTTTAGATCTTGTCCCCAACCTTTACCTTCATCTCGTAGAATTCCGAACTTATCGTTGAGTTTATAAAAGCGACCTACGAAGGTCTTGGTTCCGCGCTGTAAGACTTTGATGATTTCGCCACGGAAGCGTTCGCCACCTTTTTCGGGATAGATTTCGACGCTGACCTTGTCGTTGGTCATCACGCCTTCCATGGAATGGCGGGGAATGTAAACGTCAGGTTGTTCTTTATCGTCAGCGATGAAAAATCCAAAACCGTCGGGATGTCTTTTGATAGTTCCAGTAAGGAGTCTTTTTTTGTGCATGTTCAAGGTGCTCTTCCTTTGTCTGTCATAGGATATCATAAGTCGGGGGGATGTCGAGAAAGTAACTTGTGAGCCTAGCTGGATTTCGAAAGAATGAAGGGGGGAGGTTATCATGCGAACTCTCATTCTAGTCGGCCTGTTGGTTTCATCACAAATTTTTGCAGCGGTCCAAGGCGACATCACAATGAAAATCAACACAATTCGCGCTCAGACCAATTTAGGCAGTTATGATGTGTCCTTGGGCGATCGTGTCGCAATTTATAAAAAATCTTGCAGTGGAGCGAAGGTTCCCGTGTGTCGCTATGACCGGGTGGGTAATGGCGTTGTTGCCCGAGTTTTAAATGACCAGTATTCCGAAATTGTGATGGACCGGGGTGTTCCGTTTGATGAAGGCTATGTAGTGCGGCCTCGCTGAGGATTTTAGCTAAAAAAAGGCCGATCAGGATATGATCGGCCTTTTGAGTAATCTTAATATCTTTTCGAATTTAGAAACTCGCAACCGCTCCCAAAGTAAATATGTTTGAGTATTCAGTGGAGTTGCCACCATCATCTTTAAAAGATTTTTGATCGGCGTGATCAGCACGGTATTCAGCGTAAACTTTGAAGTTGTCATTCAAAGCGATTTTATCAGTTAAAGTTAATGAATCTACTTTATCAGCAGATCCGTAAACGTTTGTACCGCCCTCTGCCAAGTGCATGGCACCGCGAACCATTTCATAGCGAACACCAAAGTTATTCATCCACAATTTATAAGTGATGATAGCGCTGGTCGAATCAGACCAGCCAGCAACGCCTGTATCTGGAGTTCTTGTGCGGGAATCATAAGTCACAGCAACCAAAAGATCGTCGATGATTTTATAAGAAGCCCAAACACTGGAAGCTGTGTTTTCAGCTCTGTTAGCAGGTAACTTGCCGTCTTTGCCGAAGAAGTACCCCGCAAACCAAGTTACTGGACCTAGTAACCCTGTCGCCGAAACTTCAGTCGTCTTTGTTGGTTTGTAGTCATCACCAAACGCATTGTAAGTGGATTGGTTGTAAGTTGAAACTGTCGCCGTCAACCACTCACCAGCGATATATTTTGCGCGAAGACCTTCGCCGTAGCCCGGGACAATGGCTTGGTAGGCAATAGAGTTGCCATAAAAAGCATTTTCAGATTTTAACAAAGACTCGTAGCCCATTGTCGTTAAGAATCGACCAAAACCGATATGCAAGCTTGGAAGGACTTTGTAGAAAACTTCAACTTGGTCTAGGGTGCCGAAGTTAGATTTGCTATCAGCAAGTGCTGTATTTGAGTAAGTCGTAGGGTTGTAAACTAAGCGTGACAGGAAAGAGACTTGATCGGTTTCTTTCTTTAGTAGGATCTGGGTGATATTCAAACGATAAGTATCGTTTTCAGCGGCACCTGTGAAGGGGATCGTGTTGTCTTTGCCAGACAAGAAGTTGTAATCAAAAGCGGCTTCGCCGTTCACTGTAATCCCGCCAATGTCCAAGGCATGAGCCGACACTGAACTAAAAATTATTAAAGACATTATATAGATAATTGCGCGCACAAAGACTCCTTCAATATGTGACGTGTTTGATGGCAGTTTATGACTAAGGTCTAGGAGGAGTAACGTTAAAAGATTATCAAACTAGACCATAATCCAGTGTCAAAAGTCTGATTTGGAGTTTTGCGTCATCAGTTTGTGTTGATGAGTCGTTTGCAGAAACTGCGAAGAGAAAATTCCAAAAAATGCATCGCAGACAGAGCCGACTTATTTATTTATTGTCCCCATAAAATTCGCTCCAGAAGCGGCTTCTATGGTGTTGTGAGAATGTGAGGTCGAGGTGCTTTTATGAAGGAAACATAAAATTTTTTGCACAGCATTCTGAGAAGTATTTACTCCATTTTTGAACGCATCTCCGTGTGTGTGGGCATTTTTGTTGTTGATCTTGATGTTCGTCCTAATTAGCATTTTTTGTGTAATCGATTAAAACTTTTAATGGATTTAGAAGTTCAGAAATTGCAACGAATTGAAAGGATGCAACAATGAAAAAAATATTGGCAATCGCAGCGACTCTTGCAGCTAGCTCAGCTTTCGCAGGTGTTAAATTGGAAGTACGTTCTGATTATGTTAACACTCCAGACTACAAAAATGCTCTTGGCGTAGAGGGTTACGGCTCTTCTCTTTTCACTCCATCAGTAGCTCGCTTGTACCTTAATGGTAACGTTGGTGAAGCAGTAGTTGAATCTGGTTGGAATCTTCGTGCTTTCACTCCAGAAGCTGCAACTAACCCATATACTAATGGAACTGAAGTTTACAAAAACATGACTGTGGATAAATTCGTTGATCACCTATGGGCTGGTAAAGCAATGGGCGACTGGATGTTCAAAGCTGGTAAGCTTGAAGTGAACACAGGTGGTTTCGAGCATATCAAAACTCTTCATGGTGATACTTACCTAGTGTCTTTGGCTAACGGTGGTACTGGTGGCGTTCTTGGTACTCCAGCTCCAGGTACAGCTCCTATTATGGGCGAAGTTGTTACTCCAGAAAACTCTTCAGGTGTTTCTGCAGCTTACAGCATCACTCCAAATCACAAATTGGAAGTGCAAGCTACAAACCAAACAAACTCTCAAACAGTATCTGGAACTACTAAATCAACTGACCGTCAACATACAACTGGTTTGAACTATACGGGTTCAGTATTGGATAAAATGTTGGCATTCAACGCTGGTTACATCGCTGGATCTGGTGATACGAACACAACTGGTCACCAACTTGAGTTGATCAATGCTGGTATCCGCGTAGCTCCAATGGCTGATTTGACTATCGACCTAGAGTACTTCGCAAACAAAGACAAACAAACTACAACAACTACTTCTGCTGATGTTAAAACAACTTCAACTATCATTGAAGCTCGTTACAACATGAACGGTTGGACTCCTGTTCTTAAGTATGAAACTTCTAAAAATGAAGGTGCTACTTCTGCGACTGATTTCAAACGTGATGCATATGCTGTTGCTCTTGAGTACGCTCCAAAAGCTGATGAAGCTTTCCGCTACCATGTAGCTTGGACTTCTACTAAAGATAAAGATTTCGGTACTGCAAATCTTGATGATGTTACAAAAAACATGATCATCGTTGGTATCAAATACACTGGCGACATGACTAAGTAATTGATTCTCTCAACGTGAGAAACTTAAAAGCCCAGGGAAACCTGGGCTTTTTTTATTTTATGGCTGTCAGGAATTTAACGGCTTCTGTGTTGTAGTTTTCTTTTGCCAGATCCAAGGCCGATTTGCCGTCCTTGTTTTTCAATTTCGTATCTGCCCCTTCAGCTATTAGAAACTTCGCGATGTCATTATAGCCCGTGCGAACAGCTTCCATGAGGGCTGTATTGCCTTGGCCGTTTGTTTCGTTGATACGTTTTTTATCTTTCGACAAGATTGCTTTCACAACAGCCAAACTGCTTTTAGAAGCGGTAATCAGCAATGTGTCTGCGTTTTCACTGACGGGATGATTGTCTAAGCTGGCTCCCGCATAAATCAACTTTTCAGCAATTTCGGACTCATCCGCGGATACTGCGATCGCTAAAGCAGTGTCCCCAATATTGTTTTTAAGGTCTAGGGCGACTTTTCGTTTTAATAGTGCTTCAGTCGCCGCTAAGTTGCCTGAAGAAGCTGCTGTCATCAACGGTGTCATACCTTCATCACCCTGGGCATTAAGGTTGATTCTTTTATTTCGGAGGAATTTTGTGAGGACAGCTTTTTGATCGAGCTCAATGGCCTTATTCAATTTCTGAATTTCAGTTTGGGGTGGCTTACTCCAAGCTGAATTGAATCCCATCGCCAGAACAAAGAAACAAATGAGATTCGATAGTTTCATACGTCTATCCTTTCGGAGTTGTCAGTGTAGGAACTAAATAAAGCTTCGATTTTTTATCAAAAGGAAGTGGCATGATCGGCGTATAGCTAATTGGGTCTGGCCCACCATGACGACTAATAAGACTTCTGATTTTGTCTTTGATGAAGTTTGTGGCGCTATGTTGCTCAGACATTCCATTGATATTCACCAATACGACAAAATAGATTGTTCCTTGATTGGTAGATACGGCACCAGCTAATGATTTTGTGCAGTTAACAGTCCCTGTTTTGGCGATGGTCGCGCCAGCCAGGGAACCGCCATACTTCTTCAAAGTCGAGCCTTGATCAGTACTTGCGACAGCTAGAATGTCACTCAAGCGGTAGCCTTGCTTGTTGAGCTGGTCATGCAATCTCCAGATCACGGTGATCATCGCATTGCAAGTCCCGCGATTGTAGTCTTCACTTTCGTTGGAGATATAGTCTGCGTTGTTACCTGAACCCAAATTGAATTCAAGATCTGCAGTGGTCATCGAAAGTTTTTCTTTGATGTAAGTATTGAAGGCAGGAGTTCCACCTAAATTCCAATAAATATGGTCCGCAATGTAGTTGTTGGACTTGTTGTTCATGCTTTTTAGGATCTTGTACAAAGGTGCTGATTGGTAAATGTAAGTCTTGGTGTTTGCACTACGAGTGAAATCAGCTTTAGATTGATAGATGACTTCTTCAATTGTCATCGTTGGGGCTTTGGCTGGCAACTCCACTCCGATATCAGCTGCTTGATCACGCAGAACATTGTAGCTTAAAGACCCAACAGGAGTTCCCCATCCCTTCGACAGATCACGGACAACATGAGCTACATATTTACTGAAGTCACTATAGTAAGGAGTGTCACCAGCGATAGATTCATGGTCTTCAACGTTCCATTCAATAAGAAAGTTCTCATCGAATGAAAGAGTTCTGATTTTTTTGACATTGATATCGGGCCGATTCAGCTGTGTCAGGATAAAATATCCGGCATTTCGGCCAAATATGGGGTCTTTGCCACCTTCGATGTGAACATCAACGGCGCCATCGGCATCTTTAGTGATGTGAAATTTTGTTGTGTAACGATAGTCTGCACCCAAAGTTTCAACGGCCCACAAAGAAGTCGCGAGCTTTGAGATGGATGCTAAAGGATATTTCTTATTAGAATTGTCGTCGTTCTTACGGGTGTGAGTGGCAACATCCATCGTGCACATTGAATTTAAATGCACTTTTGCCGACGCCGTAGCGGTGACAAATAAAGTACCTAGAGCAAATAAAAGCGCTGATTTTTTTCCGCACAGTTGCATCGAGTGTCCTTAAAATTCAAAGTGTTAGTTTGGCCGAAATCATGAACTACATTTGGTTTTATTGACGACTTACAATCGTGATAACCTTGTTTTGATGGCCCGCTCCATGGCCTTAAATAGTAATAGGATCGGGTATTTGCAACATTTATTCAGGAGCTGGTAAATTCCACCAGCGCGTGACATTTAAGGCGTAAAAACCAGGTATCACGGCGGGGGAAAGAGAGTGGGGATTTTTTACAAGGCACTCGTTTAGATACGAGTGCGAATAAGGTTTGCGAACCCTTCTACGAAACGATTGTCTTCATTCATACAAGGGATCAGGTGATACTTTTCCCCACCGTTGTGTCGGAAGGTTTCTTCTCCACCGATGCCAATTTCTTCCAGAGTTTCAATGCAGTCCGCGACAAAGGACGGGCACAGGACGGCAATATTCTTTTTCCCCGTTTTGCCGAGGACCTCCAAGGAGTGCTCGGTTGATGGTTTTAGCCATTCCGCACGCCCTAGGCGGGATTGAAAAGAAAGGCTCCAGTGGCTGGGTTGCAAATCTAACTTTTTAGCTATGGCAGTTGCCGTGGCAAAGCATTGAGCTCGGTAACAAGGTTTTTCGCAGGCACTTTTTTCAAAACAGCAGGTTTCTGATTTGAGGCAACCTTCCATTTTGCGAACGTGGCTTTCAGGGAGCCCATGGAACGAGAATAAATAATGGTCAATCTTTTCATCTTTTAGCACGTCCTTGGTAATTTGCACCGAAGGATCGATAAATGAAGCGTCTTGATAAAAATCTCTGAGACTTTTCACGTTAAAATCTAGATGCAGCTTTTTGATCTGTCTTTCGACTTCTCGTAAAGAGGACCCAGTTGTGGCATCTGCGTATTGAGGGAACATGGGAGCAAGGAAAAGGTTTTGTACGCCTTCCGTCGCGAACTCCTTCAAAGCACTAGGGATGGAAGGGTCACTGTAGCGCATTCCCACTTTGACGGAAAAATCAGAGCCTAAGCTTCGCTGCAATTTATCAGCAAAATGTTGGGTATAAACAGTCAGGGGAGAGCCTTGGCCCTCCATCCAAATCTTTTTATAGTTCCCTGCAGAGATGGGCCCACGTTTGGGTACGATCAAAAGATTGACCAGAGGCCAACGGAAGATAAAGGGAAGATTGATGACTTCCTCATCCATCAGAAAGTTTGAAAGGTATTTTTTGACCTCCGGAACTTCATAAGAACGAGGGCTGCCAATATTTAAAAGAAGAATTCCAGTTTTAGCCATAGGTGTGTGCGATTTCATCACTTAAACGATCGCTGCGTTCTAAAATTTTACTAAGTCCGATGCCGGACAGATAATTTCCGTGAAGGAAGATATCCGGCGGCAAAGTTGTTTTTGCCAACTCCGCCTGGGCGGCTTCAAGTTTCAAATCATAATAAGGAAGGGCATAATCCCAACGGTTGATACGGAAATCCAGGAGCGCTTCCTTTTGCCCTAATACTTTAAAGCGCTCTTCCGCGATCAATTTTAAAATGTGATCGTC
>JBLMWG010000239.1:0-9105 GCA_050257115.1 Bacillota bacterium
TGCGGCTAAAGGTGCTGGTATTGGTGCCGCGATTGGTGCCGTTGCTGGAGCTGTCATTGGTAACCAAACCGGCAAGCGCAACGAAGGCGCACTCATTGGTGCAGTTCTTGGCGCTGGTATCGGTGGTGGCATTGGTCACCGTATGGACAACCAAGCCAAGGAACTTGCTAAAATTGCAGAAACCAAAAGAACCGAGCAAGGTCTTATCACAAAATTAAAAAGTGATATCTTGTTTGATACTGGCAAAGCGAATCTTAAACCAGCTGCCCAAACCAATATTGGTCAATTGGCGCAAATCATGAAAAAGTATCCTGAAAATATCATCACCGTCCGTGGATACACAGATGATACTGGCAGCACCATGGCTAACAACCCGCTTTCAAAAAACCGCGCGGAAGCTGTTCGTTCACAATTGATCGCAGGTGGCATCCCAGCAACGACCATCACTGCAATCGGAATGGGTTCTGCAAATCCAGTTGATCCAGGAAAAACTAAAGAAGCTCGCGCTAAAAATCGTCGTGTCGAAATCGAAATCACCGTAGACGAATCTAAAGTGCCAAAGCAATCTGCTCAATAATATCTTAGACGTCTTAATGTCTGCACACAAAGCCGGGTGACAACATCCCCGGCTTTATTTTGCGCCCCGCATCTTTTCCCGCGAAATTATTGTTTCTTTGAAATGAAGATTGCCAGAGGAGAAATTAACATGTGTTAATTTAATCTAAGACGATTTTCGGTGGGAGGGACTATGAAATCGCTTCTTTTAGCTTCGTTTTTTACGGCTTTCTGTTCTGGGGCCTTGGCTAAGCCAATCACAGCTGTGATTCGCTTGAAAGAGCGCACTCCGGTTGAGAACCTGGCTTATTATGCAAGAACTCAATCAACACCGCTGGTAAGATATTACACCGCCACGGATATTCGAAAGATCTCAGCACCTGCGACAAGCGACTATCTCAATTTACTGGCAACCTTAAACAGCAAAGGTTTCAAAGTCGTCAGCCAATCACCGACTCATCTATGGATGACTCTTGAAGGTGATTCCGAACTTTTTGAGAACACTTTCAACACCCGCATCGAGTTCCTAACTAACGGAACTCACCGCAACGATGGTCACTTTACGATCCCGGCGGATCTTAGCCTCATTGGCGGTATGGTCGGACTTGATAACACTCGGAAGTCTCATCCTCATTATAAACGTGCCGATGGACCTAGTCTGACCATGGGAGGAATTTCCCCCGACACGATCAAGAACTACTACGGCTTTAATCCTATTTATTCCCAAGGTATTTATGGCAGCAATCAACACGTAGCTATCGCCACATACAATGGCTTTAAAATTGAACACGTGAATTACTACTATCAAGCCTTGAATTTAAAACCAGGCCCTACGGTAGACCAAGTTGAGTTCAACGGAACACCAACTTATGACGAAGGCTCTGCGGGCGAAACAGAACTTGATGCTGAATTCGTCGGAATGATTGCACCCGGCAGCAACGTTCACGTCTTTGCTTCAAAATCCAATGATGATGCTGGTGAGCTACAGATGTTTACAGCCATTCTCGATGACAATCGCGCGAAAGTTGTAAACTACAGCTGGGGTGCTTGCGAAAGAGACGTCGACTCAAACCACCAAACAGAGATGAATAAAATTTTCGCCCGTGCCGTAGCACAAGGTGTGAATATTATGGTGGCTTCTGGGGACAGTGGCTCCAATAGCTGCCAAGACGGCACAGTTGCCGCTGACTGGCCCGCGGCCCACAACAATGTTGTGGCTGTAGGTGGTACTAGCCTTTACCCCCATGGGAACGATGGAAGAGAGTCCGCATGGTCCGGTAGCGGTGGTGGTATCAGCGGGATCTACGCACTGCCTGATTG
The DNA here is from genome assembly GCA_050257115.1 of Bacillota bacterium. Lineage (GTDB taxonomy): Bacteria > Bdellovibrionota > Bdellovibrionia > Bdellovibrionales > Bdellovibrionaceae > Bdellovibrio. Next base: position 1,876 of record JBLMWG010000239.1, read on the forward strand.
GCAAAATAGTTTGAGTAGCAACTTTACAAAGCGCACTTACCCTGACGTTTCTTTCAATGCTGATCCTTACACAGGCCAAGCTGTTTGGACTGGCTCTTGGGAGGTTATCGGCGGAACAAGCATGGCAGCACCTCAATGGTCTGGTTTCTTAGCCCTAGTGAATGAAGCTCGCACAAGAAACAATCTGGGAACTTTGGGTTTCCTGAACCCAATCATCTATGGATTGAGTGATCAAGACCGCGCAGAGGCCTTTACCGACATCACACAGGGTCGTAACGGAGCTTATCAAGCCGGCCCTGGTTACGATGCGGTGACCGGTTTAGGAACAATGCACGCGGATGCTTTATTGCAGAAATTGATGCACTAGAAATTATCATACGCTGGACCCTCAGAGTGTGGCTTCTGTCTTTATCCAGCTGAGACAGATATGCGCGGAATTCAGCGTTCACAGGGCCGGGTTCATCACCCGGCTTTTTGCTTTTTACAAGCTCTCCAGACCTAAATATTAAAGTTGCCTAGAAGCAACTTTTTATTATGATTTTCCATAAAACCTAGATAAAGTTGCCTGTAGGCGACTTTATCTTCATTTAAAGCATAAAAATGCCGAAAGGTGCTTACAGGCAACTTTAAGGGGTTCCAAATGGATTATATTAAAATTGAGACCTCAGAGCAATTAGCAGAGCTGGTCCGTTCCACCCGGAAAGAACAAAAGGTCACTGCAGAAGATCTGGCAAAGTTTGGTGACCTCTCCCGCTATGCCGTTCTGAAATTTGAAAATCAAAAGTCCGACATCAAGCTTTCGACTCTGCTCAAGCTGCTTAAGTTCTGTGGCCTAGAACTCCATATCAAAGTAAAAAGAAAATGAAAAAGCCACTCAATGTTTTCTATAAAAAGTCACTGGTCGGAATTTTAAATAAAAAACCCGATGACACTTTGGAATTTCAATACACTTCATCTTGGCTCAATGACAAAGATAACTTTGCCTTAAGCCCTGCGATGCCATTGCAAGAGGCTCCCTTCAACAATCGGCTAACGAAAAGCTATTTTGATAATTTGTTGCCTGAGGGGGATATCCTAAAAACCTTCGAACAGATATTAAAGCGCAGCTTCAATGATCCTTATCAAATTTTAGAAAGCTACGGAGTCGACTGTGCCGGCGCTTTGGAAATAACTCCTTTAGAAGAACCACCGGAAAACAAACTCAATGGGAACGTGGAAAAACTGTCTTTCGAGGAAATTGATCAAGTGATCAATCGTCGTGAAAGTTTATATGTCCATACGTTAACTCAGCACAAAGGCCGATTCTCTTTAGCTGGAGCTCAAGATAAAATTCCAGTGATATATAAAAACGGTGAACTCCTCTTGCCTCAAGACGCCTCCCCGACGACGCATATACTTAAACCACCAACACATCTCTCAGGGGTTTATGAAACAGTCTTTAATGAAAATCTTTGTATGCAGCTGGCAAAAGCAAGTGGACTGCCGACTCCAGAGGTTCAACTCATTGGCAACGAGCACCCGCTTTTCCTGATTGCCCGTTACGACAGAAAAAAAACAAAGCACGGCATCGAACGCATTCATCAATTTGATCTCTGCCAAGCTCAAGGTATCCCTTCGGCAGAAAAATACGAAGAGGATGGTGGGCCCAGTTTTGCTCAAGACTACACGGCAGTCCAAACCATCTCAGATCGCAAAATTCACGATCTGAATTTAATGCTCCGATGGCTTTCATTTAACCTGCTTATTGGCAACAACGATTCTCACTCCAAGAACATGTCGTTCTTATTTCAAAAAAATGAAACGACCCTGACTCCCCTTTACGATTTGATGTCGACCGGAGTTTACGAAAATATGACTCCCAATTTTGCCTTTACAGTTGGTGGACAAAAATTGTGGCATGAACTTCGTCCTGTCCATTTTAAGCAAATGGCCCAGGCTTTAGGATTTTCCAAACGCGAAGATATCGTCATCGAGGCTCTTTTGGATGTTTGCAAAAAAGTAGAATCGGTTCTGAACACGGTCTTTGATCCCTTTATTGAAGAACATCAAAGTTCACGCATCTCCAAGGTTCTACGTTCAGAAATCGAAAAAAGAATTCGCGAATTCAAACGAAAATTAAGATAAAACTTATAAACTGCCTCCCGCAGAGGGAGGCTTCTGTGCTTATCCAGCCGAGACTGCTATTTCATCAAATTTCTAGCAATCTCTAAGTAACGCGCTTCCGTCACCTCTGGCGGCCAAGGAATGATGGGGAAATCAAATGGCTCGTCTTCTTTGATATTCCAAGACTTCAAATCCTTCGTGATCAAATCGCGCACTTCGGTCGCTAACAAACGACGATCAATTTGCTTAATGATTTTAGGCATTGGAAATTCAAGATTAAACTTCTTAGAAATTGCCCAATGAATACGAGATTCGATAATCTCAAAGTCTGGCAGCAAAGCTTTGACTGGAGAAACCAAGTCCCCGATGTAAGCTTCTGTCGCATCATGAAAGAGCATCTGAATAGCAATATCCTTAGTTGGGGAAACTTCCGCGCCCAAGCAGGAGTGCTGACCCACGCTGTAGAAAAATCTTGTGTGCCCGTTGAAACGAGCCTGACGAGCCAGTGAGCTGGCAATGTCTTCAATTTTAACCTGTTCAGGTTGGGGATCAAGAATGTTAAAACGGTTCCCAGACAGGGTGATCACCCATGATTTATGGATGATCTCTGGATTATTCAGCTTTTCTGTAAGTGGCGGTAGTTCCATCATGACCTTAGGGGTTAACCTAAGGACCCAGGAGTTGCATGAGTTTTCTGTGATGATGCAGGGTTTAAACAGCAATTATTCCATTAATGAATGACACTTTCGATAGCACTGGGCTTTAAAGGTAAGCCTGAATTAAGAGCAGCTGTGTATTGTTTGATCCAGCTAAGATTGTTATCAACTTTGATATAGAAGCCCGCATCGTCACAGATATTGCGATGAATGTTATCACTATTTTCCTGACCTCGAGATCTAGACACGATTCCAACGACATAGGTTTTACCTTGAAACTGCGCATAGGCAGGCCCCCCGGAATCACCCTGACAAATTCCCTTACCAGCACGTTGATCAACTTCAAAGCTTGTAGAAAGACGACCATAGTCTCTAACCATTAACGTAGCTATTCTTAAAACACCCACGCCTTTGTCAGAGGACTTCATCCCGACACTTTTTCCAAAGCCCGCTGCATTGATATACAACGGTTGAATTTGATCCTTAAACTGCGGCAGGCGCGCCATTTCAATATTCGCTGGCAAATCTTTTTCTAAACGAAGGAGTGCAAGGTCATATTCATAACTGCCCAAGCGAAAACGCTCATGAATCTTTTTATCAACCACCGCAATTTCTACGGTCTGGCCGGATGGATCAGGGACATGAACAGCGTAATAAGATCTGGGATTTGAATTCCAACAATGAGCGGCCGTCAAGACAACTCGCTTCGTAAGAGCAACAGCTGTGCACTGAACTCGTACTTGAGGAACGACCATTCCCCCTTCCTGCCAGGTCGGTGCCTGAGGAATTATAACAATAAGACTCAAAACTCTGTTGGTTAATGGAGAGCGATCGGGGGCCTCTGTGCCGCCTATGATTCCTGTCGCCTCGCCAAACTCACCTGCTGCCACTTGATCATGAGTGCCAGATGAATCCGCGCAGGAAACCAACAATGCTGCAATACCAATAAGTAGAAAAAAACTTTTAAACATCCAACCCTCATCTAATGCAACTTCGGAACATAGGCCAAACTCCATCAAATCGCGATAAGAATCGTCCTACTGTCGAAATATTAATCAGACTTACGATTTACAAGAGTTCGAGAGGCTTTTTCAATCCAGTCACGATAGTAGTCTACTCGGGTATAAGCTGAGCCAAACATACATACGTTACCACCATAGGAATAAACTTTTTGAGCGATCCCCCAAACATAGGCTTGGTCACCTACAAAAATATAGCTCGGACCACCGGAGTCCCCGACACACACCCCAAAGTCACGTGATTGCATAAGACTGATTTCAGATGGGCTGAAGTTCACATCACTAATCGGCAATATTGTTTTACGCAAAATTCCTATGCCGACGTCTAACTTTGCATCCATAGTGCCATATCCAGCAACCCACGTCGGCGCCATGTTTTCCAGAGCATCGATGTTTTCTAAAAACTTCGCCGGAGCAAATCCCTCAGGAGCGGAACCTCTGATTTTTATGATAGCAAGATCATGACGATGACTTCCGGTGGAGTCATCACGATATTCAGGATGACGAACGCCATCGGCAATTCGACGTGTTGGCGCAACTGATACATCCGCCCCGAAAAACAATCGGATGTTTGAGCGATCCTCCGTTAAACAATGGGCTGCAGTTAACACCAAACGCGACGACAACAACACACCGGAACAGGTGGATCCCGTTTCTTTATTATAGATTCCAACAGCACTAGAAAAAATTGGGTCGGTGGCCTTCACTGTAGCACCTCCAAACACGGCATAAGCCGATGTCATGGGAGCAAGACTTATGCTGAGGATCAACAATTTATTTTTCCACATAGCCACACCTTATTTCTTTAGCCAAACAATGCTCGTTAAATATTGTCCCAAAACTTTTTCTGAGACCCAGATATTGCCCTTGTCACAAACGCCTGGCTCTTTCAAAGATGCCGCTTTATAACCTGTGCATCGGGTCCCCCACGAATTGCGAATCAGCAGTTCGCAGGTTTTCTTGTCTTTATTCCAACGGCGCCCCACGATCGAAGAGGCATGACGCCCATCTGGTGTTTTCGGCGCATTGTCTTTATCAAAAAAATCAGCGTAGTAGTTAATGCCGATGATATTGGCCTGATCCAATTGGTGATGAATCTGCAACAATAAAGGTTGCGTGCTTCCCAAATAAAACCACCGTGAGTCAACATAAGTGCTGGTCACATTGTGAGGATAGAACCTCTGACCGCGGCACATATAATCCGCAAAATTTTTGGCGATATTTTGTTCGGTAGAGGATACAAACAGATGTCTCAAATCCCCCCGAGGCATCGCTAACAGCGTACTATCGTAACTACCGTAATACTTCTTAAGATCGCTATCTAAGGATTGTCCATATGTCCTATCGAAGTTTTGCTTCAGATAAAGTAAAGCCGATAGCTTTTGCTTTAACTTAAATCGAGGCCCCGTGTGCATAATTTTCTCTTCAACATCTTGAAGGCAAACACCCTCTCGCTGGGCCATATAAGACGCTAACCAGACATTTCCGCCCTCAGAGTTGGGCTCTTGAAAATAAGTGTGATTGAAGGCCAATGCGATATAACCAGAAGAAACAGGCTGACCTTTGAGCTCATTCCGAAATCGGTAGCTCAACAGATCTGCTGTGGTATTGGCATAACACCACCCCATATTTCCCTGGTCACGGTTCGGCCCCAAGGCCTCTCGCATATCCACAGGAGTACAACGACCCTCGTCGGCACCAAAAGCGACGCCGGATAACGTCATCGTCAAAAATATCGACAGCCCAAATAGTAAAAAATTAGCTTTCATCATATTCAAATAATGAATGCAAAGAAGGGGCCCAAAACACCCCAAAAAATGAGAACGCTATCCAAAAGATAACCCGCCGATCCACTCACATTTAAGAGCGACGGCGCAGCCGAGCCAAAGAAAAAAAATCCCCCACCCGCACAACCGTAGACCAAGAAGCGATCAAAACGGTTCAGATGCAAGGCGGAGGATGGGACCTGCCACGTAGGCGTACTCAAAGTACGCCGGAGAGCAAGGGCCCGTCCGACAACGCAGTCAGATGGGCCATTTTCATCGCTTCGGCTTAAAGGCCGCGGATAAGGTTTAGTGCGGAACCAGCGCGGAACCATTTCAATTGTTCTGCGTTGTAAGTGTGTTTCAAGTCGATAGATTCAGTTGAACCATCAGCGTGCTTGATATTCATCTTAACTGGTTTGCCTGGAGCTAGATCTTTCAAATCAACCAATGAAACGTGGTCTGCTTCTTGGATTTTGTCGTAATCTTTTGGATTTACGAAAGTCAAAGCCAACACACCTTGTTTTTTCAAGTTTGTCTCATGGATACGAGCGAAAGACTTCGTGATAACAGCCGTCGCGCCAAGATGTCTTGGGCACATAGCTGCGTGTTCACGAGAAGAACCTTCACCGTAGTTTTCGTCACCGATGATCACCCAGCCTTTGTTAGCTTTTTGGTAGCTACGCGCGATTTGAGCAAACTCGACACCCGTTTCACCAGTCAGTTGGTTCTTACCTTTACCGATTTCACCTGTGAATGCATTGTCTGCGCCTAACAACATGTTGTTAGAGATGTTGTCCAAGTGACCACGGTAGTTCAACCATTTACCACCCGGAGAGATATGGTCTGTTGTACATTTGCCTTTTGCTTTCGCAAGAACCAAATTATCAACGAAGTCCTTACCATCCCATTTAGTGAAAGGAGACAGAAGTTGCAAACGATCTGATGAAGGGTTCACCGCTACTTGAGCTGTTGCCCCTGCTGGTTTTTGGTAACCTTGAGTGTCGGCGATGAAGCCTTTTGCTGGAAGCTCTGGAGCCACCGGCGCCTGCAATTTGATAGAACCTTTAGGACCTACCAATTCATCAGTTGCTGGGTTGAAGTCCAAACGACCTGCAAGACCCAAAGCCATAACAATTTCAGGCGAAGCGATGAACGCCAAAGTTTCTGGGTTCGCATCGTTACGTGCACGGAAGTTACGGTTGAAAGAAGTTACGATTGTATTTTTCTCGCCAGACTTAATGTCATCACGTTTCCATTGACCAATGCAAGGGCCGCAAGCGTTCGCTAGAACTGTTGCGCCTACTTCGTTGAACGTTGCCATTTGGCCGTCGCGTTCAATTGTATTTTGGATTTGTGTAGAGCCTGGAGAAACCAAGAATGGAGACGTCATTTTCACGCCGACTTCCATCGCTTGTTTGGCTACGAATGCAGCTCTGCCAATATCTTCGTATGAAGAGTTCGTGCAAGAACCGATCAAGGCAGAAGAAATCTTAACTGTGTAACCTTTCTCAGCCACTTCTTTTTTAAGAGCAGAGATAGGACGAGCCAAGTCTGGAGTATGAGGACCCACAAGGTGTGGTTCCAAAGCAGACAAGTCGATTTCGTAAACTTCGTCGAAGTATTTACCTGGGTTTGCAACAACATCAGCATCTGCACATAACAAATCTTTGTGTGCATCTGCTACTT
>JBLMWG010000240.1:0-8105 GCA_050257115.1 Bacillota bacterium
CTTACAAGAAAAAGCACACTCATTAGCCCCCACAAGAAGCAGCGCATCCCAAAAAGTAAAAGCACTTTCAGGAATGTGTGCTACGCTTTATTACATGATCAAAATTATTTTGCTTCTTTCCCAATTTGTATTCGCGGCACCTTCGACACAAAACCTTGAAGGGACTTATACTAAATCTTGTTACAATGCTGAGGACGATTTCATGAGTGGACGCTTGGAAATCCAAGGTTCCAAATGGACTTTGTCCCATATTGCTTACGAGGATAAGACTTGCGAAACACCTTATTTGATCTATGAACTTCGCTATGATGTGAATACCAAAGATTCGCTGGCTGATATGACGACGATCCAAGCTTCTTACACCAGTCTTTCAGACGTCGTGACGGGAGTCCTAAATCAAATTCAATGGTGCGGTTTCACGGACTGGAAAACGAATGAGCCTAAAGGTGTCTCTGGGAAGGTGTGTGAGGACTACACTCCACCACGCATAGGTGAAGTTCTTTATTCCATTTTCAAAGTGAATGAAAAAAGTCAGCTGTTTTTGGGGTCCCCCAGCAAAGGCATGAACGGCAAGACGCCAGCGACTCGTTACACGGAAGTTGATCAACTTCCGTTCAATAAAAACTAAGGCCTCGACAAATCAGCCGTCTTTGTTTCCGTGTGCTCAAAGACGGCCGGGCGTTATTCACCAAGAAAACTATTTTGTTTTGATCCTAGTTCTTAACATTCACATTCAGGTGTGAACTTTCAACCATGGTATCCATGCCGTTGGACTTCACATGACCCGTGAACCAAATCTCATAGCTGCCATTGGGAACTAAGTTTGTTCTCCAACCCATCGTCATTTTTGCTGGTACGATGGAAGCTGTGCGAACTTGATCTTTGCCATCTGATCCCACGTGATGGAACTCAATGGAGTTGAATGGAACTGAGCTTGAGGACGTTGTGATCTCAACTTCAATGCGATCGCTCAAGTCAGTGGATAGGTCCGTGTCTTTGGCACCCTTGTAGGTGATTTGCAACGTCGGTTGCTGGTTGACCACGTAAAAGAAGTGTCTTTCGGAAGAACCCAATTTTTCGCCACGATTGTTCATCGCAAAAACTTGAACCTCATAACGACCATCAGCTAATGAACTGACGTCTAGATCCTGAGCGCAATCAGCCGATGCGCAATTTAAATTCGCCACGGCTTGGTTTTGACTGTTGTAAATCGCAACCGCCAAAGAATCTGTGGCAGAAAATGTTGAAGTCGTTTTTACCGGAACAGTTTTTGTGAAATAAGAATAGTCGTTGGGAGACTCTACTGATACGCCACCAGACATAGGCTGCATGTTGTAGAACCACGTACTGTCGCCGACCCCGGAAGAGTCATCATACGAGACATACCCGAAACCTTTTTCGCCCCATTCTTCCCCCCAGCTGTTGCGAATGATGAAGGCTTGTTTGGTGTCGTCATAACCGACAATTGAAATCGCGTGGCCACCAAGATAATCACCTTGAGTGTGGGTGTAAACACCACCAGCATAAGCCATGAAGTCCGCGTAGACTCCCAAAGTCGTGACCAGGGGACCTTTTTGCAAAGCCTGTCTTACAGCTTCAATATCGCGAGAGCCGCGTGTAGGCGTTGCATAGCTTAAGATTTTTACGCTTCTTTGGGCAGCATCTGGACAGCTTGCACGACAAGCGACATCGGTTCCGGTAGCTCCTGAAGAGTAAGGCAGGCAGGCCTCATCAGGGGCTCCTGATCTTTGTAAGTATCTTGCTGCGGATTCAGGGCTCCAACCCCAGCCACAGCTTCCACCACCGCATGAGAACAAATGTTGTGGCGAAAATTTAGCGTTGAAGTTCGGAAGCAAGGACGAGATTTTGTACTGAGTTTCGAGAACTCCGATGGAAGCAAAGGCGACGCAGCTTCCGCAGTTTGCTTGATCCAAAATGGGAGAAACCCAATTCTGGCCATCCTTATTTCTCCAATCCAATGTGGTCGGAAGCCCCGAGCGGATATTAGGCTCTGGTATCATGAACTCAACATCCACCGCTTCATCCGAGCGAAGACCCATTCGGTATTTCACTTCTTTTTTGGAAAGCTTGGTTAGATGGTTGCTTTGCGCATGCCATGCGCCGCCATCTTTCTGAATTTTCTGATTGAGCTGCTGTACGTTTAGAAGCTCTGCCTGTCCAGCTTGGACAAATGCGAGCAAGGCTATAACAATTAGTGATCTCATCCGTGGTCCCTCTAAAAGATTAATTTCTCATATTATCGAATTAAAATTTGTAAAGGGACAACATGTAATACTAGGGCGCTATGTCAATCAGCTGCGAAATGACTTTCTTGGCTCGCTCAATGTTGGTCTTCATGGCGTCTTTGGATTTCAAACTTCCGAGCATTTCTTCCGGAGCAAAGCTCAATGTTTGGAAGATTTCGAAAGTTTTTGCGATCTCATCACCATGATCTCGACGCAAGCTCGGTGGGATTTGAGTCATCAAATCCTGTACCTGCTGAGCCGCTCCTGATTCCCCTGCCACATGACCCAGAACCAAATAAAAGATATTGGTCATCTCAGTGCCTACAGTGCGGAAATCATCTTTCACCAACGCCTGATCCACAACTTTATAGCGTTTGCCAACTTGATCCTTTAAAGAGCGACGACGACGGCCCCAACCCAATTCCCTCTGGCTTTTCCATACCAAGGCACCGCAAGCACTTAAATAAATCAAGGCCCACAACCACGGACGATACATCACCGAAGCTTGCGCAGACGGCTCCCATGCCATGATCACGTTCGGAAGTTTGTTTTCTTCCACCTTGGCGGACGCAGCAGGTTTACCATCCACTCCGGTCATTCTTTGCGAAGAGCCCACCGGCGCATTGGGGTTGTTGACGATCTTAAGCTTAATTTCTTCTGTCTTGCGCGTGTAGTACTTCGATGTCTTTGGATCGAACATACTAACACTCATCGCAGGGATTGTAACATCGCCCTCTTGACGTGGAATCAAAAGCACTTCGAATTCTTTAAACGATCTACCATTTTTAAAGAACTTGGATTCTGATTTCGTATCATACTGCTCAAGTCCCGCTGGCAAATTCATTGCTGGCAAATCAATCAGCTTCGCATTCCCCGCCCCCTCAAAACGAACCTTCAAACTGAAAGGTTGATTGACTGGCAAATTTTGTTCTTCCACTTGCGCATGAACTTCAAACTGTCCCACAGCTCCTGAAAAATCAGAAGGGCGTCCTTCCACAGGCAAAGGTTTTACTTTGATTGGTACACCCACGGAACTTTTTGTGTACTCGTAAGCTTGCCCACCATATCCATACCCCTGCTCTGGCAGGCGCACTCGAGATTTTATTTTGTACTCATCAATTCGGGCTGTGCCGGCTTTAATCGGGAACAGCGCATGGGACGCTAACAAAGCCCGTTTCCATGGAACTCCGCCAACGTTTACTTGAACAAATTGAATGGATGGAACCTCTTCGATGATCTCTTTCCAGAAGCCTTTTAGATCCGGAAATTTGAGACGATCCAATGTTTCCATCTGACCGCGAGTATAGACATACCAATTCACCGTCACCTGTTCGCCTTCGTAAACTTCCGTTTTATCGACCTCAACGCCGATATAGAAAGCTTCATTGGGATTCGTTGGCAAACTGCGGAACTCTGGATTATTAATACCGCTTGTCGCCATTTGACCGAGGTTTTCATCGGGCATCCCCGCCCCTTGTTGCATCATCTGTTGCATCATACGCTGACGTTGTTGCAGCAACTGATTAAACATTTCTTCTTCGGCGCGATCCATTTCATCCATGTTGTCTTCAAAGCCAGGAGGACGGATCCGTGGGCGACCTTGTCCACCTTGAGGCGAGCCGTGGCCGCCGACTTTTATCACGATAGGCTGCGTGCGGAAGACTTTACCACTGACGACAACTTCAAATGCGCCAATACTGAGTGTTCCCGCTTTTTTTGGGGATAAGATATAGATATATTCCTTACGACGTTGTGTTTCGAAATGATTGCCATTAGGTCCTTGAACCCATCGTTGCGCCACCGCGGTGCTGCTTTGAGAGCTTAACAAATCAAAACCATCCAAATCGGGAACCCGGGGGTCCTGAACGTCTACATCATCAGTACTGACAACAGAAACAGTGACACCCAGTCTATCACCAAGACCCACTTCGTTTCGATCCACTGTAGCTTGAACTGTGGTTCCTGCGGCAACGGCAATAAAGCCATAAAAAAAGAAGCCGAGGAAGAACAGGAAATTACCAATCTTTGTCACGTGGCTGCTCCTTCACTTCCTTACGATTATAATCAGCACGGATTTTTCCTTCCTGCTGCTTAATCTCTCCCAGGATTTTCTTTACATCCCCTTCGGAAAGTTCCTTTCCTGCAAATGGGCGCGGCTTGTATTTTGGAGAGCTTTGATATTGCTTGTCCTTTTTCTCGCCGTCTTTTTGATCCTGATCTTTGTTTTTATTCTGGTCGTCTTTATTATCTTTGCTATCTTTTTGATCTTTATTTTGTTGTTGCTGGTTACCTTGGCCACCCTGTTGCTGATCTTTTTTATCCTGGCCCTTGCCGCCGCCACCTTGTTGTTGTTGAACTAACAACTCAATATTCGTTTTGGCTTCTTTTGATGATGGAATAACATCCAAAGCCTTTTGATAAAGAGCAATGGCCTCATCGACTTTTTTCGCTTTACCTAAAAGCTGTGCTTGATTAAAGCGCGAAACAAATTGCATTTGGGGATCTTTCGAAAGGTCTGCAAGTCGTCCCGCTTCCGCATAAGACTGCTGCGCTTTTTCCGCCACTTGTTGCGCTTCAAAAGTTAAACCCAAATTAGAATGTAATTCCGGCAAAAAAGGATTAAAGCGCAAGGCTTCAATGTATTTGTCAGCGGCCGCTTGGAAGTTCTGAGCCTTTAATTGCTTATTACCTTCACGATTCAACTCCAAGGTTTTCAAGTGAGGATTTTGCTCCCCACAACCTGCCGTGAACGCTAAGATTAAAATAGAAAATAGGATATTCTTCATTCGGCTGGCACCTCGTAACGGCCTTTCCAGAATCGGAAGGCCCGGCGACGCTCACCGACGAAGAGTTCAATCAACGCGATCATAATACCCATAAACAAAATGATCTGGAATCTCTCTTCGTACTGTACGGCCATGGTGGTATCAAACTGAGTTTTTTCTAAATGATTGATATCTTCTACAAGATGTTTTACTTGATCGCCACCAAAGGTCGCAAAATAAAAACTTCCCTTGCCGGCATCAGCCAAGGCTCTTAAAGCATCCCCTTTAACGGTCGTGATAACAGTTTGACCACTGCGATCTTTTTTATAACCTTTTAAAAAGCCCATACCATCGCGCACAGGAATCGCGCCACCTTTTTCAGTTCCGTAAGCGACCGTAAAAATGCGGATACCCTCATTGACCAATTTTTTAGCTTCTTCCAAAGCCCCTGGTTCGTGGTCTTCCCCATCGGAAGCAAACAAGACCACGCGGGTCACTTTCACCGTATCATCCGTGGAGACACCCCCACGATCAAAAGCTTCTTTGGCAATCTTTAAAGCATCTTGAAAACTGGTTCCCTGAGTGGAAACCGAGTTCGTATCCAAAGCATCCAAGTACATTTTCACGGCGCCAGGATCATTCGTTAACGGCGAGAGCAAAGCCGCAGATCCAGCGAAGGCCAAGACACCAACTTTGTTTCCTGGCATGAGATCAACCAAACGGCTCAGTTCTGCTTTCGCTTGTGCCAAACGTGAAGGCTTCACATCTTCGGCCATCATACTTTCAGAAACGTCGACTGCGAATATGATCTCAACACCTTCGCTTTTGACTTCTTGTTTACTTTGGCCAAATTGTGGGCGTGCTAATGCGATAACAAAAAACAACACCGTCAGAACTTGCAAAATTGTTTTAATCGAACGTTTTTTATTCGACACTGAACTGGACAAGAATGGATACAGTCTCGAACCAATGGCTTTTTCCATGGACTTGCGAGCGCGACGATCAAAGAAGAATCCGACAATAATAACCACCGGAATCAGCCACAGATAGTTAAATGCAGAAAGGTTTTCAAATCGAAACATTATGGCACCCTCCTTAACCAAGAGCGTCCCAATAACAAACCCGCTAAATAGAAAACAATCGCCAACACTAGGTATGGAGGATATTTTTCTGTATAGTTGGTGAATTTATTAACATCGATTTTGGTTTTTTCCAAAGAATCGATATCTTTAAAGATCGCTCTTAAAGAATCTTCCTTAGAAGCGCGATAATACTTACCACCCGTTTCTTTTGCCATACGGCTGAGCAAATCTTCATTCACAGTGGAATCAAACGGCTGATACGTTTTTACTTTTTGCCCAAAAATATCTCGAGTGTAGATCGGAATACGCGTCGGTCCGTCTTTACCAATGCCGATGGAGTAAATTTTAATTCCATAACCCTTTGCGATTTCCAAACCCGTCTCCGGATCGATCGTGCCTGAGTTGTTTTCCCCGTCAGTCATAAAGATGACCACGCGGCTTTTTGCTTGAGAGTCCTTCAAACGGCCTGCCGCATTTGCCAATGCAACACCCAAGGCCGTTCCGTCTTTGATTTTCGCACTAGCCGCCGTGGTGATTTCTTCAACACGAGAAAGAATCAATTGATAATCTAACGTCGGCGGCACCAATGTGAAGGACTCTCCGGCAAAAATAACCAAACCAATGCGATCTGAGCTTCGACCTTCGATAAATCGTTTGATGGTGTCTTTAGCCGCTTCCAAACGATTGAGGGGCTTCATATCCTCGATCAACATGGAATCTGAAATATCCAGGGCGATCACGATATCAATACCCTCGACATTTTTTTTGATTTTTGTGTTCATCTCTTGAGGACGAGCCAAGGCCATCACAGCAAAGACAATCGCCAAAGCTTTTAAAAACATCGGCAGATTCAAGAGACGTGTACGCACACTGGGCGTAATTGTTTTTAAGACTTGGATAGAACCGAACTGCAACGTCGGAGTTTTCGCCTTCTTATTCCAAAGTGTCCAGGCCAGAATCAGTACCAATGGAAGCAGCAGCCAATACGCAGCTGGAGAGTGGATAATCATGATAGTCTCTCCATCTCTTCAACTAACAAACGGGTGCGTTTGCTAAGGTTCAACACATCCGAACCAGAAAGTTTTGTACGATCCTCATTGGCATGTACAAATTCTTTCATAAGCTTTTCAAGTTCAGTTCCTGTATCTTGATAAACATTGGGATGATATTTTTTTAGATTCTTTAAAATAAGTCTAGGGCCCCACTCCAACGCCGGAATTTTATAACGACGAGTGATGTAAAGTTTCAACATACTGCGGGTTTCATCCAGACAAAGAACAATGTCCTCAGCCTTGGGGGCACCGCCAAAGAACACCGTATTTTCACGCTGCATGCGGCGGAGGCTTTGATGAAACTGCGAAAGCGGCGACAACGCGGAGTCGTGCTCTTTCAGACGCTCAATCATGTTACGACGTTGCACAATACGGAAAACTTTTGTCGCAATGACCAAAATAACCAAACCGATGACGGACGCCAAAATCGTCCAATATAACGACGGCACAGAGATCGTCATCGGACCAATGGGCCCATAAGGTTCTACTTTTACAGGCTGTTGTCCCGGAGCTGGGGGTTGTTGCGGTGGAATGACGCTTTCCAATTTGTAGCTGACTGGCCCCAAATCCACCGTTTGCACGCCATCAGTCAGTTGCAGGTTTTCAAACTGCACGGGACCTGGTGTGTAAGATGTGATCTTGATATCAGCCTGAGTGGAAGATCTAAATTCAAAACCTCTTAAGTTGATTGAGTATTTCTGTTCGGGTTTCAGTACCAGTTGCAGTTTATCTTGCGCAAGATTTTTCGGAAACTCACCATCACAGACCAATAAAAACTCGCGACCAACTGTCAGCTCATTTTCTTTAAGCCCGGGAACATTTGGAATTTCAACCTTACACTGAATCACTGCCATTATTTTCTCTTCTTAAAAAAGGCCACAAGTGGGTCGACATAGTCATTGCTGGATTTGACATCCACGCGGTCAACTTGGGATTTGCGCAGCATACGGTCACGTGCTT
>JBLMWG010000241.1:0-4976 GCA_050257115.1 Bacillota bacterium
AGGTTATTTCCACTATGTCGGCCGCGGAGATGATGTTTTTAAAAGCTCTGATTACCGTATCAGCCCTTTTGAATTGGAAAGTGTTTTGCTGGAACATGAAGCCGTAGCCGAAGCTGCAATCATCCCCAGCCCTGATGACTTAAGGCTTTATGTCCCCAAAGCGATTATTGTCTTAAAGCCCGGCTTTGCTCCCCATGCGGAACTCGCTCAGCAAATCTTCGACTTTTGCAAAGACAAACTGGCCCCCTATAAACGCATTCGCCGTTTGGAGTTTGCCGAGCTACCAAAAACGATTTCCGGGAAAATACGCCGCGTGCAATTGCGTGCAATTGAAAATGAGCGCATCAAGAACAACCAGCGTGGTCCCCAAGAATATTGGCTCAGCGAGCGATAGCCCCCTCGACTTAAATTTCCTATTCACCGCGTAAAGGAGCAGTTCCCTTTGCGTTTTTAGCGCCTTCGTTGTTAGTCTGAGCCTGTTGTGCAGCCGTAGTTCAATGGATAGAGCACTTGGCTTCGAACCAAGGGGTTGCAGGTTCGAGTCCTGCCGGCTGCACCAATTATAAATCTTTATGTCGATAATTCAAAAAATTCTGCTTATTGCATGCTTTCTTATTCTACCTTTTCAGGCGATGAAGGCTCATGCGAAAACTTCACCCACTATTGTCGGCGGCCAAGAAGCAACCTCTGGTGAGTTTCCTTTTATCGTTTCCCTACAAGGGGACCATCAAAATCACCTCTGCGGAGGTTCCCTGATTGATGCCAACTGGGTCCTAACGGCTGCACACTGCATAGATGATTCGATAAAATTTGTAAGACTGGGGTTGCATAGCCTCACGGATATGCGCGCGGTAGAAACAATTTCCATTAAAAGAGTCATTGTTCACCCTGATTTTAAAGGCAAGCGTGAAAGCTGGGACTTTGCTCTGATTGAGTTGAAAAGACCTTCCAAACATACTCCCATCAGCATTTCTCGAGAAGTTTTGAATTTATCCAATGAGCAGAATCCTCTACTTGCTACTGCAGTAGGTTGGGGGTTGGAGCGAGAGACCGACATTCTGGTTTCTGATTTGCTTCGCAAGGTTACCGTGCCCATTTTACCTCAAGATCAATGCGATCAATATTATCCCCTCAAAATTGATGAAAGCATGATGTGCGCAGGTTATCCGCAAGGTGAAAAAGACTCATGCCAGGGAGACTCTGGGGGACCACTTCTTTTAGAAACCCAGGAGGGGCTCAAAAAGCTGGTCGGTGTTGTCAGCTGGGGTGATGGATGCGGCCGTAAAAATGCTCCGGGAGTTTACTCCAGAGTGAGTTCGGTTTTGGAGTGGATTGATTTATACATTTAAGGAATTGCTCTTAGGGCCAAGCCCCCACATGGCATGAGGGCCTTTGACTTGATTATTTTCCAATTCCCATTTGATTCATGTAAGTTTGATTATCCCAAAAAAGATATTCCTCATCAAAGTTTCCATTTTTTGTCCAATGGGCTATTGTCGCCATCGCAATTTTAAATTTCTTCCCAGTCGGTTGAATAGTCTTACCGTCCGCTGTCTTCATTGGTTTTGAGAATGTGCCTTCCATAATCCCATACACAGCGGTCCACTCTCCCTGGCCAATTTTAATAGGATGTTCTGTGATTCGTGTGTCAGGGGCATAAGTGAACATGTACTTCATGTCTTCGATATGCTTGTCGAGCCCCTCTGTAACGTGTCCATCAGGCCAATGCACTTTTACATTCTTAGTATGCGTGCTCGCAAACCCCACCCAATCCTGTTTTGAAAAGTAATCGAAATCAAGCTTATCAAAGACCGCCAAATTGGCTTTGACTTGTTTTTGAAGCGCTTCAAAGTCCTCATGCTTTTTATCTTTTGCATGAGCTAAATTAGTTACAAGACACGTCGTGATTAATAGAATTACAGCCGTGAATCGAGATTTCATTATTCCCCCGTAGGTTTTATGGTTTTAACGCTACGGAAAATGTAACCAAATTCAACTTTCAACAACAGTATCCTTGCTAAGAAACAAAAACTGCCCCCCAACATTGTGGCCCGAAAGACATCGCAACTAAGGGGTCTCAGATTGTCTGTAAATTTCCTCTGCAAATTCGATGGCAGATTGTTGTTCATTATTTTCCATCTCTGTGGAGTACGGCAACAGTAAGAACGTATGCATATAGCTTTTCGAAATCCATACTTTAACATTGCTATAAGCTCTGGAAACGGCCTGAATACCGCCTGAAGAAACAACCCGACGTTCGTGATCAATCGGAGAAAGTTCTCCGAACCCTAGGGACATCACGATATCTCTGGTCGACTGAAGAACTCCGATTTTCCAACGGCCTAAGTTTTCAAAAACCGGCCCCATGTATGGCGCAACAAATCCGCTGTGCTCAGGGTAAAACAAACCAATAGCTCCGAAGGCTTGTGCGAAGTCTTCACGCATTTGTGGTGAAAACTTATCAAAAAACTTATCGCCAAAATGCAATCCCGGGCTATCCACCAACAACGTCCATTGGGTCGCAGCAGGAAATATCGCTTCCACATTTCGTGAGTGAGTCAAGGCACCAATACCACCAGCAGAAGCTCCCCACAATGTCACATCTTTGAAACTCGATACATTCAAAAAGCCAAGATCACGAATATAATTTAAGGCAGTCACAACATTCGAATATCCCACATGCCACGTCCCACGCCCCAATTGACCGTAATGGGCGACATGTTTTCCGGCAAAGACATCCCCTGTGCAGTAAGGAAAATAAAGTGCCGTGTGCTTATTCCACGGGTGATTAACAAAATCCGCCGTCATGTAACTAAAGGCCGGCAAATCTGGCATACGCGCAATCCACTTTTTACCGTCTAAGTCTTTGCAAGTAACCTCAGACCAGCAAGCGCCCCCACCCATGAACTCTATCAGAATTTTATCGGTACGCTGTCTGTCCAAAAAGACTGCGTAGGGACTTCCGTCTCCGCAAAATGCTCCCGGAATTTCAATTCGCTCCCAAGTACGTGCCGACGCTAACGAAGAAACCACTAACGACAAAACTATCACAAGTGTCTTCACTCAAATCTCCTCAAGTTGCTCCAGAAAAATCTCTGGCAAACACAGCTGCTGTTTTAAGGATGTTTTTATTGGAGTAATTATTCAACTCTAGGCGAAAATTCCCTGCAAAAGTACAGGGTTACGAGTTTTGACAGGACTGAGTCCTGATTCTAAAAAAACAGAATGTTTTTTCCTAGACCGAAGAATTTTCCGACCTGACAACCTATTTAATTCGACTTGAAATTGGCCCACTCAATGCTTTGAGCACTTCCCGTGAAAATTCAATTAAAGGAGAATTTTGTGAAACACCTCAAAGCTTTACCGATAATACTCTATGTCCTGCAAACTATCCCTGCTTATGCAGCTCCCGTTAAAGAGCATTTCGAAATTTTAGACATGACCAACCCCGCAGTTATTCGTGAAATGGATCGTGTCTATGTTATGCATCCCGATCAAAACTCAATTCAGCAAGGCATTCGCCTTTACGCCCTGGCGATCGAAGCCTGGAATCCTTCGTATAAGAACATCAATGTTCGACTAAAAATCATGAACCATGTCAAAGACCAAGGGGTACTCAATGGCTTAATTGCACCTTCAATATTGTTGATTGAACATGCGTTAAAAACTAACGACGTGGCATTTGCAATGTCATTGATAACGATGGTTCGCCATATCAGCCCTGTTTTCAATTCTCAGCTTGAGCGCAAATGGAAGCTGCCAGAAACATCGATGAACTTTGCGAAATTTGTTACGAACTCAGATGAACAGATCTCTAAATATTATGGAAGACTTCTGGGTTCAGACTTCCAAGCTTATGCGGATGGCGAACGAAAGCTGGCGGAAACAAGCCTTCGTCAGTCTTTTATGTCTTCTAGGAACAGCGAAACGGACTTAGATTCTCTAATTAAAAAAGCCACCTCGAAGCCAGCTTCAAGAAAAACAACCGCTCAGGATCTTATTCAAAATGTAGTGGAAAAAGGCCCAAGCAAAGATGCCTTTATCCAGGATATCTATAAGCAGTGCCTTCAATTTTCTCATAGCGAAGAGACGACATTTGGGGAAAATCAAACTACCAAAAATAATGCACGCCCCTTCGAGGCATCTGAGCTAAGAAACCTTACCAATAAATGCCTCACCACCGAAACCTCTCAAAATAATAATCTGAACAATGTTGATTTGAACGCATTAACCAAGAACACCTGGGCAAATGAGTCCGACTGCAACGATTTTTTAAAACAAGACAAAAATGCGAAAAACCAGCTTCGCAATAAAATAGAGCAAGATCGTTTACGTTATAGTGAAGTTAACTGGACATGCACCAAGGACTGCGCACTTTCCGCAATGAAGCACTCCTTAATTGGGGCTGGACTTGGAAGTGCGGCTGGAGGCTTTTGGGGGGCCGCAATAGGTGCCTCTTTTGGCTCTACCGTTGCAATCCTATCCTGCCAAGAATCAGCATCATGCGGTGGAGACAAATTTGTAAATGAAAAAAATCGTTTGGAACTTATTGCCTCACACGCAAAGGCCGAGAGAGAACTGCGTGAACTTGAAAACACAAAAAAAACTATTGCTGACCAGAGAGAAAAGGAAAAAGCCGATAGTGATCGGAGACGAGAACAAACAACAAAAGAAGAAAGAGAACGCGCATTGCGCGATCTAGGAATCAATGAAGATGACATCATAAAAGGTGTGGATTCTTGCAACAACTCCAGCTGCAATACTTCAAATATTACCGAAAGCGATCCCTCCTTCAGTGCCTTTGCAAGATCGCTGGAAAAAGAAGACCTCAAAAGAAAACGCATTCAAGAATTTTACTACAGACAAAATAGCCGCATTGAAACAAATCCTAAAATTACACATGATTTAATAGATTCATCTTCTGCTAAGTTAAACAAATGCATTAAGGATGAATGGAATAAGGATTTCGGCTTAGA
>JBLMWG010000242.1:0-2860 GCA_050257115.1 Bacillota bacterium
CTTCGAATCAGAAAATACATTTTCTTTGTTTTCGAGGAACTCCAACATCCTATGTTTGATAAATATCGGAGTCGCATACGGAAGAGCTCGATGTTCGATAGACTTCGTCAAGTATGAGAACATCCAAATACTAATTAAAAAAGTGGCTATGTACAGTAAGGCTTTCATCAGAAGTCACTGTACATAAATGTTGTTTGCGGGTTAAAGAATAAAAGAACGACTACGATCTGCATTAAACTCAGAATCCAGATCAATTTCGGCCACCTTACGATTTTTTGGTCAGAAAGGCACGTATCATAGTAGTGAACCAAAAACAGCAAGGAAAAATACCCTAAGGCTAAAATGTTTTCCGCTGAGGTTCCCAACCTATAGGTTAAAACTAAGTCCACAGCCGTTAACAGTAAATACTGCCCCATAAAGGCGACCAAAATCATAACGATCCACGAAAAAAAGGATGCAACTTTAGATCCCTTGATGATTCGATCAAATCGATGAGTCAGCACCACAAAAAAACCATTGAGCGCACCCCAAAGTAAATAGCGCGTTCCAATTCCATGCCACAGACCTATCGCGATAAAAGTGACAAACACCATCACATAGTTAAAAACTTTGGAAAATCTCCGAAAAAATTCATTTCTTAAAAAACGCAACTGAATGGGAATTAAAAAGTAATTTTGAAACCATGATCCTAATGAAATATGCCAACGACGCCAAAACTCAGCCACCGAATAGGAGGTATAAGGAGCCTTGAAGTTCTCCGCTATTCGAAACCCGGCAATTCGCGCACCGCCAATGGCCAAATCAGAGGATGCGGAAAAATCAAAGTAGTAATACATAAGAACTAGGGCCATATTTAAAAAGGAAACCTGCAAATTCATCTTCCCCGCGGAGTTCCCAAGAAATCCGGAAAAATGCGTGACCATAACAAAATCTATAAGTGCCTTCTTAAAAAAAGCATTAAGAATTCTGAGCCCGCCCCATCGCACTTCCTCATTTGATAAGTTTAGAGACTGACTGGATAGCTGCTTTCCAATATCCGAAAGCGAGCTAATAGGACCCGCGGTGATAATGGGGAAAAAAGTGCTTATCGCAAAGAACTCAACAAAGCCTAAATTCTCATCGGAATCATTTTTTGCTCGAGAATAGAGAAATGCGTAATTCTGCAACAAAATAAATGAGTAACCCATTATCTTGAATAAATTCAATTTAATCAGAACAAATATCGATAGAGTCACCGCTACATAAGCGGCAAAAACCCGCATCTTATAACGGGCTTGGTTCACCATAATCTGATACACGATATAGGTAACCCCAATGTACAGGGCTAAATAAAGCAGATGCTCCCCAGCGATCATGTAATAATAGAGCAGATTGAGCCCAGCGATAACGAAAGACAACTTGAGTTCTGTCTTTTTTCTAACAAGAAAAACAAGAGGAAAAAAAATCAAAGCCTCAATGAGATATCCGAGAAGGGTTCCCACTCATCACCGCTTTTTTTTGACAGGTTCGATCTTACTATTTTTTTCAGAGGCAGACTTCGAATTAAGTCTTAACTTCATATACTCGAGAAGATAATTCCCCATCAAACCTGTCCACTCTTTAACACCGACACTATTCAAAACACGACGAGATCCAGAGACAACATTTTCAGCGCGATACAAATCATAAAACTTTGCCGACAACAATTTGTAAGGAACCGTTTCGACCAAACTGGAATCAATTTGAATCTTGAATTGCTTTCTTGGAATCGATAACTCTGGTGTCAGCAGCGTCGAGACAGAATCCTCGATGCTCCCTGAATCAAATGCATCAGAAAAATATTCAATACGCTCAGGAGAAATCAGACAAAGAGATTCACTCTTATGTTGGCTCTGAGAGCCTAGCTTTAAAAATAATTTATCCAATCCAACAAATGAAGCGGAGAGATACAACTGCTCCTTGTCACGATTTAAAAAAACAGAGTTCATCTTTTGAATTTTCTTTTTAAAAACGACACTGCGACCGACAGCTACACATAGATCCCGCGGCAGAATTTTTTGAATCAACTCAGGTGCCGCCTCGCAAAATCCATCCTTGCCTATAGGAGATATCACCCGATTATCATCGTCATACTGATAAGAAAGAACCTCTGCAAGTTCACGCGGAATGTCTCGGGCAGGGAGGTAATAAAAAATAAAATCGGCCGGCGATTCCAAATCATTACGTAAAGACCAGGCCGTCGCTCTTCCCTCTTCCACATTCATTATTTTTACCGAAAAAGATCCCACTCCCGATGAATTGAGAATCTTTTCGATCTCCCCGGAGCTGTTGCTATCAACCACGGACTTTTGAGAGCTTAGCTCAGGCGCAAAAATCCAGATCCGAGTCAACGCCGAGGCAGGAACAGTAAGAAATAAAAGCGCTAAAAAGATATAAGACTTCATAAATCCAGCAACTTGAATGCCGGCTCAGGAGCAAGCGGAAACTTTTCCTTGTCGAAGATGTGGCGAAGCTTCCATTCCACCACTCCTTTTCGATACCATCGAATATTTTTAAATCCCATGCCCTTCATTATAACCGCTGTTTTATAAGGTGCCCAGTCATATTCATTTTCACCAACCAAAATTATTGGTACCTCTTTTCGGCGATCAGACAAACCCTTTATCTTTTCCTTGTGCTTTAATAACGTCTCTGGACTTAAATGCGGGTCTCGATATACCGGCAACCCCAAAGGATTAATTTTCTGCGCCATCGTTAATGAAATCATCCCGGGTATTCCTACCGTGTCGTGACTTGCACGTGAACGCAGTTGATAAACAATTGCTCTTTCCTTTTGATTCCGACGCGTCTTGAGAGAGTGTGAAAGTTCATCTGCTGCTAT
>JBLMWG010000243.1:0-23295 GCA_050257115.1 Bacillota bacterium
GATGATCGCTTGGTAGAGCGCTTTGAGCCTTTTGCAGCGTGCATGGAGATTGGAAACTCTTATTCAGAGTTGAATGACCCTGAAGATCAAATGGCACGTTTGAAAGAGCAAGAAGCGTCTCGTGCTCTGGATGCGGAAGCTCATCCGATGGATGAAGACTTCTTGTTAGCGATTGATTCTGGTATGCCACCGACAGGTGGGGTGGGACTCGGCATTGAGCGTATTGTTATGCTTCTTACGGATCGCCCGAGTATCAGAGATATCATCTTCTTCCCGACGATGAGAATTACGAAATAGTACAGATCTCAGGCTTTGGCCGGAGTCAATATAAGGGAGCTGGAAGGCTCCCTTTGTTTTAGGTAACTGGAGGATTTTATGCGTATAGCACTCTCTCTTCTTTTGACGACCCTGATAATGGTGTCCTGTCAAACCAAGCCCCCAACGAAAATCACGCAAGAAAAACCGGTTCTTACGGATTCTGCTCTGTCCGCAAAATTGATGGAAGGCAATCCGGTAATTTTGGACGTCCGTGCACCTTTTGAGTTCAACTTGTCCCATGTGCCGGGTGCGATCAACGTACGTTGGGAAGACTTTTCCCAGCAGGATCCAAATTCTCGTGGAGTTCTTTTAGAGGATCTTTTCTCTATAGCTCGTCGCCTGTCTTTGATTGGCGTTGATGCCGACAGTAAAGTGGTCATTCTTGGTAAAGGTTCTTTAGGGAATGGGGAGGAAGGGCGCATCGCATGGACTCTGAATGTGTTAGGTGTCAAAGATGTTCATACAGCCTTGCATTCTTCCTATCGTGAGATGAATGTGCAAGAGGCGCCAGCGGTTAAAAATAAACCCTATTGGAAGCCTGGTGTGGATGAGTCTCTGTTTATTGATGTAAAAAACTTTAAGGCCTATGCCACGCAACAGCTGCCGCAATTGAGAATGGCTGCAAAAAGAACCAGAACGAGCGGCGTTGATTTGCCAGTGAATTCTTTATTCGGCATGAACTTCAATGAAGCCAAAGGTAAGATTGTTATTTTGGATGTCCGTTCTTTAGCTGAGTACAGCATTAATAACTTAACCAAGTATAAGAATGTTAAGGCCCCCGTTGTTCAGCTGGAATGGAAAGAGTTTTTTACGGCGATGAACTTTCCGAATAAGGACGTCGAAAAGAAATTGGAAGTTAAGGGTGTGACCAAAGATAAAGTGATCCTTGTTATCAGCAGCCATGGAGTGCGTTCTGGAGCGGTAACCTTTGCTCTTCGTCAATTGGGTTATCGACAAAGTGTGAACTTTGCCGGGGGATATGAACAGTGGAAGTAAATTCCCAGGAGCTTGTTAAAATTCTTTCGGATAATATCAAGCTCTATGAGCACCTGGGAATTGAAGTCAAAGAACTGAATTCCCATCGTGCCGTTTTCAAAGTTTCTTTAAAGAAGAACTTGAACCACAAGGGGACTGCTTTTGGAGGCAGTCTTTATGCCTCGGGTGTTCTTTCTGCCTACGCGTTGGTTCTTGCCGGGTTGAAGGCCTATCATATTCCGACTGAAAATATCGTCATTGCCAAGGGTAGCATTGAATATCATCGCCCAGTAGAGACAGATTTTGAAATTCACTGTGCCTTTGAAAATTTGGAACAGGAAAAGGCGTTTTATGACGAGCTTCAACAAAAAAAACGCGTTCGCTCGGAACTTCACGTTCAGATACTTGATGAAGGCGGCTCTTTAAGAGCTTCTTTGACCGGCCTCTTTGTTGTCAGAATGTGAACGAGTGTTTCAATAACTTCTGACTTTTTGACTGGTTTCACCATGTACATGTCACAACCGCTGGCGAGAGTTCTTTGCAGATCCTCAACAACAGCCGTGGCAGTTAAGGCCACGATGGGGGTGTGACCTTGATGTTTTTCTTGTTCATAGTGGCGAATCATCTCTGTCGCTTTGTAACCACTCATAATGGGCATTTGCATATCCATAAAAACTAGATCGAAGGAGCTCGCTTTGAATTTTTCAACGGCCTCCCTGCCGTTGGCCGCCTCCGTGAAGATGAACGGCAGGTTTTTGAGATAATGAGTTAGTAACAAGCGATTGTCC
This sequence comes from Bacillota bacterium, assembly GCA_050257115.1. GTDB lineage: Bacteria > Bdellovibrionota > Bdellovibrionia > Bdellovibrionales > Bdellovibrionaceae > Bdellovibrio. The sequence continues at coordinate 2,082 of JBLMWG010000243.1, forward strand.
TCGGAGTCATCCACGATGAGCAGAGAGAATTTCTTGTCATCAAAGTATTGCGCCCAGTTTGTAGGAGCCAAGGTTTGAGTTGTGGTGGGGGTCACGAAATCAGGATGATGGGGAAGAGTGATTTTAAAAGTGGTTCCTCGGCCGGCAAGGCTTTTCAATTCTAATTTTCCACCCATGATTTCTACTAGATTTTTTGAAATCACTAAGCCTAATCCGGTGCCACCGTATTTACGATTGGTGGTGGTCTCTGCCTGATAGAACGGGGAAAACAAGCTGCTTTGTTTTTCACGGGGGATGCCAATCCCGGTATCGATGATTTCGAGGATCAGCTTTTCGTCACCATTCTTTTCAAGGCGGACACGAATTTGCACTTCACCTTCATCAGTGAATTTGAGCGCGTTCCCGATAAGGTTGAAGAGTACTTGGCGCAATCTGGTGGGGTCGCCTTTTTGATAAGTCGGGATGTCGTCATCTATGATGAGCTCAAAGTTCAGTCCCTTTTCTTCTGCTTTTATTTGTAAAATTTCAAAAACACTCCGCACGGTGCTGTGCAGATTGTAACTGACATTTTCGATACTCAATGCTTTGGCTTCAATTTTTGAAAAATCCAGTAGATCGTTTATCAGTGCTTTTAAGTTTTCTCCGGCATGGCTGAATAGAGTTAGATACCGCTCTTGATCCTTAGAGAGATTGGTTTCTTTTAAAAGCTCTAACATCCCCAGGACAGAATTTAGCGGCGTTCTAATTTCATGACTCATGCGCGCCAGAAAATCAGATTTGGCCCGGGAGGCTTCTTCGGCTTGTTCTTTTGCAGCTTTAAGTGCTCCCTCTGTATCGCGCAGCTTGTCTATTTTTTCGGTAAGACCAGATACGGCAGCTCCGGCCATCAGAGCAGACAGGCAAAGCGTCAATATTGTGGCTGGAATTTGTATCGCAGAAAAGTCTTTGGGCCAGGAGTGCCCGAGAATGATGGGTAATATCAGAGTCGCAAAGGCCACCCAAGAGTTTACGAAGATCGCTGTGTTTAATCCGTACCACGTGGCACAGTATAAAATTATTAAGCCATAGACATACCAAGTTTGATTGAAATCCATCAGAAGACCCAGAGCTGAACAGCCTAGTAACATTGTGCCGATGATGATCAGATCTTTGCGTGACATGTGTTGGATCCAACGCATGTCACGGGCGGAGCAGTGAAATCGGGATAAGCCTTTTTTTTCTAAAAAGGGGGATAGCAAAATAATTAAGGGCAGTGTCACTAAAACACCGCTCATAAAGTTTCCGATAACCGTTAAAAGGTATGCCCATAGATATTGATCGCGAGAAATTTGGTGGGTGAAAAGATAAGCTCCTTGCAAAATAAATGACGTTACAATCGAGGGGATAATTATTCCATAAATTGCAAAAAGACTGATGCTTATAGGACTGGGAGACCACCCTTGGTCCTTAAGGCGGTCTCGTACTAAAACCCAAGCCAAAAAAGTTTGGATCACCTCGGGCAGAGAGTACAGCAGGGACGTGGTATTTAAATCAAAGCCCCACAGCGGGGCACTTAAAATTGAGTTCAAGTAGAATGGGATAAGGACAACGGGGCCCCACCAAAAAATGAATGCCGAGGCCAAAGCCAATGGAAAGTAAAATGATGAAGTTCCCGGTGTTGTTATGTAGTTAAGGCTAAGTCGAGTCCCAACATGAAATGTGACTAAACAGAGAACCCATAGCCACCAGGGAAACCGCTTTCTTTTCATGGGAACAGTTTAGGAAATTATAAAGATAAGGCCCACCGAACTCTGTGGGATTTGCGAAGGAACAAGTGGCTATTGGGTCACTTGTCCAGTGAGTATGCCATTGATGACAAGATATCCATCATCATGTCCTGTATTTTTTGGGTTTTTGTGAACCCAGTGTAAAACGGCCTTGGTCGGGGAGTAGGGATCGACAATAAAGTCACCACAGGCAATGAGTGAATCACCTTGGTGGAATTCTGGAACAGCCCCAAATTCGGTGTTGTAGATAACTTCCAAGCGGTCGTCGGTTGTCGAGAAATCTCCATCGAGATCGACTTCAAAATGAATATGATTTTGGCGATCTTCCAGGACGCCAACAATTTTTGCTTGCACAAAGGCGCGAGCTAAAAATTTTGCTGGCATGTTATCACGCCATTTGACGATGCTGTCGTTGGAAAGATCGACCAGTTGATTTTTGTCTTTGCAGGCAGGATAGCCGCCAGCAAAGCTGAAAGAACCGAATAAGAGGATGGTTGTGAAAAGGAGTTTCATCATTCTGGCATTCCTGCATCAATCCAGCGTTTTAAATAGTCCGCTTCTTCCGCAGACAATGTGCCCAAGTTGGCGCGAGGAGGAGGCATGACTTCACCTGGGATCATGCCCGGAACTGTAATTTTATAAAGGAAACTTTCCGCGCCGGACGCTCCAATATTGGCTTGGCCTGAGGAACCCGTATTTGTTTTGATTCCTTCAATTGTATCCATGATGGGATCTTTGGTCCTTTTTGCCATCGAGCTATGGCAGCGCAAACATTTCTGTTCAAAGAACGCTGATTTTAAATTTCTAAAGCTGAGCTCCAATGATCCATAATCAATCGATGCCGGACTTGGAGATGGTGACGCCGTTGGCTCGGGAGTTGGCGTTGGTTGCGGGGTTGTTGGTTCTGGAGTGTTAGGTTCCGGAGTTGCGGAGCCATTGCATTCAGAAACTTCTTTTACCCTTGGTGCAGCCAGATTGTTAGTCTGTGCATCAAACCAAACTTGTAAAAGTTTTTTCTCACAAGCCGTCAAAGAAGGGTAACCTTTATCGCGAGGAGGCATTTCACCAGTGCTCACTTCAGTCATAATGCTGTCGCGAATATTGTAAGCCAGGTCTGGGGTATTTAGTGGGATGGAGCCATCTTTATGGATGTGGCACTGAAGGCAAGTTTTTAACGACGTCGTTTTTAACAGGTCGAAGGTGACAGTCTCCTCAGAGAACTGTTGCATGGTATTTGTGTTTAGCTTCGAATTGCCGGTTTTAAAAATACCAATTTCTTCCATGGCGTAATTGCATCCGGAGAGGAAGAAGCTGACTGCCAAAGAATAGAAAAGAAGCCTTGTGGATCTCATGGGGAATGGTTCTATCAGAAAACCAGAAGACTTAGGTGATTTATTGGAATGAATGGAAAAACTGCGTACCTGTCGACAAAATTGACAATTTTGCGCCTAGGTAGACTCTTTGTAGCAAGAAAAGAGCCTCGTTCAATGCTATCGGCGACAGTCATAACTGAGATCTAATTGAGTTCCTTCAGTAAGGGGGGAGGCAAACTTCAGGATGTTGCCTGAGATCTGATAGTCTGTTGTCAGAAGTCCATTCACAATGACCGTTAAGGTGGACATATCAGGATCACATTGCAAAGTAATTTGCGAAAGTGAGTTGATGATTTTGTCTTTAAAAGTATTCAGACTTGCCGCAAAGTTGTGATCGCAGATACTCCCGATACCGCCACTAGTAAGATTCGACATTTCGGAATAGATAGAACCGGGGTGACTTGGCGACGTATCCTGATCTTGTGTGGTCTCACAGGCTGTATCGCCAGGTTTGACGATGATGGAGTTGAAGGTAAAACGAACGTCCTCACCGAAGACGGTGTGGGCCATCGTAAACAGAGTTTCTGGCAAGTCAGAACTTTCCAGAGGTTGGTAGGCGCCGCGAGCATCTTTGGGTTTTACTTTCAGTTTGTCTCCGCCGACGGACCGTTCGTCTTCGTCAGAGATAATAATAACGGACTTCGCAGCACCCTCACGATAGCAGCCATTATTAATAGCTGCGAGAGGATTTCCTTGGGCGAAGTTTTCATAGGTGGCTTTGATTGCGCGCTCATCTCCTGAGTTGGGGCCACCTATTTGGAGTGAGTCGACGGTGGAAGTAAAAACAGAGTTTAAATTATGGGCGCCTTTCTTTAACAGTGTCGAAGGCGTTCCGCTGGCAGGTGTGTAATTTGCCCAAGGCAGAGGCAGACCCCAAATACTCTTGCCACCACTTGGGAGGGCGCGGGTAGTTGTAAGGCACATTTGCCAATCAATTTGGCCGGCATCGAGGGAACTCATAAAAGCTGACATCGAGGCCGCAAGCTTTTTTAAATCTGGAAGCATCGAGTTTGAATCATCCATCACTAAAAGAAAGTCGACCTGCTTGTTGCCTGGCTTAACGGTTTCGGAATGAGTGTGCTCTGGGACGTGAGGAAGTGGTGTCGGCTCCGGCACTGGTGAGGGAGTAGGAGTAGGAGCGACGAGTGATGCGCTGCCCTCTTCTGGGAGGGCGCGAAACATCACCTTCGAGCAGCTGGTAAGGCTGCTTAAGGCCATCAAGAGTGATAAGCAAGCAATCTTATTCTTCATACTCTTGATTTCGTCAAAGAGTCAGAAGCACTTAAGACATATAAGGGCTAGTTTCTTAAAATAAGAGAGAAGGCAAGAGAAGTGACATGAAAACAAAGACAAACTGTCGAAGCTCTCAACACGACTTGGTCTGAAGTCCTTACTGAGAGCGGGTTCTGAGGCTATTGCTTTTTTTGTTTGTCGGGCTTGGAGATATTGAGTGGCTGGAAAGTGCCTTTGGAAGCGGGTTCGCGGTTGCTGCGAGAAGCATTTACGCATTCCAGGCGTTGAGTGTCTGACATTTCGGACTCTTCTCCGCACTTGTCCAGAGCCGCAGGGTTGAAGCTTTGCCCCTGGATAGAATCCCAACACTTCCAGAAGGATTGATCATCTTTTTGGAGGTTGCAAACAGTCACCGCATACCAGTCGACGTTGTCTTTGGATGTGCGACTTTGACATTTTTGAACATCAGCGGCGGATGTAAAACGGTCGCAAACTCCCGGAGGATTGGTGGGCTCCAGAGCCAGGGCTATCAAGGGGATCAGTGCAATTAATAAAAACGAGTGAAACAGATTCTTCATTTCCTAAGCGACCTTTATCTTGAATAAAACTGAGTACATGGCTTTCAACATGTCGGGATCATAGCGGCCCGCTAATTTTTCTTTCATCATGGTTACGGCATCGAGGGGCTTTAGAGGAACATTGTAAGAGCGTTGAGTAGTCATCGCATCATACGTATCCGTGATTGCCACGATGCGGGCGAAGGGATGAATTTCATCAGCAACCAACTGTTGCGGGTATCCGTTTCCGGCCCAAGATTCATGGTGTTCAAAGCAGGCGGCTTTAATGGCATCACTAATATTTGGATGGTTGTTCAAAATAACCAATCCATACTGTGGGTGCATTTTCATTTGCTCCCATTCTGCATCAGTCAGGCCACCTTTTTTGCAGAGAATATCGAGGCTGACATTGCGTTTTCCAATGTCGTGAAAAAGTGAACCCACGCCCAGCTCTTCAAGTTCTTGCGGATTATATCCAAGGGCTTTGCCCAACCCCAGAGAATAAATGCTCACATCAAGAGAGTGATTGTAAGTGTAAAAGTCATGCCCAGATAAAGAGATCATAAAGCCCATGGCTTCGGGGGCACTTTCCATCAGATCAATGAAGTCTTTAATGATCGGACGTGATTCATCCAGAGCGGTGTTGACGTCGGGATTTTCAAAAAGATCTTCCATCAAAGCCACGGAGGATTCGCGCAGAATTTTTGCTTTGGCAAAAGGATCGATAAGGTTTGAATTCATCTCTTCGCGAACCCAGTCGCGATAGGCTTGTTTGTCTTCATTGCGCACAAAAAAGGAATCGCCAGTATCACGAGAATGGAGGCGTTCAATTTTTCCATCAGACAACTTGTCTCCAGCGCGGAGATAAAGAATGTACTTGTGATCAACAAGAATAAAGATGTCGAAACTCGTCACTTTATCGGGACGAATTGTGCTGAGGCGAATTCTGAAATAGTCGGTCGAGTCCATAGGGAAATTCTGCCATGAATACATTGACTTAGGAATAAAATCCGCAATACTTAACAAGTATGGCCCTTCGTCTAGATTCCCAAATTATGTATTTAAAAGGAGTCGGTCCCAAGCTCGGAGATCTCTTCGCTCGCAAAGGTTTAAAAACCTTGAGGGATCTTATTGAGTTTTATCCGCGCGCTTTCGAAGATCAAAGGGCCGCTCGCAACATCGCTAGTTTAAAACCGGACGATATTGTGAGTATTAAAGCCACCGTAGTCGGTGTGCACAGTATCAATATGGGCCGCTCGACCCGTAAAATGTATGATGTGGTTGTGCGCGATGCTTCGGGGCAAATTCACTGCAAATATTTTCGGGTGCCATATAAGGGGTATTTCGAACGTTTCAAACCATTCACTGAGGTCCGCGTTGTCGGCAAGGTGATTGAGTATCGCGGACGCATTGAGTTTCATCATCCCGATATTCGTGATATTGAGCCCGATGATGAAAATCAAGATGCTTTGATACCTTTGTATACCGAAATCGAAGGCTTAGCGACGGCAAAAATAATGAAGCTTGTGCGCTTGGCACTGATGCAGATCGCTGAGTGGCCGGAAGAAGCTCTGCCAAAATGGATGAGGGATAAGTACAACTTGAAGTCGCGTAAAGACGCATTGATGGAAATTCATCATCCAGATCCACACAAAGTTCAAGAGTATATTGAGTTTAAAAGTGCCGCACAAAGACGTCTGATTTTTGAAGAATTTTTTTGGATGGAGTTGTATCTGGCTTCTAAGAAAGCCGGCTTTCAAAAAGAGGGAGCTCCACAAATTGCCAATCCGGGCACGAAGTTAGTGGCTTTAGAAAAGGCTCTTCCGTTTCAAATGACCGGAGCTCAGCGCCGAGTTTTTAATGAGGTAAAAGCAGATCTTGAAAAAAGTCACCCGATGCACCGGATGATTCAGGGGGATGTGGGGAGCGGTAAAACCTTGGTGTGTTTTATGGCGGCAGTCTATGCGGCTGAGAGTGGCTATCAAACCTGTCTGATGGCGCCGACGGAAATTTTAGCAGAGCAGCATTATAAAAACGCCTGCAAACTTTTGGAGCCGTTGGGGATTCGCATTTCAATGCTAGTGGGAAAAACCAAGGCCGCTGAACGCCGAGAGGTTCTTGCGGATCTGCAAGCGGGCAATGTAGACTTAATTATCGGCACTCATGCCTTGATTGAAAATGAAGTGCAGTTTACGAATTTGGGTTTGGTTATTATCGATGAACAACATCGCTTCGGAGTTGAACAGCGCGGAGTTTTAAAGAACAAAGGCGATTCACCTCACTTTTTGGTAATGACGGCGACGCCGATTCCAAGAACTTTGGCGATGACTGTGTATGGCGATCTCGATGTTTCCATTATTGATGAAATGCCCGCAGGGCGCAGTCCGATTCAAACCCGGGCGATTTTTGAAAACAAGCGTCCACAAGCTTTGCAGTTTATGCTTGAGCAGTTGCAAAAAGGCCGACAGGCCTATTTTGTTTATCCTCTGGTGGAGGAAAGTGAAAAGATTGATTTGAAAAATGCCGTGGAAGAGTTTGAAAAATTAAAGGCACAATTTCCCGCGGTCAAATTCGGCTTGCTTCACGGGAAAATGAAGCCCGATGAAAAAGATCAAGTCATGGGGCAATTCCGTCGCCATGAAATTCAAGTTCTGGTTTCTACGACAGTGATCGAGGTCGGTGTCGACGTACCGAATGCAAACATCATGATCATCGAACATGCCGAGCGTTTTGGTTTGTCACAGCTTCACCAGCTGCGCGGTCGCGTCGGTCGGGGAGAATACAAGTCGTTCTGTATTTTGATCATGGGCTATGCTGTTTCCGAAGAGGGTAAGCAACGGACCGAGATGATGGAAAAAACATCGGATGGTTTTAAGATTGCTGAATTTGATTTGGAAATGCGGGGTCCGGGTGAGTTCATGGGAACCCGTCAGTCAGGCCTGACGGGCTTTAAAATGGCCAACCTAGTTCGTGATATGGCAATTCTTCAACAAGCTCGTGAAGCAGCGTTCGAAGTCTTAAGAAAAGATCCAAAGCTTGCTTATCAAGACAATAAAGGTCTTCGCGAAGAGCTTCTGCGCGAGCATGGGCCCGCCGCCCTGGCCGGGATCGCATAAAAAAAGCGGATCTGTTTCGTGAACAAATCCGCTTTTCCGGTTTTGAGTTGTTAAATAAAACCCGAGCTAATTAGAGATCTATTTTTTTGTAGAAATTTGTGCATTCAGCATCGCCGAAGGCATTGTCTGACTGGCGTACACCGACGATGCTACCGTTGTTGCCGAGAAGAAGAGTTGTCAGTTGTTTTACGTTGTCATTTTCACAGGAAATCACAATTTGATCTTTGAGCTTGGTGATATTCAAGCGCTGAAGATTGGTGTCACAGGTGTTTCTATCTACTGTGAGTTTTCCGTTTTCGTCGTTGTATAATCCGACGCCAAATCCATAGGTAACAGTGTCTTTTTGAATTCCAGCAAATTCAATAGCGCCACCTCGTTTGGTGATCATGACTTGGCAGTTCTCTGCGATTGGTGAGCCTCTAAAATGTCCTACACCATAGAGTATGCTAGTCGCAGAGGATTGATTGGCTGAACCCACTTCGCCGCCGCCGGCAAAGCTGACAGATGTTGCTAGGCCCATAATGCAAAGAGTTGCAATCGCTTTTCCAAACTTCATAAATATCTCCTGTTTAGGGTGGCATCGAAATCGGTCTCGCAGCTTTGCGGAAATTTGGATGTCCGTGTTTGTGGAGGGCTCATTCAACCCTTGTGCCATGGGAGTTTGGGCTTTAAATACAATAGGAAGGAACTGAGGTGTCTGAGGAATCGACAAGAGACGCTTTTTTTGAGGTGTTTTTACTCTTGTAGACCTCCCTGGTGAACAAATAAAGGTTTGACCAGAGTGAAGACGGGGTGCTGGAATTATTGTATGAAAACAGAAATTGCTCCTGTCGTTTTTGATTTTTTAGACCTATCTCTGTATCTACAAAGCTATTATAAGTACCGAAAATTGGATAAATCTTTCTCCTATGAATCTTGGAGTGAAGAGCTCGGGTTTAATAAAAGCAGATCCTTTTTGCGAATGATTTTGATAGGTAAGAAAAGAGCCTCTCCAGCATTTATTGAGGCCTTCTCCAAAAGGGCTTTTTACTCTGAAGCAGAAAAAGAATATTTCATATTTTTAGTAAAGTACTCTCAGGCTAAAACTCACGAAGATAAACAGATATATGGGCAAAAGCTTGTTCGCGTTTTGCGAAGTAATTTGAGCTTACAAACTATCGAAGATAATGCCGAAGATTTTATTTCAAGTCCCTTTTTGCCAAGGCTTTTCACTGTCGTAACATTTCGTGATATCAAAGGGACTGCTGGGCTTTATGCGAAGCTGCTAGATGCTTCGATTGAGCAGGTTCAAAACGGTCTTGAGGTTTTAAAGAAGGTCCAACTGGTTTCTTCAAAGGTTGAAGACGGTGAAGTTATATGGTTTGCATTGACGGATCGGTTTAAGGTTCCTGATGAAAAAGGCAGTATTAATTTATTAAATTTCCACGAGAAAAGTTTGATGGATGCTATCGCTGCGTTTGATAAACCGAAAGAACTTCGAAGTTACAAAAGCCTTCTTTTGGCTATGAACGATGAAGAGTTGAGGGATTTTTACAAAAGTCTTAACGAGTTTGTAGCGGAGCAAATGGCAAAATATACGTCCAATAGTTTTGATGGACGTCGTGTTTTTCAGGTTAATTTTAACAACTATCCAGTAACCACTTCATAGAAAGAATTTGGTTGTAGTCTTGATTGCGTAGTGCAACATCGGACTTAGTAAAAATAGTTTCGGGTCATTTTTCTGCTGGCCTTCTCAGATTGATGAGCATAGCATTGTCTTTAGACCACAAGGATGTGTTCAAAATGACAAAAGTATTTATCAGCACGGTTGCTGCATCTATTTTGCTATCTGTTTCTGCTTTCGCAGCAGCTCCCCAATATAAAGTTAATATGCGTGTGGGCCTTAAAGGCCAAGCTCCTCTTTCTATTAATACTGTTACAAAGTCGGGCAAAAAATCTTTCATCAGCGAATTCTCTGACGATGGTCAAAGTGAAACGATTGTGGAGGTTTTGGCAAAAAAATCCCAGCAAAACCGTCGCGATGGTTTGTTGATGGATGTGACAGTGACAAAACGTGTGAGGGGACAAATGAAGCTCTCTGAGCGCACACAAATTTTTGCTCCGGAAAACCAAGAGATGGAAGTCGGCGTGGGTACCAAGGGTCGCATGGCCGGGAATCTTTCACTTGCTGTTATGGCACATCAACTGTAGTTGATTTTTCAAGAGTATTTGCTAACGCCTGAAATGACGTGATGAGATTTCCTTTCACCAGGAGGGAAATATGCAAAGGTGGATTTACCATCTCACGGTTTCTTCAGCGTTTATCTTGACGACAGCGTCCTCGGTTCAAGCAGGCACGCTGCTGCGATTTAATTCCGGATCTATCGATCCCAAACTTATATATGATGCGTACTCGAACGAAATGATCCGCGATCTTAAGTCAGCGGATTATATTGTTCAGTTCCGTGATGTGATAACGGCAAATCAGAAAAAAACCGTTCAAGCTCGCTTTGCAGTGATGGGATATCTTCCTGATGATGCCTTGGTGGTGCGGGGAAGTTTATCTTCGTTGGTGGCGTATCAGAAAACTCACCCAGAAGTTCGTGCGGTGGTAAAGTATCAAGGCGAATATAAAATCAGCAATGAATTCGGCCCAGTAAGTGTTTTTGATAAAGCCGAAATTCAAAGTGTTCTGATTTCAACTTTCCAGAACAAAGACACGTCGAAGGTTGTGAAGGCTTTAAGACATCTTAAAGTAAAACTTCAAGATGTCGCGGGAAAATCTATCGTGGCGTTGATTCCACGAGGTCTTATTCATCAAGCGGCGGATCTCACGGGGGTTGAGCATATTCAACCCACACCTCAGATTGAGTCATTTCATTTTCCAATGGATGGAGAGCTGACATCACTTGAACCAAGAGCGCCGGGTGATTATTCCGATATTGTGGGTGATGAAACTGGTGGAAAATCTATTAAACTGCCGGGGGCTTGGGCTGCGGGATTTCAGGGGAAAAATCAAATTGCCTCGATGTCGGATACGGGATTGGATTCAGGAGATCCTGCGAATATCCATCCTGATTTCAATGGAGCCGTAAAATCCGGTTACGCGTTGGGGTTGTGGTCGAAGTCATGGAATGATCCGATGGGGCATGGAACCCACGTTGCGGGTTCCATTGTTGGTCGGGGTACGCAGGCGAAGGGTCTTTTAAAAGGGGGCGCTTCGGAGGCTCTCTTTGTTGTGGAAGGTCTTTGGTCTCCGATGCTTAACAATTTGAGCGTTCCTGCAAGACTGGCGGATCTTTTTGATAAGGCCGCGAATGATGGAGCACGGGTGCATTCGAATTCTTGGGGGGCGGCTCGCACTTTTGGCGCTTACGATAGTATGGCTGCTCAAGTAGATGCGTGGATGTTCGATCAACCGGATATGTTGATTCTATTCGCTGCGGGTAACAGCGGTGTGGATCATGATAAGGATGGTCGAATCGACGCGGGCAGTTTGGCGACTCCGGCGACGGCTAAAAATTGTCTGACCGTAGGCGCATCAAAAAATTTCACCAAAACGGGAGGTATCCAAGTTCCAATTAGTAAGCTTCGTGCAGCGAAAGACGACTGGTCGGCGGAGCCGATTTATTCGTCCTATTTGTCAGATCGTGATGATGGCTTGGCGATGTTTTCTTCTCGGGGGCCGACCTTGGATGGGCGTGTGAAGCCGGATATCGTGGCGCCAGGAACAAATATTTTAAGCACGCGCTCTCATGTAAAGGGTGCGAGTGTTTTGTGGGGCGCCTATAACGATGATTATGCATGGGCTGGTGGAACATCGATGGCAACACCCATCACCGCGGGAGCAGTGACGGTGGCTCGCCAAATTTTGGTGGAAAAATGGAATATCGCAAATCCCTCTTCGGCGTTGCTTAAAGCAGTCATGATTCATACAGCAGATGACTTATTCCCAGGACAATTTGGTGAGGTCGGAGCTGGCAAAGGACAGGAGCTTCTTTCTCATCGCCCCAATTCGGATGAGGGGTACGGGCGGGTGAATATGACAAACCTGGTAAATCTGGGGGCTGGTACCAGTATTGTGGACAATCGCGATGGTGTAGGCCAGGGGAGTGAAGTGGTCTACGAGTTCACGCTACAGAAATCAGGACGATTGCTGGCAAATCTTGTGTGGACCGATGCTCCAGGATCAGCGAACGCGCAGAAAGCCTTAGTGAATGACCTGGATTTGGTGTTGTTGATGCCTGATGGGCAAAGTATCGGTGGGAACGATCACATCAACAATTTGGAGCTGATCGAAAAGAGTGATTTGTCCCCAGGCTCTTATAAGTTGGTGGTACGTGGAGTAAATGTACCAATGGGCAAAGCGAGTCGTCAGCCCTATGCCCTTATTTTCAGCATTTTGGAGCAGTAACTGTCTTTTATTAACTTGTTGAAATTATTTGGAAAAGGCTGGCGCTGCGTCAGCCTTTTTACACTTTAAAAAATCCTCTGAAAACTTTTCCAACGCTCTGCTCAGATTTGATAACTCGTGTCAAATTTGATAGAACAAGCGAGGTCAGAACACTGTCCAGTGGAGGTTACCGGATGCAGACGTTTAATATCGGTGATAATGCAGTTTATCCCGGCTATGGCGTTGTTAAGGTCGTGGCTATCGAAACCAAAGAGATGCTCGGCACCAAAACGACGTTCTATAACATGCAGTTGGTAGACACTGGTCTTAAGATCATGATTCCAACTACTAATGTGAAATCTGCGGGTCTTCGCCCGATTATTTCTAAAGATGAAGCTGCACGTGTTGTAGGCATTCTTAAGGAAAAAGACATTAAAATCGACAATCAGACATGGAATCGCCGCTATCGCGAATACATGGAAAAAATCAAAACGGGTTCCGTCTTTGAAATTGCTGAGGTTTTGCGCGACTTATTCCTTTTGAAAGCCGATAAAGAGCTTTCTTTTGGTGAGCGTAAAATGCTTGATGCAGCTCGTTCTTTGCTTTTGAAGGAACTAACTCTAGCAACTAGCGAATCTGAGCTTTTCAATGAGGAAGAAGTGAAAGCGATCTTCGGCATCACTGCGTAAGGCCGTTCGAGGGCTTTACTACTTAGAAAAAACATATTAGTTTCAAGGCTTGGATTTTCCAGGCCTTTCTTTTTTTTAAAGCCTATTGTCTGGCTTACTTTCTGGGGTGCATTTAATGTCTTCGCAAATTTCTCCACATGTTCGTGTTCGTTTTGCTCCATCACCAACGGGTTACCTGCATGTAGGTGGCGCAAGAACCGCTTTATACAACTATCTTTTCGCGAAAAAAAATGGTGGGGAGTTCATCCTACGTATCGAAGACACGGATGAGGCGCGCTCAACGGAAGAATCTCTTCGTGGTGTTGTTGATGATTTGGTTTGGTTGAATCTTCTTTGGTCGGAAGGTGTTGATCCAGTTACTTTGAAAGATCAAGGTCCTTTGGGTCCTTATAAACAAAGTGAGCGCATGGATATCTATAAGAAGATTGCTGAGCAACTTTTGAACGAAGGCAAAGCCTACTATTGCTTTTTGACGGACGAAGAAATTGAAAAGCAACGCGAAGCGCAAATGAAAGCAGGGCAACAACCTCACGTTCAATCCCCTTATGCGGATTGGACGTTGGAGCAAGCCAAAGCGAAAATCGCTGAGGGTGGAAAACCTGTTGTTCGTTTTAAAACAAAACATTTAAAAAAAGATTACGTGTTCACGGATCTTGTTCGTGGCGAAGTGAAGTTTCCGTCTGATATGGTGGGAGACTTTGTTCTCCTTCGTGGTGGCGGTATGCCAGTTTATAACTTCTGCTGTGTGGTGGATGATCATTTGATGAAGATGACCCACGTTTTCCGTGCGGAAGAACATTTGCCGAACACGCTTCGTCAGTTGATGATTTATGAAGCTATGGGTTGGCAAGCTCCCGAGTTTGGCCATATGGCTTTGATTCTTGATGAAGATCGCCAAAAACTTTCTAAGCGTAAAGGTGCCGTCGCTTGTGGTCAGTTGAAAGAAGAAGGTTATTTGGCCTCTGCGGTTTTAAACTTTATTGCCCTTCTTGGTTGGTCACATCCAGAAGGTAAAGAAATCATGTCTGTGGATGATATGATTCAGGCATTTGATATTTCTCGTTTGAACCCATCGGGTGCGATCTTTGACCGTGTGAAATTCAAGTGGATGAACTCACAACATTTGCGTGCTCTTCCGAATATGGAGTTGTGGAAAGCGATTCAGCCTTTCTTAGCTCGCGAAAAAATGGAATTGCCATCAGATCCTGTGTGGCAGGATAAATCGATCACGGTGTTTAAGCCGTACATGGAAATTTTGTCCGACGCGATTGAGTTGTACAAACCCTTGAACGACAAATCCTATGTGATCCTTCCTGAAGCGGAAGAAGCAATGAAGTGGGAAACGACGAAAGCCGTTTTGACAACTTGGAAAGAACTGGTCACGGCTCATCCTTCTGATTACATGACGGAGGAAGAATTCTTGAAAATCCAAGACGAAGTGAAAAATAAAACCGGCGCCAAAGGGAAAAATTTATTCATGCCAATTCGTGTGGCAGTGATCGGTAAACCTCATGGGGCGGAGTTGAAAATTTTGGTTCCACTTATGAAAAAAGCATCTTTGATTGCCCGTGCAGAACAAGCATTGGCATGGACTCCGGCATAACAGAGGAATTTTATGTCTTTGAAGATCTATAACTCACAATCCAAACAGTTAGAGGAATTTAAGCCTCTTGATCCGAAACACGTGAAAATGTATGTGTGTGGACCGACGGTGTATAATTTCCTCCATGTGGGGAACTTTCGTGGTGTTGTGGTTTTCAATATGGTTCGCAATTGGCTCGAGGGCTTGGGGTACAAAGTGACGTACGCCCTGAACTTCACAGATGTGGATGATAAAATCATCGCTAAAGCCAATGAGTTGGGAACGTCTCCGGGCGATCTTTCTGAAAAGTATATCGCGGAATACAAAAAGGATTTTGCGACACTGGGGCTTCGCCCTCATGATATGAATCCAAAAGTGACTGAACACATGGATGATATCTTGAATATGGTCAGCGTTTTGATCGAAAAGAAATCGGCTTACGAAGCTCAAGGTGATGTTCTTTATTCTATCGAGTCTTTTAAAGAATACGGTAAGCTGAGTGGCCGTCATACAGAAGACATGTTGGCAGGGGCTCGTGTCGAGGTCGATGAAAAGAAACGCAATCCGATGGATTTCGCGCTGTGGAAAGCTGCTAAGCCAGGAGAAATTTCTTGGCCGTCGCCATGGGGGCCAGGTCGCCCAGGTTGGCATATAGAGTGTTCAGCGATGATTCAAAAAATCTTTGGTGATCAAATTGATATTCACGGTGGCGGTATGGATTTGATCTTCCCGCACCATGAAAATGAAATCGCGCAGAGTGAAGGCTGCTCTGGGAAACATTTCGTAAAATATTGGATGCACAATAACATGCTGAACTTTGGTGGTCAGAAGATGTCCAAGTCTTTGGGTAACATCGTGACCATGCGTGAGTTTCTTGAGACGTACAATGCTGAGATCTACAAGTGGATGATCTTGTCTGTTCATTATCGCACTTTGAGTGACTTTAGTGATGCGGCTGTTGAACGTGCGGTGTCTGGTTTAGCACGAGTTTATTCAGCTTTGGCATTGGCTGAGTCCTATTTAACTCCAGAGGTGACTCAAGTCGATTCAGGGTTTGCGAAGGTCACAGATGAAGCTTGGAAAAAAGTGGAGTCTGCAATGAACGACGACTTCGGAACTCCTGAAGTATTTGCTTCATTATTTGAAGTGGTTCGTCAGTTTAATAGCCAAGTTCGTCGTGGTTTAAAAGTAAATCCAGCTGTTCAAGGGAAGGCTTTGGCTTTTGTTCAGTTTGTTAAGCGTGTAGGATTCATGATGAGCATGTTCCAAGAGCCGGCTCATGATTTCTTAATCCGTTTGGATGATATGCTTCTTGAAAAGATGAGCATCAAAAGAGCAGATGTTGATGCGCTCGTTGCAGAGCGTGGTCAAGCCCGTGCAAATAAAGATTTCGCGAAATCCGATGAGCTTCGCAATAAGCTCATGGCAATGAATATTTCCGTCAGCGACACACCTGAGGGAAGCTTCTGGGAAGTAACGAAGTAAGCATTGGTGGTTTGTTCCTTACCTCTCACTGCCTTTTTGAAGTGAATTTGCCCAGAATCTTGCGGGGACTCTCAGACCACACTCTGAGGGTCAGTTTCAAACGAAGATCAAATAGAATCCTAACAATCTCTTGATGGAATCTTGGTTTTTAATATTGCACCTTTTTATGTATAAGCGTTGCAGATTTAACTTTATCAAGGCGGTTATATGAAAGCTCTAGGTGTTCTAGCATTTGTACTGGGTTCAAGCGTTGCTGCTCAAGCGGGTGTTTCTTTGACTCAAAAGAATGCAGTTGTGCAATCTATCGAATCGGCAAAACTGGCATGCAGAGATCAACACAACTCTTATTATGACAGTTCTTTTGTTGTGAGCAAAGTTGAAGACGCTTCTTCTTCAATTCAAAAAGGTGCGGTATTGATTTTTACTGCGAAGTTGTCTGATGTGAAGGTAGAAAAAACAACCGTTGTTACAGATGGCGCAAAAGTGACATCTGTCGTTTACGAAACATACAATTATGAATTTGTATGGCCAAGCAACTATGACTGGGTTGTTGAAGACGTTGTAACTTGTAAGTAATTCGCTTCTATGGCTCGGCTGCCTCAGGGTGGCCGAGATTTAAATATCGCTCAGATATAACGCATGTGGACCTGAAAAACCAGGACGTCATTTGATTCCTCCAGGTACTGGAGTAGACTCAGAGTGATGGGCTCCTCATATAAAAAAAACTTCCAATTAGTCTCTGAATTCAAACCTTCCGGAGATCAGCCGAAAGCAATTGAGCAAATGGTTCAAAACTTCGGTGCAGGTCTGAAACACCAAACGTTATTGGGTGTGACCGGCTCGGGGAAAACCTTTAGTATGGCGCACACGATTGCGCAACTGAATCAGCCAGCATTGGTTTTGGCGCCCAACAAAACCCTCGCTGCCCAATTGTATGCTGAGTTTAAAGAACTCTTTCCTAGTAATGCGGTGGAGTATTTCGTCAGTTACTACGACTACTATCAGCCGGAAGCATACATTCCTTCAACGGATACCTATATTGAAAAAGATTCTGCAATCAACGAGCAAATCGATCGCATGCGGCACTCGGCAACGCGCTCTTTGTTTGATCGTCGGGATGTTATTATCGTCAGCTCTGTATCTTGCATCTATGGTTTGGGATCGCCCGAGGCCTACGAGGGTATGATGATTCAAATTGTCTCTAACACAGAGATGAAACGAGACCATTTATTAAAAGAATTGATTCGTGTTCAGTATCAACGCAACAACGTCGATTTTTCCCGCGGAACGGTTCGTGTGCGCGGGGATAACGTGGAAATTTTTCCGCCCTATGAGGAAGCGCGTGCCGTGCGAGTCGAATTCTTCGGTGATTTTATCGAAAGGCTTTCGTGGATTGATCCATTGACGGGACAGGTGTTGGAAGAGCTGGATCAAGTTGGCATTTATCCTGGAAGTCATCACGTTACGGGCGATGACAATTTGAAACGGGCGATTAAAAGTATTCAAGATGAGCTGCGCGATCGGCTACAAGTTTTGAATCACGAAATGAAGTTCCTGGAAGCTCAACGTTTGGAACAAAGAACTTACTACGATATCGAAATGATGGAGCAAATGGGTTTCTGTCAGGGGATCGAAAACTACTCTCGTCATATGACGGGGCGTGGTCCTGGAGAGCCGCCACCGACATTGCTTGAATACTTCCCAAAAGAGTTTGTGACCTTCGTGGATGAGTCCCACGTGACGATTCCTCAAATCGGGGGGATGTATCGTGGCGACCGCGCACGCAAAATGACGTTGGTGGAACATGGCTTCCGTTTACCTTCTGCCTTAGACAACCGCCCTTTGAACTTTCAAGAGTTTGAAAAGATGATGGATAAGGTCGTCTATGTTTCCGCAACTCCCGGCAACTATGAGTTAGAAAAGTCGGAAGGGGTGATTGTCGAACAGATTATTCGTCCGACGGGTTTGATCGATCCCATTGTTGAGGTTCGCCCTGTGAAACATCAGGTTGATGATTTGCTGAAAGAAATTCGTGATCGCATCAGTAAGCACGAGCGCGTATTGATTACAACACTCACTAAGCGGTCGGCTGAAGATTTGACCGAGTACTATGAGAATCTGGGCATTAAGGTAAAGTACCTGCACAGTGATATTGATACCTTGGAGCGCACAGAAATTCTTAGAGACCTGCGCTTAGGAGTTTTCGATGTGTTGGTTGGGATCAACTTGCTCCGGGAAGGTTTGGATATTCCTGAGGTGAGTCTGGTGGGAATTACCGACGCGGATAAAGAAGGATTTCTTCGATCTGAAAGATCATTGATTCAAACAATTGGTCGGGCAGCTAGGAATCTAAATGGTCGCGTCATTTTATATGGAGATGTGATCACTCAAAGTATGGCGAAAGCCATGGGAGAAACCGAACGTCGTCGTCGTATTCAACAAGAATATAACGAAGCCCACGGAATCACTCCGCAAACGATTAAAAAGAAGATCAGGGATGGGCTTGGCGAGGTCTTCGACGGTTCGTTGTCTGGTGGACCATTGCAAGGTGAAAATCGCAATCAGGCGATTTTAAATAAGTTTGCTCATGAACCTAACAAGCTCACACTCGAAATCGAAAAGCTGCGTGCCAAGATGAAAGAGCTATCTGCAGATCTTGAGTTTGAAGAGGCAGCCAAAGTACGTGATGAGATCAAACGTCTGCAAATTATGGAGTTGAGTTTGCGTAACGGCGAAATCGAAGCCGAAAGTGCGCAGGTGAATAAAGATGGCCTCAAATAGGCGGTTTGAAGAAATCAAAGAGCGGGTGAAAGAGTTCCCGACCCAAAGTGGGGTTTACCTCATGAAGGGTCCTGGGGATAAGATTATCTATATCGGGAAGGCGAAGAGTTTGCGCAACCGCGTGCGCAGTTATTTCACCGATAGTAAGGATCATTCTCCGAAGACTCGCCTGTTGGTTTCCAACATTCTGGAAGTTGAATATATTCTGACGAAAACCGAGGTGGAAGCATTCTTGCTGGAAGCTTCGCTCATTAAAAAGCATCGGCCGAAATACAATATTCGTCTGCGAGATGATAAGGCCTATCCGTATATTCGTTTCACTTGGAGTGAAGAATATCCACGTCTTTACCTGGCTCGTAAGGTTAAAAAAGATGGGTCTTTGTATTTTGGTCCTTACACATCGGGCTTTGCTGTGCAAGGGACGATTCGTTTTTTGAATCGGACTTTTAAGATTCGTGATTGTGGGGACGCCATGTTTGCCACCCGAAAACGCCCCTGTATGACGTATCAAATTGGCCGTTGTACGGCTCCTTGTGTGGATTATATCTCTCAAGAAGACTACCGTTCTGAAGTGGAAGGGGCAAAGTTGTTCCTGAAAGGCCAGAATAAGAAAGTCATTAAATCTTTGACTGAAAAGATGATGCAATCTGCAGAGGAAGAAAAATTTGAAGTCGCCGCACGTCTGCGCGATTCGATTAGTTCCATCAAAGCGATTCTGGAAAAGCAGGCGGTCATCAACGACACCACGGAAAAGGACCAAGACGCTGTGGGCTTCTATGGTGATGAACGTGGTTGCCTGATTGAAACGGTTCACGTGCGTGCCGGTCGGGTGATAGGGACAAGACCTCATTTCCTTCCACATTTTGATCCGAATGATCCAGTCGAAGATCACCGTGAATGGTTGGTGGATTTCCTGAATCAATATTACGACGACAACTTTATTCCGGATGACGTTCTATTGCCATTGGATATCGGCCAGGATCTGTCAAAACTGATGGAAGAAGTTCTTAAGGAACGTTCTGATGCCAAAGTCACAGTCCGCTTTGCGACGGATGAGCGAGGTCGCAGTCTGGTGGATATGGCAAACGAAAACGCCAAGGCGCATTTCTTAAAATATGTCTCTAAGTCCGAAGAAAAGCTTCGTGGTCTGGAAGAAATCAAAGAGAGATTTAATTTGCCGGAGCTTCCTCGTCGCATCGAGTGTTACGATATCTCTACTTTCCAGGGAGCTGAAACGGTCGCTTCCCAGGTGGTGTTCGAAGAGGGTGTTCCGGCGAAGGATCACTATCGTCGTTATAAAATTCGCACGGTCCAAGGGATCAATGACTTTGCGTCGATGTATGAGGTCCTTAGTCGCAGATTTACACATACCGAGTATGAAGATCCTCAGCTGATTGTGATAGACGGCGGTAAGGGACAGTTGGCGCAGGCGATGAAGATTCTTCAGGAGATCGGTCGACAGGATATTCCCATCGTGGGATTAGCCAAGGCGCGCACGGAAAGTGATTTCCGCAAGCAAGAAGTGGAGTCGACCGAGGAGCGGTTCTTCCTACCAGGGCGTCAGAATCCAGTAATTTTTAAACACAATGCGGAGGCCTTGCACATTTTGGTGGGGATTCGTGATGAAGCCCATCGTTTTGCAATTACTTATCATCGTAAGTTGCGTGAGGGGACTTCTTTGGAAAGCGAATTGGATTACGTTGTGGGGCTGGGAGAAAAAAGAAAGAAAACTCTTTTGACTCAGTTCAACTCTATTGATGAAATCAGAATGGCTGAACCAGGGGAGATTGCAAAACTTAAGGGCTTTAACCGAGTCCTTGCAGAGCGTATTGTTTTGCAGCTTAATGATTCAGAAGAAGAAGAAATCGAACCGGAAGCATAAGTAGAAACCGCATAAAGAAGAACACATCTATGAGTGGCCACGCATTTTTAGTAGGTATTGGTATATTTTTAAGCCGTATTGCAGGGCTGGTGCGTGAACGGGTGTTCGCTCATTTTTTTGGGAACTCTGCCGCCGGAGATGCCTTTAAGGCCGCTTTGAAAATTCCTAATTTTTTGCAAAATCTTTTTGGTGAAGGTGTTTTGTCGGCAAGCTTCATTCCAGTCTATGCTTCGCTTTTAGCAAAAAAGCACGATGAGGAAGCGGCTAAGGTTGCTTCCGTTATTGGCAGCTTGATGTTCCTTATGACCTCGGTCCTTGTGATGGGTGGGGTCTTTGCGACACCTTTTTTGATTGAAATCATCGCCCCGGGATTCACTG
>JBLMWG010000244.1:0-3406 GCA_050257115.1 Bacillota bacterium
TATAAGGAACCGGATGATCGAGTTTTGGCGATGGCAAGTGCAATAACAAAAGTGAATAGAATTGTGTATGGTCATACTCACCACACACGCCACGAAATCATTGGTTCAGTTGAGCACCTTAATAGTGGCTGTTGGTCTCCGGCATTTTTGGATGTGGAATGTACAAAGCCCATAGATCAGAAGACTTTTGTTTGGATCTCTCCTGGAGAAAATAACTCTCGTCAGGCGGAGCTTTGTAAGTTCGTTGACGGAAAATCGGAAATCAATATTCCACCAATGAGTGGATAATATTGCGGCGCAAAAGATTTTTTGCATTGTCAATTATAGGGTCCCTATGCAACCCTTTTACTGTTCAATTTTAACTTAGGAGTTCATCATGGCAGAAGTTCTTGTAGTGACAAGCAAAGTGAAAAAACTTATCAAAGAAAAAGGCGGAATGAACACGTCTGCTGAGACTATCGACGTACTTAGCAAAGCTATCGAGCAACTTTGCTTGAAAGGTGTTGAATCTGCAAAAGCAGATGGCCGTAAAACAGTTATGGCTCGTGATATCGTTATCGATCACCTTTAATTTGGTTTGGCCTTGTCGAACTTAAATAAAGAAATAAAAAACCCACAGATTATCACTGTGGGTTTTTTTGTTTCAGGCTCTGTCGTTTAACTTTTCACGGCTATTGCAAAAAACTTCAAGGATTTTTCTAGAGCATCTTTTGCAAATCTTCCCAAGAAATGATCTTTACTCCCAAATTTTGTGCTTTATCAACTTTAGATCCTGGATCATCACCGACTACTAAATAGCTTAACTTCGAAGAGACGGAACTAAGGATCTTACCCCCATTTTTTTCAATAATGTCTTTGGCATCATCACGTTTGACCGGGAGTGTTCCAGTGATAAGAAAGCTCAATCCAGAAAGTTGACCTTCCGTTGCACGGACAGGGTTAGAAATCTGAATACCCAAAGAAATCATATCATGAACTTCTTGAACCAGTTGTTTATTGGAAGTCCACTGAATGATCGACTTTGCTACCTTAGGTCCAATTTCTGGAACCTCTAAAAGTTCTTCTTCATTGGCGTTTAAAAACGTTTCAATATTTGCAAAATGATCTGCTAAAAGTTTTCCGGTTTGTTCTCCAACAAAACGTATTCCTAAAGAGAAGATAAATCGCGCCAGTGTAGGTGTTTTGCTTTTATTGATACTGTTGATAATATTATCCGCTGACTTATCACCCTGACGTTCGAGCAACAAAATATCTTCTTTTTTAAGCCGATAGAAATCAGAAAAGCGCGTAAGCAACTTGGCATCAACCAAAGCTTCAATCAGACGATCTCCGACTTTGTCGATATTCATCGCGCGACGAGAAACAAAGTGTTTTAAGGATTCCTTAACTACAGCGGTACACAAGGGATTAACACAGCGACTGACGACTTCACCTTCAAGTTTTTGTACTTGGGAATTGCAAACTGGGCATGCTTCTGGAATCAAAAAAGCTTGGCTGTGTTTCGGACGCTTGTCTAGCATTACCGAGACGACTTCAGGAATGACATCCCCAGCTCTTTGAATGACAACCGTATCTCCGATACGGACGTCTTTGCGATTGATCTCATCTTGATTGTGCAAAGTCGCATTGGTGATGGTAACTCCACCAACCTTTACAGGCTTCATAATGGCAACGGGTGTGAGTGCTCCAGTGCGACCGACCTGAATAGCAATATCTTCAATCACGGTAGTGGCTTGTTCGGGTTTAAATTTTGCAGCCGTGGCCCAGCGCGGACTTCTGGCGACTAAGCCAAGATCGTCTTGCAGTCTCAAAGAATTTACCTTGATAACGATTCCATCGATATCAAATGGTAGTGAGGAACGTATACTTTCAATATGGTGATAATATTTTACGACCTCATCAGGGCCCGCACAAAGACGGACCAAATCCCGATTTGCTTTGAGAGCAGTGGGAATGCCGTGATTTGCGAAGTATTCCTGGATGTCTTGTTGAGTTTGGAATACTTCTCCTTCTACAACTCCCAGAGCATAACCGAAAAATTTTAACGGACGAGAGGCAGCAATTTTTGAATCAAGCTGGCGCATCGATCCCGCAGCTGCATTGCGGGGGTTGGCAAAAGTCTGTTGTCCATTTTCCTGCTGCGTTTCGTTGAGTTCTGCAAAATCTTTTTTAAAGATTAGGACCTCTCCGCGAACTTCTAAGACCTCGGGTCCATGGGAAATTTTAAGAGGAATAGATTTGATTGTTTTAATGTTTTCGGTGACATCTTCACCTACCGAGCCATCACCACGAGTGAGCGCGCGTACTAACTGACCGTTCTCATAGACGATTTCCATCGAAAGACCATCGAATTTCAACTCACAGAAATACTCGACGTCTTTGTCGGTATTCAGGAATTTTTTTACTCGTTCATCAAAATCAAAAATGTCCTCTGGTGAATAACTATTGGCCAACGACAGCATTGGAATACGGTGAGCGACTTTCGTGAAGCTGTCGAGAACCTTTCCGCCTACGCGTTGGGATGGAGAATCAGAAAGATCCAAATTCTTTTCAGACTTCTCGATCTTTAGTAGTTCCGCAAAAAGCTGGTCATATTCATAATCCGTAATTGTCGGTTTATCGATTACGTAATAATTGTAATCGTGTTCAGCGAGGATCTTTTTCAGTTCTTCATGGCGCTTCTTAGACATAGGTCGAAACTCTAGCACGATGCTCCGGTCTGGTCTAGGTTGATGGTGACTGGCTGTGCTTTTTTAAATAATGTTTTAAGAAATCTTACTCGAAGGAGTATTTCTGTGATTGATCCAAAAGTCATTAAGCACATTGCCAAACTCGCTCGCTTAAAAATCACTGAATCCGAAGCCACTGAGTACTCCAGCCAAATGGAAAAGATTCTCCAGAGCTTCGAGAAAATTGCAAAAGTTGATACGAATGGCATCGAACCTTTGATCACTCCTACTGAAATTGAACCTTATTGGCGCGAAGATGTCGTTTCTCAGGAAATCACCTCTGAAGAGATTCTTGCCAATGCGCCATCTCGTATAGGGAATCTATTTAAAGTTCCTCCGGTTGTTTAAGGATCATAATATGAATCTAACCTTTGCCTCCTTTGGCGAAATTGCAGAAGCCGTTCAAACCAAAAAGATAAGCGCCAAAGAAGTGGTCAGGCATTTTCAAAACCGCATTCAACTGTTGAATGAGGATCTCAATGCATTTACTTCGCTGAATCCACAGGCAATTCAAGAGGCAGAGCTGATTGATGTGCGTATTGCCAAAGGCGAAAAAGTTGGATCGTTGGCAGGTGTCCCCTTCGGAATCAAAGAAATGCTATGTACAAAGGGTATCGCCACAACTGCGGGTTCAAAAATGTTGAGCAATTTTGTGCCACCCTATGATGCCACCGTAG
>JBLMWG010000245.1:0-4179 GCA_050257115.1 Bacillota bacterium
AAATACTCTGGATCCCATTTTCCATGGTTCAATGCTTTGACCACTTGAGAACCCGATAATTGCGCGCGAATCTCGATCCCTAAACCACCTACATGAAAGTGAGGCAACACTTGAGTCCACACATCGTTTTGATTGGCTTGAAGATGTTTATTAACGGATTCCGCTGAAGCCTGTAATGCTGTTTTCGAAAGAGCCACGAGCTTAGTGGACCCAATTGAATCCGCCGTCGAGCCCGACGTCGCAATCCACACATGATGCGTTAAACCGCGGTCGGCCTGAACAGTTTCTGCTAGTGTTTGTAGTTTTTGGTAGTCCTCTTGAGGCCAGCGAGGGTTCAGTAAAATCAGATTTTCAGGGGACTTTAGATCCAATCCTAATTGATCTTCTGCCATGGTAGGGCTCCCAACAATTTGTCAAAGCCAACACCTGTGCCTTTGACGCCCGCTAAATAAGGACCTTGAGTGTTGATCTCCACCGAAAATGAATCAGCGACATACTGACGATGAGTCAAACATCCCGCCTCTAACATCATTTGCGGATTATTATCCTTACACTCCATTGCAATGCTTAAAGCGTGCATCACCCCAACAGGGTGATCCATGTAACTTGTTACCGTGGCTTTCAAATTAAACTTTTTGCAGCGTTCAATGGCCTTATCAACATCCATTTTCGCAGGTTTGATCACCAAGACATCAAAGCAAGGCTTAGTCATTTGCTCCCAATCCACCATCTCATACGGGGCATCTAATGCAATTTTGACAAGCTTTTTTGCGTCCATCCAAGATTGCTGTTCAAAGGGAAAGGGGTCTTCGACATATTCGATCCAGGCTTTTTCATTTGGCGAAAGACCCGTCATAAACTTTTCGAACGTTTGCCAACTTCCCACACCATTGAAATCCAAACGCATCTTCAAGCCGACGGAAGCGACGCGAGTGATTGCGGCTGCTTCTTCAGCGAGATCTCGGCCCACTTTGATTTTAACGGTTGTAAAGCTTTGGCGTTTCAAATCATCCAAAAAGCCCGGAACAATTTGATCAACATGAGTGATTAAAAAATTATTTCGGACATTTTCGCCCGAGATTGAGATCGACTTCCCTTTTTTACGAAGAACCGCATCTCGCCGAGCCAACCAAATGGTTTGTTCTAACATTGAGGAAATACGCCCACGGCGCACGTCTTCAATTTGTTTATCAAGAGTTGAATCACCCAGTTCCGGCCACGGATGCAAATCCGCGTATCCGATATGTCCATCAGGCCATTCCACTTTAAACAAGGCTCCTACCCGAGGAGCTCCGGCACTGACAGAATTCAGTGTGGAGAAAGGCTTTAAGACATATGGATGAAAACTCAGTTTAATCAAATGGCAAACCCCAGCGCGATTAATAATCCGAAGACAAGATGCAGTCCCGCCGCTTGCCCCAGGAACTTATTATAAGCAGGTCCGGGTTCAGTGTTGAATACATTTTTTGTGAGTTTTATCGCTAACGGTAACGCGAACACCGGTACGATGGCCGCAATCTTATATCCCTCAAACCACCAGTACAAATTCATCACAAATGGCAAAAAGGCTAAAACCGCAATTTCGTATCGGGAAAACTTCACCCCAAAACGAACCGCCATTGTTTTTTTATTCACCAAGGCATCTCCTTGGTGATCGCGCAAATTATTGATCGCAATTAAAGTTGTCGCATGAAAGCCAATCTGCAAACCAAGAATCAACGCTTCAACCATCCATTCACCGGTATTCAAGAAGACCATCCCGGTCACTGCCAACAAGCCAAAGAAGATAATGACGAACAAATCGCCCAACCCCAAATAAGCTAAAGGAAATGGCCCCGCTGTATAAGAATATCCCATCAACACGGATGCAATGCCGATAGCAACGATGACCATGCCACCTTTCATCACCAAAGGAATTCCACAAAGAATCGCCAGACCAAAACACAACGACCCCAGGACCATGACTTGATTAGCTGTCAAAATTCCAGCCTGAGTAATACGCTGAGGACCGATACGTTTTTCTGTATCCGCACCTTTTTTAAAGTCCACGGCGTCGTTCACCAAATTAGTTCCGATTTGGATGAGGAACGAGGCGGCCAAAGCATAAAATAAAACAGCCCCATTCCAAGATAAGCCAATGGCTTTAACCAAGGCAGTCCCTGCTAAACAAGGCACAAGGGCAGCAGTGAGGGTTTTAGGGCGGAAGGCAAGAAGGATACTCTTAATTTGACTCATGGGCGCATCATACACTAAAACCCTCAATTGTAAACATGACGGAGGATGACGTGAACTTTGGAACCCTGATTGCTTTTTTCGCTGGTGCGTTGATCTCTGGATTGATCGTTTATTTCAAGTCTAAAGCCCAATCTGCGGCTGAAAAGTCCGCTATGCAAGCAGACCTCCAAGCTTTGCAGATGAAAAACGAGCTTTTAACCCAAAACCTAGGGGAAACAAAAGCGCTCATGAGTGAGGCTCGTAAACAACAAGACGAACTGGCTCAGCGCATGAACAACCAATTTGAGTTAATGGCGCAAAAAATCTTCGAAGAAAAATCCGCAAAGTTCACTGACCAAAACCACAAAAATATTTCGGCCGTTTTGGAGCCTCTTAAGGAACGTATCAAAGACTTTGAGAAAAAAGTGGAAGAAAGCTACGCGACAGAAAGATCCGAACGCGGACACTTGCGTGGAGAGCTGACAAAGCTGATGGAGCTGAACAAAGTTATGTCAGCAGAAGCACAGAACCTCACCAAGGCCTTAAAAGGGGAAGTGAAAACTCAAGGTAATTGGGGTGAGTTGATTCTGGAAAACATCCTTGAACGCTCTGGCTTGCGCAAAAATGAAGAATACACAACTCAAGGCACAGATATGGATTTGCGTGGTGAAGATGGCGAAATCCTGCGTCCCGATGTAATTGTGAACCTGCCCGATAACAAACACTTGATCGTCGACTCCAAGATGACCTTGATCGCCTATGAACAATACTCTTCTGCCGAAACATCCGAGGATCAAGAGCGCTTTGGTAAACTGCACATCGACTCTTTGAAAAAACACATCGATGGTCTTTCTGAGAAAAAGTACCATGCCGCTGATAAGTTAATCTCTCCTGATTTTGTGATATTGTTCATGCCTCTAGAGCCCGCATTTGCTTTGGCGTTTAAGTTGAAACCAGAACTTTTCCAATATGCTTGGGAAAGAAACGTCGCCATCGTCAGCCCAACGACCTTATTGGCGACACTCAGAACCGTGGCAGCTTTGTGGAAACAAGACCGCCAGGAAAAGAATGCATTAGAAATCGCAAAACGTGGCGGCTTACTTTATGAAAAGTTCGCGGGCCTGTTGCGTGACTTGCAAAACCTCGGTGAAAAACTGGGAGCGGCTCAAAAGGCCCATGAAGAAGTCATCAAAAAGGTCTCTGAAGGTCGTGGCAACTTGATCGATCAAGTGGAAGATCTCAAACGTCTTGGAGCAAAAACAGAAAAGTCTTTGCCCCAACTAGAAACCACTTAAAAAACCAATGAGGATGACAAAAAGGCCTCGCCCTGGACAGAGTCATCCAAAAGACGTTGCAATACTCTTACTCCAAAGTTCATTGGGATAATGCGGAAAAACTTGGATTCAAACTGCATTTCGGCTCCGTAGCTGTTCAAGGTCGCTTCTCTTTGGGTTCCAGTCACCACCGTGGAATCAAAGAACACATTTCCATAGACTCGGCGCAAGTAATACCAATTACCCAAGTCCCAATCCGGGTACATCATAGGGAAGACGTAGTTGCCACTCAGCTTCTGATAACCAGGAGTATCCTGGAAAACATAACCTCTAGAAAAAGTGTAGCTACCTACGACTCCTGTTTCCGGTTGGAAACGATAGGCCGCGGTACCACCACCTTGTTTTTGTAAATCAAACGTAAACTGCAAACCGTCATTAGCAAATAAACCCGGAGTTTGCAAAATTCCCTGCTGGTAAATTCGGTACCCATCATAACGGTTATCCGAAGGTTGATCCGCATTATCAAAGCGAATTCGATAACTCAAAAGCCAAGGTTCAATGATGGATCTCGCTTTCAGATCCTTGGTCCACGACAACATGAGCTGACCATTGGTTTTATAGAAGTAGTTGGTAAAATCATACTTCGTATCGTTCACTCTATAGTCTTTCGTATTCGTGTACTGCGCCCCCA
>JBLMWG010000246.1:0-3007 GCA_050257115.1 Bacillota bacterium
TGTGGCTTCCAGCTTAAGACAAGACGGATATTTTAAGTCCAAAAAAGATGCGGAGCTCTTTGGGAAAG
The DNA here is from genome assembly GCA_050257115.1 of Bacillota bacterium. Classification (GTDB taxonomy): domain Bacteria; phylum Bdellovibrionota; class Bdellovibrionia; order Bdellovibrionales; family Bdellovibrionaceae; genus Bdellovibrio. Next base: position 69 of record JBLMWG010000246.1, read on the forward strand.
AGCTTCACTATATTTTACTTTCCCAAAGAGGCGCTTTTAATAGTCCGGTGTGGTTCAATGCCGGATTGTGGGAGTCTTATAAAATTGATTCGCCGAGTGAACATTTCGCCTGGGATGTGAAGAAGAACTCTGTTGAGCCGACGACAAACGCCTATGAACGACCACAGTGCTCGGCGTGCTTTATTCAAAGTGTCGATGATTCCATTGACGGAATTTTTGAGCTGGCTCGCAATGAAGCAAGATTATTTAAATACGGTTCGGGGACAGGGAGTAATTTTTCAAGACTGCGCAGCAAGTACGAACCTCTCAGCTCGGGGGGGCATAGCTCAGGTCTTATCTCTTTTCTTGAAGTCCTAGATCGGGGAGCTGGGGCCATCAAATCTGGTGGCACGACTCGACGAGCGGCAAAAATGGTGATCGTTGATATTGATCATCCAGAAGTGCTTGATTTTATCGATTGGAAAATGAAGGAAGAGCAAAAGGCGAAGCTCCTGATTGACGCCGGTCTCAGCGCTGATTTTGAGGGCGAAGCTTATAAAACTGTGTCGGGCCAAAACGCGAATAATTCTGTTCGTGTCACCGATGACTTTATGAAGAGTGTGCAAAATGAAAAGCCATGGAAATTAAAAGCCCGAGTAAGTGGGAAAGCCATTCGCGAGCTGCCAGCCGTGGAAGTCTGGAATAAAATCACTCATGCGGCTTGGATGTGTGCCGATCCAGGGATTCAGTTTCATAATGTAATCAATAAATGGCATACATGTCCTAACACCGATGAAATTTATGCGAGCAATCCCTGCTCTGAATATATGTTCCTGGATGACTCTGCCTGCAACTTGGCTTCAATAAATTTGGTGAAGTTTCTTAATCCTGATGGAAGTTTTGACTTTGAATCAATGATCCACACTGCACGGACCCTTTTTGTGGCACAGGAAATCCTTGTCGACTATTCGAGCTACCCGACCAGGAAGATTGCGCAACAATCCCATGACTACCGTCCGTTGGGGTTAGGGTTTGCAAATCTTGGCAGCTTGCTGATGCGTAAAGGAATTCCCTACGACAGTGAAGAAGGGCGAGCGTGGGCGGGGAGTATATCTGCGTTGATGAGTGGGGTCGCTTACTTAACAAGTGCAGAAATGGCGCGCGCCAAAGGTGTCTTTGCTGGATTTAAGAAAAACCGCGCACCGATGCTTCAGGTCATGAAGATGCATGAAAAGGCTTTAAGCAAGGTGGACTGGGGATTGATGCCGGAGGGGCTTGACTTAGCTGCTAAAAATTTATGGAAGGCTGTTGTCTACAATGGACAGAAATACGGCTTCCGTAATGCTCAAGCGACAGTTGTCGCCCCAACGGGGACGATAGGTCTTTTGATGGATTGTGATACCACCGGCATTGAACCCGATTTTTCATTGATTAAGTTAAAAAAAATGGTGGGCGGCGGCGAAGTTCAAATAGTCAATCAATCGGTGGAGCCCGCCTTGCGAACTTTGCTGTATAAGGATGACGACATTGAGAGCGTTTTGGCCTACATCAAAGAACATAATACCGTAGAGGGATGTCCGCAACTTCGTCCAGAACACGTGTCTATTTTTGATTGTGCAAATGCGGTTCAAGGGGGGAGAGCTCTGTCTCCCGAAAGCCATGTATTGATGATGGCGGCGGTTCAGCCGTTTATTAGTGGTGCCATTTCTAAGACAGTGAACCTGCCAAATTCGGCCACTGAAGAAGACATCAGCAACATCTATTTTTTGGCTTGGAAGCTGGGGTTAAAAGCCATAGCTGTTTACCGAGATGGCAGCAAACTCAGCCAACCGCTCAATATTAAGAAAAAAAATGAACCGGCCGTGCAATTTACCATGAAATGTCCTGAATGTGGGAGCGACACGGTGCTTACGAGTGGGTGCTATCGTTGCCCCAATTGCGGAACCACTGTAGGCTGCTCATGATCGGCCGTTGAAAATACCCCAGCTGACTGCGTTGTCGGAACCGTACTTGCTCTCCGGCGTACTTTACAAGTACGCCTCCGTGGCAGCACGATTCCTCCGCCTTGCATCTGGGGCATTTTGAACGGCCTTGGTTCCCGGTTTTTTGGGGGGCTGGCTCGACTTCGTCGTCGCTTGGGCTGCGCCTTTGGCGGACGCGGGTTCGGGGAGTTTTGTTGAACTTTGTTTGGTGAGGAATTTTTTGTATGAGTAAAAAAGATATTTTTGGGGATGATATTGATTCTGGGAAATCGTTTGAGGATTTTGAGGCTTTGTTCGCGGCTAGCGAACAAGGGTTGAAAACTCGTGTTTCTGTTGGGGATCAAATTCGTGGGGAGATTCTTTCTATTGGTAAAGAAGAGTCTTTTGTTTCTACGGGGACTCCTGTTGATGGTTTGATTTTTACTAAAGACCTTTTGGATGAAAACAAGGAAGTGAAATATCACGTCGGTGATATGATCGACGTTGTGGTTATCTCTGCTAAAGGCGGCGAGATTCGCTTGGCTAAGAAAGGCTCTAAAAATGCATCGACGGATTCTTTGGAAGATGCATTTGATATGGAATTGCCAGTAACTGGGACTGTGACAGAGGCTGTGAATGGCGGTCTTCGTGTCAACATCCAAGGTAAAACGGCATTCTGTCCGGTTTCGCAAATTGATTCTAAATTTGTACAAGACACGTCTGAGTATGTTGGACGTAAGTTTGATTTCTTGATCACTCAGATGGATAAACGCAACATGGTTGTGTCTCGCCGTAAACTTTTGGATCTGCAAAAAGCAGAGCACGAAGGTGTATTCATGGAGAAACACAAAGCGGGTGATATCCTTGAAGGCCGCATCACTCGTCTGGAAAAATTTGGAGCTTTTGTTGAGCTTGAAGCCGGTGTTGAAGGATTGGTTCATTTGTCTGAACTGACATGGTCTCGCGTGCACAGTCCGCAGGAAGTGGTTTCTGCTGGTC
>JBLMWG010000247.1:0-2552 GCA_050257115.1 Bacillota bacterium
GGTGCTGGTCGGTGTGTTGCTGTCGGTGCCCGAGTGGTTCCCTGTCGATGTCCATGTCATCAAAATTTGCTGCTAAGGAACTGGCGTTAATCGCGCCGGCACTAACACCAGAAAGAAAGTCATACTTGATTGGGATGCCGGAGGATTGACTGATTTCTTGAACTGCTAAAAGGACACCCGACTGGTAAGCTCCGCGGGCTCCACCGCCAGACAATACCAAACCCGTTTTTTTCGACATCTTTTACCTCTATGGAATGATATCAAGTCTATAGAAATATTCAGACTGCGAACAGTGATCCATCCAAGGCCACATGAATCCAGTCTGAAGTCCATAAACAGAGCTAGGCTTTTTTAACGTATTCGGATTTTAGGTTCATCGCACCGAAGCCATCGATTTTGCAGGAAATATCGTGACCATCACCCGCATCAACCAAGCGGATATTTTTGACTTTGGTTCCCACTTTAACGACAGAAGAGGATCCTTTAACTTTCAGATCCTTGATAACAGTGACCGTGTCACCATCCTGAAGGACATTGCCGTTGGCGTCTTTAATGACATTGGATGTGACTTCTTCAGACTTGTCTGTGGCAGCACCTGCGTGGGCACTCCATTCGTGAGAGCATTCTGGGCAAATCCAAAGATTGCCGTCTTCATAAATATTTTCGGAACCACATTGAGGGCATTTTGTTTCAGTACTCATGGCTGATATTAAAATCATATCGCTGATTATTTGGCCATTAAAATTTGCAATAACACCTGGCCCTTTCATAGAAGTTGATTTGAATGGGTCTTTATCAGTGATAGGCTCGTTGTATCGTGAGATAATGATGGAGTTTTATGTTTAACCAGTCCTCAATCGAAGCCTGGATGCCGATCATTGGCTTTGCCTTAGTCCTAATCTCTTTAGGAGTTCATCGTCTATTTAAAAATATTCGAGCAATGACTTGGCAGGAAACACTCACAAATCTTTCCATATTTTTGGTATGGAGATATTTGTTTTATGCTGCAGGGGTGGCCCTTCAGCTTATTATTTTTAGTTATGTCGCAAATCTTGTGCCCTGGAAGCTTCCCAGTAATGGATGGGTTTTTCTTTTGGCCGTTTTTATGGCCGATTTCTGTTATTACTGGAAGCATCGCTATGAACATGAAATCAACCTGTTATGGTGCCAACATTCCGTTCACCACAGTTCGGAAGAGTTTAATCTCTCAACTTCCGTGCGGCTGCCTTGGGTGGGTTCTTATTTGAATTGGGGATTCTTCGTTCCCGCTTTATTATTTGGATTTTCTGCGAAGCAAATTATTTTAGGCCATCAGGTGGTTTTAGCATATCAGTATCTCATTCATACGGAGATCATCAGGAAAATCGGCTTTTTGGAAAGTCTTCTTAATACACCTTCGCATCATCGCGTTCACCACGGCAGAAATGAAGCCTACCTGGATAAAAACTATGGTGGGATTTTGATTGTTTGGGATAAATTATTCGGCACTTTCATCGAGGAAAAAGAATTGGTGGAGTATGGACTTGTACATCCTCTTCGAACAAAAAATCCAATTATGGTGAATTGGCATCCGTGGAGAGAACTCTTTTTGCGGACAAAAGAGGTGCCCCTATTACGCGATAAAGTGAAGTTGCTTTTCATTGCTCCGGCAGTGACGGACGCATTTTTAGGGGTTAGAAAACACCAATAGCATCAAATAAAATCTTGTAAAAAGAAGGCACCATCTAGCATGCAATGCCCCTCCCCCCAGGTTTTATTTTTGTTATTCTCCAAAAAGTTGATGCAGATCAATTTCTATTTTGGTGAACTTCAGTATATTCAAATTTGTATAAGGAGACCTTATGAAGTACTCACCACTAACAAGTGCTTTCGTTATAGTCATGGCCTCAATAATGGCAACAGTCGTCTACGCCGAAGAAAAAGTCGTAGGTCAAGAGACAGCGATTCTGACTGATGCGCCAGAGGTTCCACCGCCGATCACTCGCAAAACACCAACAAAAGTCATTGTGAAGTTAGAAACAAAAGAAGTGAATATGCGTCTGGCAGACGGTGTAAACTATACTTTCTGGACATTCGGTGGAAAAGTGCCGGGTAAGTTTATTCGCATTCGGGAAGGGGACATGGTGGAGTTCCATCTTCTTAATCATCCCTCTAGTAAATTGCCACACAATATCGATCTCCATGCAGTGACAGGACAAGGTGGTGGTGCGGAGGGTTCCTTCACAGCGCCAGGCCACAGCTCAACATTTAACTTTAAAGCGTTGAATCCGGGACTATTTGTATATCACTGTGCGACGGCTCCGGTCGGGATGCATATCGCAAATGGGATGTATGGTTTGATTTTGGTGGAGCCGAAAGAAGGTCTACCGAAAGTTGATCGCGAATTTTATGTGATGCAAGGTGAGTTTTATACCAAAGGCAAATACGGAGCAGCGGGCTTACAGCCGTTTAGTATGCTCAAGGCCGTTGAGGAAAAGCCAGACTACGTGGTCTTTAATGGAAACGTGGGAGCTTTGGTTGGCGACAAAGCCATGAAAGCCAAAGTCGGCGAA
>JBLMWG010000248.1:0-13735 GCA_050257115.1 Bacillota bacterium
AATTAGTTCAGCAAAAGCCAATACGGCAGTCAGAACTCTTATCTTCACGGAGATTCCCAAAGGCGAGACTCGACATATTATGTGCAGTAAAAATGTGCCGCCAGAGACCATCGCCAAATTAAATAAGGTCCTTTTAAAATTGGACAGCGAGCGCCGCAAATAATCCATTTCCGTCACTGTCCTCGTCCCTCCAGCTACCGTGGAGGCCTCTTAGACTGCATTTCTGCACTGCTCCCTGGGTTCGCAGTCTGTTTCGATCTTGACCCGGTCCTGGCAGTTTTCTACTATCGGGCCCTTTGGAGGACTTGTTCATGAGCAAAAAACCACATTTTATGAACTTTGCCGTCGATCATATGACGATGCTTTTTCACCCTAAACTTTACACTCTTTCATACATCGTATTCCGCATTATCTTCGGTACGACTCCAGATGATTTGTTGTATGAAAAAAAACGCAAAGGTAAAGATGGCGCGAAAGATGTTTCCATGACTTACGCCGCACGCGTTGGCGAATGGACAACAACTGCGAAAGACCCTCTTTCAACAATCTTTGCTCTGGTTCAACCTTCTGAACCTAAAGACCAACCATCCCACGTTCGTCAAATGTTGGACGGCCACGAAAATACGGCTCATCTTCAACACGTGGCCTTACGCACACCGGACTTAATTGCATTCCACAAACATTGCGTAGAGCGTGGCGTCCAGTTCGTCACTCCGATCTTGAAAGACGATCACGAAAACTTGATCCAGGTGTTCTCTGGTGAGTGGTACTTACCAGGTACAAAACCATCTGGATTCTTCTTTGAGTTCTTACAACGCGATCCAAGCGATGACGAATTGGCGACTATCCAAAAAGCAAATAAGCAAAGCTGGTTCCGGGATGAAACGTTCTTGGGTCTTTACGACGAAAAAGAACGCGAATATCAATCTGGCAATGTTCTTTCATTCTTGTCTGCGGACATGATGAATTCGATCCTCAATTTCCTTGGCGACAAGCAAGTTTATGAAATCACAGAAGACGATTTAAAAGCCGTTGAAAAGTTAATGATCGAAAAAACTGCTGCGGCTCAAAAGGCGTAAAACAATCAACATTCTGAAAACTAAAAACCGAGCTTCCTGCTCGGTTTTATAAGTTGATCAGATTCTCGGCTATATAAATCCCTCGTCTTTCAATTCCGCGCACGATGCGCGGAATTCATCGTTCACAGGACGGACGCACTTTCTTCCTTATCTCTCACTGCCTTTTAAAAGTGAAATTGGATTTATCTCTCCATCATCATCTTAAACCAACCCAGAGTCCGGAAATACTGAACGATTAGAGTCGTTTTAAAGACATTGCATTTTTTGTACACTCTCTGAATTTCTTTAATAAAGGCAGAATAATTTCTGCGATGATAATAAGCCATGATAACGGTGATTGAAGTTTCCAGAGTCAATGTCGTATGCCACCAAGCCGGATTGTAAAGTAAATCCCCAGGCCCCAACCGAACTCGATACTGAGTTGCCTGAGCCAGCAAGGGATATTTCTCAAAGTTAGGATTAGCAAAGTCATCCACTGTCGATATCAATGGGTCCTCCGCATCCACATATAAATAAGGCGCATCCTCGATGGGATAAAGAATAAAATCTTTATAGCCATGCAACTGAGCAACAAAAGCATCCATCGCCCAATAATCAATATGCAATCTCGGAAAGGAAACTCCAGGCCCGGAGATAAACAGTTCCATCAAATTACGTCTGACATAATACGGCCATTTTTCCGGCCATGCCCAATGGTCACGCCAGTTATTCTCCATATATTTTAACTTTGGAATGTCTGCGCTGAGCTCGGGCAAGATATCATGAATGTCGATATTCCGTAGATAAACGGCGGGGTTTTCAGCGGTAGAACATTCTATACACTCGAGCATTTCAGAAAAAATACCTTCTTTTCGCCCGAATTCAGTGCGAAAGGTAAACTCTTTCGCTCCCAATTTCTGTTTCAAAATTGGGAGTGTCCAATTCTTTGCACCCCATTGATCTAGCCCTCCCTCTATGACAACTGGCAAACGACGATCTACGTAGTTATTCATAAACTCTTCAACCGTAGGCTTGTATGCGCGCGGAATATCTTTAATCACGACAGTATGCATCTGTACCACGGTATCACCCACAGTGAGGCTTTAGGCATAAGAGAACTCCTATACCTTCTTTAACTATCAATCAGTTAAATAAAACGACAGAATGTTTTATGTAATATGTATTGCAAGAGTGAGAGATTACCTACTCTTCAGAATCATCTGCATTGAACTTAAAATTGAGAAAATCCAAAAAAGACGCACTTTCAGTCTTCGGAATAATAGGACTCACTCTGTACAGAATTTTTTGCTGCCGACGAACGACATAGTTCGACGGTCTATCAATCCGAAAACGCCGCGGATTGGGCAACACCGCTGCAATCAATGAAGCCTGAGAGGCAGAAATGTTCTTGGCACTGCGATGGAAGTATTTTTGTGCTGCAGCCTCAACCCCGTAAACACCGGGGCCCATCTCAATAACGTTCAGGTAAACTTCCATGATACGTTCTTTCGGCCATGCAAACTCAATCAACACCGTGAAATAAGCTTCCAACCCTTTACGAACCCAATCACGGCTAGGCCATAAAAAAACATTTTTGGCCGTTTGTTGAGAAATGGTGCTAGCACCTTTAATGTTCTTATGGGTCTTGTTGTACTTCATTGCTTTTTCAATGGCCTCAAAATCAAAACCACTGTGCATAAAGAAACGATAGTCTTCCGCCTTTAAAACTGCCTTTTGCATGGATGGGGAAATATCTTCCAACGGAACCCAGTCCTTATGAATTCCAACAAACTTATCTGAAAAAACACTTTGTACTGATCGGATCACCATCAAAGGCGTGAAAGGAACGGGAGCATATCTATAAAGCAACACGAAGCCAAAGCTGCTGACAAAAAACAGCAGGACAAGTTTCAAAAATAAATTTCTAAGTTTAAGCCAATTTATTTTCACAACATCCCACAAATAAAAAAAGCGCCCTTGGTCCACCCTCCGACTTTTATCGGACTAGCAACACCAAGAGCGCTCGGATTAAAACCTAACTATTGACCAGCTGGAGCTGCTTCAGGCATTCCTGGAGCTGCTTCAGGCGCTGTCTCAGTGCTTGATGCTTTAGCTTTTTTCGCTTTCTTAGCTTTATGCGCTTGAGAGTGATGAGCTTTCTTACCGTGGTGTTTACCTTTTTTTGCTTCAGCAGCAAACGGCATAGAAAGAGTTACTAACAAAGCTGCAACAGCCATAACGGACAACATGTTTTTAGATACTTTCATTTTTCCTCCAAAAGTTCCTTCTTAAGGTTGCAATTCAGCATCGTAGCACATCGTTTTCGCCGAGCAAGTCTATGTTTCATATGGTCATAGATAAAAGCCAAGTCTATTGTCTAAACCCTAAAAAAATTGGATGATTAAACCCGAGGTGATCTATGAAAGACGTCCTGCTGTTTTCTCCATTAGACTTGCGCGGTCTGACTGTTAAAAATCGCATCTTCGTGTCTCCTATGTGTATGTACTCAGCCCAAGACGGAATCCCTAATGAATGGCATTTGGTGCATCTGGGAAGCCGAGCCGTCGGCGGCGCAGGATTGCTCACTATTGAGGCAACTGGAGTCACTCCAGAGGGTCGCATTTCTCCAGGATGCCTCGGGCTTTGGAACAAATCCCAAGTCGAAAAATTCAAACCCATCACGGCCTTTATTAAGCAACAAAATGCCATCCCTGCGATACAGCTGGCCCATGCCGGGCGGAAAGCTTCGTGTTCCTTGGGCTGGCAAGGCAGCAAGCCCATCGCCCTGACCGAGGGGGGATGGAAAATCGTCGGCCCCAGTCCCCTTGCATTTAGCGATAACTACCAAGTTCCTCATGAATTAACCATTCAGGAGATCCAACAATTGGTCCATGCATTCACCAGGTCCACACAACTGGCACTGGAAGCGGGCTTTCAGTGTATTGAATTACACATGGCCCACGGGTACTTGATGCACCAATTCCTGTCTCCTCACTCCAACCATAGAACGGATTCTTATGGCGGCAGTTTTGAAAACAGGATTCGCTTCCCCCTTGAAGTGGTTGAGGCGGTTCGCAAAGTACTCCCCGACAATCTTCCGCTGATGGTGCGCATTTCTGCAACAGAATGGAAAGAGGGGACTTGGGATATTGAACAAAGTATTCGCTTTGCTGAAGTCCTCAAAAAGCACGGTGTGGATTTAATCGACTGTTCAACCGGTGGAAATATTCCCGGCGTAAAGATCCCCCTAACTCCGGGTTACCAAGTCCCCTATGCCGAGCAAATCAGAAAAGCCACTGGCATCAAGACCGGAGCTGTGGGACTTATCACAGACCCTGACAAAGCCGAAGAAATCTTGCAACATGGGCAAGCAGATGCCATCTTTCTGGCCCGCGAACTTCTGAGAGATCCGTACTGGCCATTACACGCTGCCAAAAAGCTGGGTGTCGAAGTGCCATGGCCCCCTCAATATGAAAGGGCAAAATAATTATTTGCGAGCATATCAAGTTACGGTAAGATGCCCCTATGACGAAATCGACTCATCACACTCATGCCATTCAGGTTAGAAAAGCTCTTTGGACTCTCCAAAAAGAGATTCTAGATTCTTTGAAGAATGACTTTGATCGCGAAGTTGGATATGCCGCCGCCCCAGCAGAATGGTTCCAAGTTTTGACGACTGCGGAACGCTATTTGTGGCTTCGGGAACTGACTTCCCTGATGGCAGATATCGACATCATGACTGAGCTGGAAGAACTGACGGAAGCCCACGCAGAAACAGCCCGTGCGGAAATTGAACGCATGATGTTTGATGAGAAGTCCCTTGAGAACTTCGCAAAGCAGTACCGCACGTTAATGATGTCTCACACACACCTTTTGCCATTCCACGCTCAACTTCGTGCTGATTTACAACATCTACCAAAGCCGACAAAAGACAAAGAACACCATAGCGCACAAAGAAAGCAATGGCACGAGCAGCATCGCCATCAGGCACGTAAAAAAAGAAATTAAAAAAGGCTCCCATGGGGAGCCTTTTTTGTATCTGATACCAACAAGCGAAAGACATATACCGTTTTTTTCGAAAGCCCTTATCCTAGAAATCTGATGCAATATATTTTTTAAATCTACGAGGGCCTAGGACGGGCCTTTTATTTTATTTGCTAGTGCTTTTTTCCAAGATATTTTGGATTTAATAAATTCTCCACAGAGAAAATTTCATCTAACTGCGCTTGGGTCACAACCCCCCGCTCAAGAGCGACTTCCGCCACACTTTTGCCGGTCTGTGCACAGATCTTACCAATCAAGTCACCTTCTGCATGACCAATGATCGGATCCAGATAAGTGACGATACCAATCGAGTTCATTACATATTCTTTAGTACGCTCTGGGTTGGCTGTGATTCCATCCACACATTTATTTTTAAGTGTGTAGCAAGCTTGCGTCAGCAAAGAGATCGATTCAAACATCGAAGAGGCAATCACCGGCTCCATTACGTTCAACTGCAACTGCCCGGCCTCTGCCGCCAACGTCACAGCCAAATCATTACCGATGACTTTGAAGGCGACTTGGTTCACAACTTCGGGGATCACGGGATTTACTTTTGCTGGCATGATCGAAGATCCAGCTTGCAGCTCAGGAAGATTTATTTCCTTCAAACCTGCTCGTGGTCCCGAGCTCAACAAACGCAGATCATTGCATATTTTTGAAAGCTTCACTGCCGTGCGCTTCAAGGCGCCGGAAATAATAATATAGGCTCCACAATCGCTGGTAGCTTCAATCAAGTCTTCAGAAATAACGAATGGATACCCCGTCACCTCGCTCAATTTTTTGACGGCCAAGGTGGAATATCCTTCCGGTGCATTCACGCCCGTTCCGATAGCCGTCGCTCCCAGATTGACTTCTAAGATCAGCTTTTGCACGGTCTTCAAAAGACGGCTGTCTTCTTTCAACAAAGTCGCAAAAGCATGAAACTCTTGTCCCAAGGACATCGGCACAGCATCTTGTAACTGCGTGCGACCCATTTTTAAAACTTTGCGAAATTCTGTCGCCTTTGATTCAAAAGATTTCGCCAAAATATCAACGGCGATAATAATTTGAGTCAGGTGTTCATACAAAGCTACTCGAAACGCCGTAGGATAGGCATCATTCGTCGATTGGCATTTATTAACGTGATCGTTAGGGTGAATCACGCCGTAGTTGCCTTTCGGTAACTGACGCAACTCCAAGGCGATATTTGCAATCACCTCATTGGCATTCATATTCACCGAAGTCCCTGCGCCTCCTTGAAAAATATCTGAGGGGAATTGAGAACTCCACTTCATCGGATCTTTTAAAATTTCGTCACAGGCTGCTACGATGGACTTTGAAACATCTACGGGAATAGTCCCGAGCTCACCGTTAGCCAAGGCCGTGGCCTTTTTAACCAAAGCCAAAGCTCGGATAAATAACTTATCTTGACCTATTGTGGTCCCCGAAATTTGAAAGTTCTCCATCGCGCGAACCGTGTGAATGCCGTAATAGGCATTTGCTGGAACTTGCTTTTCGCCCAAAAGATCTTTTTCAATTCTGTACTGACTCATGACCACAACCCGTTTCGTAGCTGATGACTGCCTTATAAACCAACCAGGAGCATAGGCAGCAAATATGCGAAGGGCAAGATCTTTACACGGAGCTTCATAGAGAGGATTTATTGCCACACCTGCTATGACGGATTAGGACAGAGCTTTCTTAAATTTAAATGGAGATTTCATCTGTGATTGCTGAATACTGGAAACAGAGAACCACCTCACAAAAAGTCCTTATTCTTTTTATCCTCACCCTCTGGTTCCGAGCTTTCTTTAGTTTAAATATCGGTTTGATTGATGATGAAGCCTATCACTGGACATGGGCTAAAAACTTACAGCTTTCCTATTTTGACCATCCAGGGATGATTGCCTGGCTTGAGGCACTGACGACATCCCTTTTTGGCAACAACCAATTAGGCGTGCGCCTTCCGGGATATCTGTGCTTTACGGCGACCATCATTTTACTTTATCGCCTGACTAAAGATCTTTTTGATGAGTGGGCTGCTATTTTCGTGGGCTTTGTCATGCTTTGGTCACCATTCTGGGGCTTTGGCGGTTACGTGGCCTCTCCAGAACCACCTTTTGCTTTGAGCTTTGTGGCGGCTGCCTATGTGTTCTGGCAAAGTGTACGTGAAGATTCCAAGCGTTGGACGCTGAAAAAATCCTGGCTGTGGCTGGGTGTAATCATGGGATTGGGACTGAATTCCAAATTCATTATCGCTCTGCTGGCTCCAGGATTTGGTTTGTATTTGTTGATGACTCCGTCTCGCCGTAAAGACTTGCTTTCTCCGTGGCCATGGGTGGGATTTTTTATTGCGACCGTTCTGTGCACTCCGATCTTTTGGTGGAACCATCTCCATGATTGGCCGGGCTTCCGCTATCAATTCCATGATCGCCATGAAGGCAGTTCTTTTAGCGTCGGTCGCTGGTTCGGTTGGTTTGGCGCGCAAATGTTGTTTGCGACTCCATTCTTGTATGTGATGCTTGTGTTGACCTTCGTCACTTCGTTCTTAAAACGCGCTGAAGCCCGTTGGAAATACTTGTTTGCACTAACGGTTCCTTCGATTGTCGTGTTTTATCCACAACCTTTCTTTGCAGACTACAAACCTCATTGGCCAGGAGCTGCTTACACACTGCTGCTGATGGGCGCGGGCGCTATCTGGTCTCAGGGCTTGATGTGGGGCCACCGCCGTATCGTGAAAGCGCGTAGCAAGGTTTACACTTATGGAATACTGGCCTTCTTTATACCGTTGGCATTGCTATCCTATACTCCGTTTATTTATCCATGGGTTCCAAAGGTCTTTAAGATTGTAGCTCCGAATGCGGAATGGAAAACGACCTATGATTTCAGTAATGAATTCACAGGCTGGGAAGAGCTTGGAAGTTTTTTATTACGCCGCCAGCGTGAGATTCATGCGGAAACAGGTCGCAAACCTTTCCTTGCAGCCCTTCGCTATGAAACAACCGCTCAGACAACTTGGGGAGCACGAGAAAAAATCTATATGCTCAACTCAACAATGAGCAACTACACCGTAATGCAATCTGTGGAGGAAATGAAAAATCTTGAAGGCCAAGATGCCCTGGTCGTGACCACAGAAAAATACGATCACGATCCTCTGAAGTATGCAAAGTTTGATTCTTGTACAAGAGACAAGCTGATGACCTTCCGTCACGGAGTTCACGCGAGAACTTTCTATGTAAACTTTTGCAAGAACTTCCAAGGGATCATCTATTCTCCAGGAGAAATTCCGCCCTCTGCCAAACGTTAAAAAAGGTCCGGGCTTTTTCTTATCTAATAATGGCCGCTACTGGAACTACTAGGTTTTTTATTTCTCCCTGGTTTACAGTCACCGGTAGTTCGCCCCTGTATTTTTTGGCGATGATTCGGATGGTGTATTTCCCAAAGGGCAATATTCCTTTAAGGATGAAGGAGCCATCTTTATTACTTTTGGTGCGGGCATAGATAGTTCCATCTCGATCAACTAAATGGACACCCAAGGGGCCCACAAATTTTTGCCGAACTCCGCGAACTCTTAAGACTCCGGATAGAGTCGTTTGGACTTCATTCGCTGCTGCCGAGTGAAGAAGCAGTTCATCCCCGCCTTGAGCCGAAACTTCATAAGTATCACTTTTTAAATGAGCGTTGAGATTTTTATCCGTCTCAGCTTCATGAGCACAGGCTGCCAGCAAGACGACCCATCCAAATAAAACTATCTGCTTAAAAGCTTTTTTCATCGCGCACCCACCTTCAATCAGGCTTATTTCTATTTGGACGAATTATTTTCCACCACGGGAATAGCCACATTGATATCATATCTATCTACAAAAACCTTCACTTCGCCGGAAAATTTCTGAGAAATCACGCGAGCCACATAGTGCCCATTTGAAATAACCCCCGACAAAACAAATCGCCCCTGAAGATCACTCGTAGCCTCTGCCACAGTTTTCGCATTCTCATCCACCAACCGAACCAAGGTAAACTTCAAAGGAGTACTAGAAATTCCACTCCCCAACATCAAAGCTCCACGCACCCGAGTCATCTGATTTTTAACTCCAGCAACAGGGATCCCCGAAGGTCCCTTCCAAACGCCCTCAGCTTGCCCCGCAGGCGCCTCCCCTTGAACTCCATAGGTCTTCCCATTCAAATACTCGAGAGGGTTCTTAACCTCCGTTTTCTCTTTCGAAGCACAAGCCACAACTAAAAACGGCATCAAAAACAAAACAAACAGTTTCACGAATCCCCCTACCAAAACGTCAGAACCTCTCCCCAAGCAAAAACTGTCGCCCCCAAAAAATCAATCTTCATCCAATGACGCACAATAGACGTAAAAAACAACCATCCACCTTTCCCCAATTGTTTAAAAAAAGATCTCTGGGAAAAGCCCTCTTTAAAGCTTAAAGGGCTGCCTAGGCGGCCGCGTGCGAGTTCCGCAGGAAGAACACAAATCCTTAACAAGGAAAGAAAACATCGACCCCAGAAACGAAAAAAGTCCCCAACTCCACAAGGAGCGAGGACTGTTCGAGCAAAGCGGCCGCCTAGGCAGCCCTTTAAGCTTTAAAGAGGGATCCGACTAAACGTACGAACCGCGTTTAATTTTTTCCAAAATCAATTTTTCTGTCTTGATAGGATCGTTTGGATCTACCGAGAAGAAAGACTGCTGTTCACAACGAATCTTTTCCTTAATCAACCAGCGAAGGATATCCGCCAAGTTTTTATTCTTTTTATCCAAGAAGAACGGATCATTTTCCAAAGCATCTTTCGCTTTTTTCAAAGCGCGCGCCTCTACTGGATCAGATTCTTTCACTTTGTAGTGAGGAAGATCATACTTCTTCACATCTTCTGGCAATACACCCAAGAATTTTACATTCGGAGCCGAGAAGTCAGCGTTACGAATCAAAGACGCCGCAGATCCCGCTTTCAAAGTACGGAAGATATTTTGCAATGTGTACGCATCGAGATCTCCGAAGAAGTACATTGGAACATCTAGTTCTTCTTGGATTAATTTCGACCAACCGCGAACACCATTCGAAGGAACCCCTTGAGCACCCATCACGATACAGTTGTTACGCTTTGTGAAACCCATTGTTACCAATGTATTCGCCGTACCTTCTGACTCAACAATCAAGCAGAAGTCGATTTTCTTTTTTGCCTTAAGCTTCAATGACTGCGGTTTATTCTTCGGTTGGAACGGAGATGTTCCCAGTGTTGAAAGATCAACGACTGCCTTATCACCGTCAGCCAAAGTTTCAGTCACAACCAATTGTTGAGAATATGTTTGTCCGCCACGATCATTGGCAAAGCAGTTCAACTCTTCACGGTACACTTCAAGCATATCCCCGATAAAGTCGATGATTGCATCTGACTCAGGCTGATCGTCAAAATCCAACGGCTTCAAACGCGGATTACCTTTGATCAAACCTTTGCACATGTAATAAAGCTCACGCTTTGTATTTACCGCGCCTTTTTCCAAGTTGTTCAAAAGAATTTCAAGAACGAAAACTACACGTGCCAGTTTTTGCACAGAAGATACGTTCAATTCCGTACGAACAACTTTATCTCCAGGAGTCAGATAACCAACTTTAGAGTTGTATAAAGAGTTGTCCAAAGAAGTCTTAACCGCCTCTAAAACAGGGCGCTTTGACATCTCAAGGTCCTTCAACATCTTGTCTGCCAAGATACGGGCCTCTTTAGGAATATCAATTTTCAGTTCGCGAATGCTCATTAATTTTGCCATTACGCTTTTTTCCCAGTCGTTTTCTTAGTAGCTACAGTTTTCTTAGTTGTCGTTTTTGCCGTTGTCTTTACGGTGCCTTGTGGCTCAGAAGCCTCATCCGCCAGATCTTCCGAAGAAATCACATCGAATTCCTCATCTTCATCCCCGTGAGAGATCCCTTTTTTCTTTTCACGCTGTTTTTGCGCCAAAAGTTTAGACTCTGCTGCTTCCAAATCTGCCATCGCCTCTTCGGAGTCGCGACCCAAAAGTTTTTTCAAACCCTCTTCCGCTTTCTTTTTACGAGACTCTGGCGCACTGATGATTCGTGCTAAGCCCTCTACAAGAATGGGACCGAACTGTTCGATGTGCGCCAATTTTCTTTCAAGGTCCGCTTCTTTCACTTCTTTTTTAATGTGACGAGAAAGCTTTTGACCTGCTTGGATCAAAGCCAAACGAATTTCCGCAACCAATTCCTCAGAAGCATCGATCGTTTCTTTCGAAGCATTTTTAAACTTAATGAACGGAGACACGATAGAAACAGCGAAGATGTACGGACCTAGCGGCAAAGAGTCTTTCGGTTGACCCAAGCCATAAGTTTTCCAGTTAACAGATTCAATCGCCCAAGTGATCGCACAACCTGATTTATCGAATTGCAATGGAACGCGGTTCGCGAAACGAAGCAATGTCACCGGAGAATCATTTTGTTGATTGCGATCTTTGAAACGCGCCAAAGCCACTTCCACAACCACGGGTTTGAAGTCACAAATTGTCGGTTTACGAGTCACAACTGCGAAGAAGTCGATCTCACCCAAACGAGTGATAGATTTTGAAAGAGCTTCCTCACCGACTGTCAAAACAGAGCGCGTGCTTGGAGCCATCAAATCTGTATTTTGAACGGCTTGGAATACTTTCTTGAAGTCTTCTTCAGTCAGGGACGTTAAAGGTTTCTCTAGTAAGTTCTTTGGCAAACCTTTTTTCGTGAACTCAGAGATAGATTGATCCGAGATACGCGAAAAACCCGTTTTTAAGAACTTGGACAACGTCGTTTTACCGAACAATGTCGAGTGCGTGATGAACTCACCAAGTTTAAATGTATGAGGATGAGGTAAAGACGCCTCTGGAACTTGCGGCACTTCTGTGCTCACGCGAGTCACTGTGACGAAGTCACCTTCGCTCAATTTGTAAGTGATCGTCATGTGCGGATTCACGAGGATTGTACCCTCGATGTACGTCACCAAGCCACCATCACCATTCAACTGAATACGCCCATCAAGAACGAATTCAACGCGAGTTCCATGGTCACGATCCCAATCGATGGTTTCTTTATTTTTAATAAGACCGGTATTGGATTTGATATCCACGTCTACTTGCGCAGACACGGCTTTACGCATTTTTTTAGTTTTAGAAATAACACTCACACCGCGAGCGTTGGTCATTTGCGCCCAAGTTGTCGCAGCAGAAATACCAATACCTTGCTGTCCGCGAGAACATTGTCCGCGACCAAACTTGGAAGAAGCCAAATACTCACCGTAAACTTTAGCAAGATCTTCAGCTTCGATACCAGGACCGTTATCTTCGACAACGATGCGAATTAAATCAGTATTTTTGGTTGAACCCGTTCCAACTTTTGCAATTTCAACCATGAGGTCGGGCAATATCCCAGCAGACTCACAGGCATCCAGAGAGTTATCTACGGCTTCTTTCAAGGTCGTCAAAACGGCCTTCAAAGGAGAAGAGAAACCTACCTGCTGGAGGTTTTTAGCAAAATATTCAGCTGTACTACTTTTAGTAATTTTGCTCACAGTCGCTTAATCCTTATAACGATGTTAACGAATTTTAATAATAGACCTTGATAGCTTAGTCTGAACGCATCGAGTCAAATCAAGACCAATGTCCAACATTGCGCAGCATAAACTCCAAATGTGAGATCTCGCGATATTTAAATAAACACGATATAAGCCTCACAATATGCCATCGTCGCACCCACAGCCCTCACTTCTAACAAAGTTTCGCTCCCACGGGGAAAGCATCACTTTAGCCATCCAAGAAGAGGGAATTATTTTTCGCCCGTACGCTTCTCGGTCTTTGCCATACTTTTGCCGACTGTCCACCTCCGAACAAAACGAAGTGATAGAAAACATTTCTAACTACGATGCAATCTGCGCAGAAGTCCGCAAAAATGGTGGAACATTGAAAGACAATCGCTTGTTGCTGAAGACTGCCCTTAAAAAATTTGGCTGGGAGATCGCGCCTGAATCCTATGAAAAGATTCACGACGACCATATGATCGAAGTTTATAACCTTCAGCACACTCAAGTCTTTCGTGGATTTCGTTTCTTTTGTTTTTCAAGCTACACTCTCGAAGACCTCTACTGTCGCAAATGGTATCACCTCTATGACCGCACAGAAGAAGATCAACAGTATATGTTCAACGTAGTTAACGAGTTTCTTCAGCAGTCTCCACCCCAAGCGATGCAGCTGCCTCCGCGCGCGCAAAGAATCAGAGAACTGGCGACTTTGGAGCGTCTGAGCAACTACTCAACGATTGAGTGGCTCATACCCGTGACAAAAGACAATGTGCTGGTCGGTATCCTAACTATCATCTCTTGTGTCATGAATTAGGCCTTGGATTATAATAAATAATAATTTATTTAATACCTATGAACTTCTTAAATCCAAATTCACCTCAAGGAATCTTCCGCCGCCATGCCGATGGTATTACGCGTTTGATTCAAGAAGATGGAATACTCTTTAGACCCTACTCCCTGACAAGCTTGCCTTATTTTTCTTCGATGTCAGAGCAAGAACAACAAGACGTTCTGGCAAACATCACGGCCTATGATGAAATCTGCCAAAGAGTATTCAAGAAGAATGCTTCCCTTAAAAATACACGCAATATGAT
>JBLMWG010000249.1:0-2659 GCA_050257115.1 Bacillota bacterium
CCATTTTAGATTTCGAAAAGACGATTTTGGAAAATCTGATGGATGTGTCAGAGCGAGGAGCCGGGGAGCTACGTAATGAACTCGCGCGGTTTCAGTTTTTTGCAGAGGCGGTTCATCGCACCATTAAACATTTAAGTGGGGGAGAAAAGCTCAAAGTGGCATTGGCGAAAATCCTGTTAGCTTCTAAGGCGCCACAGCTTCTGATTCTGGATGAGCCTACCAACAATTTAGATCTGATAAGCCTCAAGATATTGGAGCAAGCTTTAAGAGTTTACCGAGGGGCTTTGCTCGTGGTTTCCCACGATGAAGTTTTCTTAAAAAACATCGGTATTGAAGAGGTCCATGTTTTGCAATCGTCCTGAGCATTATGCTCTTACGTTGGCTTACTTACTTAACATTCACGTGTTTTGGCCTACTTAGCCTTACGGTCATTCAGATGACCAAAAGGCCTCTCTGTATCGATTCCAAGGTTGTCGAAAAAATTGACAGAACCTCGGGGCGGCAGGAGAACTTTGTCTATCGTTGTGCTTTGAATAAGGAAACACCCTATAGTACCTATTTCGGGGATCATGTTAGAGAGTTGAATACTCGTATCGAGCGTATCGAACGGATTTTGGGAAGTATTGAGCCGTTCTATGCGAAGGTTCAAGTCACAATCCTGGAAGATCACCCCTATCTTTTTAAAATCCAAAATCATCGTTTGTATATTGGGCAAAAGTTGCTCGAAGCACCGGGCCACTTAGAAAAAGGTTTAGCTAAGATCTGGTACAGGGAACGCATAAATACTCTTTTTGCTCAACAAGATCTAATGGAAGAAGTAATCACCGATTTCATTCTTTATCTAGAAAACGGGGATCTTGATATAGGTGATCCGAAGACACATATTGCGACGGCACTGCATAAAGTGAAGTGGCCATTCGTGATCAAGTCTGCCAAAGCCTATTGCGAATCTCCGTGGAAGAGATCTGAGCATTTTCTTCTCTGTGACGGTTCTGCAGAGGAAGTCGCCTCTTTAGATGATCAAGTCATAGCGATGAGTTTAAGACCATTGTTGGTTACGAGTTGGATTAACTCTTATAAAGCCTTGGGAGTGAGGGATCGGTTTGGATTTGCTCACAATTTGGCGGCGTTTCTAAGGTCTGAACATAACACGGCTCTTTCTTCGATTGGTTCTTTCAGCCCGACGATCCTTGGTAAGGCTGCAGAGGCCGTTAAAAACGTCAGTCTTTTTGTAGCCAGTACGGGGATGATTAAGGATTCACCGACGCATAGGATATTTGTTTCGAATTTTACAAATGAACTCCGCGGTAACGGGTTCCAGGATGCCTTTGCGGAGGCGTCTTTTGACGTGTTATATGTCAGCCAGACGTCAATAAGTCGTGATTCAAAAGTCTTTAAAGATTTTTTGAACGAAGCAAACTCGCAGGCAAATATGCAAATTGCCTTACGCGATGATAAATATCTATGGATGCTTCCATCGAAGTTTCCTATTCCTTTAAGTTCTTTTGGGCAAATTAAAGCCAATCGAACTATTGTTGAAAAATGTGGTGGATATAATTTTAGCTATGTCATCGATTATGCCGAAATTACTGAAAAACTTTTGGTTGTTGATCACTGCGACCCCAAAAAAGAGGTGCACTATAGTCAGTATCTGACGGCAGGTGCAGAAGGGTTCGGAATACAAAATAAGGGCGTGGCATTTGTCCAGTTTCATTTGCCATCACTATTGATGAAAAAGGCCGAATTAGCTTCAGTGGTTAGTGTACAAGAATTTATTCAAAAGCGTGATTTAGAAAATCCTTCTTTCCGAAGTTTGGGATGGCAAGAGGTTCGTTGGAATCCTCAGGCAGCAGCTTATCAACCAAAAGCCTATGTCGATGCAATCGAGTGGTTTAGATTTCTTTAATATGCAAAGGAGCCACGTGATGAAAAATAGTATTTTGATGATATTGATTTCATCAACGATCGTGACGGTTGTGACGTTTTCAGCGTCCATAGGGTTATCAAAGACTAAAAAGACTGTCTGCTCAATGACGATTAACTCTGATAATGAAATTGAAGCCTTTAAAAAGGGACTACCTAAGGATCAGTTCGACTTCGTTGAGTTAACTTTAAGCGGAAAGGACTCAGGCGACGATCAGAATTGGCTAAGAAATAGCTGCAAAATGGGCGTTAAGTGCGACGTGCTAGTCGTATCTGGTCATTTTGCGGGAAGCTTTTTTGGAAGTTCTGGATTGAAACTGTCTATTGAAGATCTTGAGTCTGCAAGTTGTGATCAATCTTGCTCAGGAATTTTTCATGACCCCAAAGAAGTCTTTTTATTTGGCTGTAACACTTTAGCCGGAAAAAATCAGGACAGTAGAAGTCCCGAACAGTATGTGCAAGTACTTGTGGAAGATGGGTTTTCATATGAGGAAGCCCGAGCAGTGGCATCATTTCGCTATAGTCCTTTAGGGAGTTCCTTTAGTGATCGCATGTCACGAGTCTTTTCCAAGGTGCCTCGAATTTATGGTTTTTCTTCAATTGCTCCATCTGGAGAAAATGGAACTCCTTATCTCAAGAACTATTTGAAAACGACAGGATCCACTTATTTCGACTATTTAGCGAATCTTGCCAGTGATTCGAATAAAGTGTTGAAACAGAACTTTAAGGATACAGC
>JBLMWG010000250.1:0-5525 GCA_050257115.1 Bacillota bacterium
TGAAGAAAGCGTCGTAAAGCCTCGCAGCTATTGCTACAGCTGTAAAACCCCAATAAAATGGTATGATAATATTCCGATTTTAAGTTGGTTTATTTTGCGTGGCAAATGTCGTCATTGTGGTGCCAAATTTTCCTTTCGGTATCCCTTGGTGGAAATCATCACCGGTGTTTTGTTTGCTCTCAGCTATCACTATGCCGGGATCTCGTGGAACTTGTTGGAGTACCTGATTTTCATTTTTGGTCTGGTTGTTTGTACGTTTATCGACTTGGATCATATGATCTTGCCCGATGAGTTCACCTTGTCAGGGATCGTGATTGGTTTGGTTGGAGCTGCATTAAATCCACAGCGTGAATTTCTAGACGCTTTTTTTGGTGTCTTAATGGGTGGGGGATTTTTGTGGGGGATGGCCTATGTATATTACCTCATGACTAAAAATGAAGGTATGGGCGGAGGGGATATTAAGCTTCTGGCCTGGATTGGTGCACTTTTAGGTTGGAAGGCCATCCCATTTGTAATTATGTCATCAGCCATTATTGGAAGTGTTGTCGGGTTGCTCGCAGCTCGTAAACAAAGAGCAGGACTTAAGACGGTCATTCCATTTGGACCATACCTGGCTCTAGGTGCGGTGATTTATCTGTTCGGTGGTCAGACGATAGCGCTATGGTACCTAGACCTTTTTCTCCCAGGTCTCAGCTAGACCCCTTGTTTGACATTCGTGCCCAGACCATCAATACTTTTAATATGTTAGACCTGCGTCTGAAGGACGTAAGTCTTTAAAAATGGCAGCATTGAAGTGCAACTCTGGGGAAGCATTTAGCGAATGTTATTTAAATCAAAGAAAGTCATCGGAGTCGATATTGGAACGAGCTCCATCAAACTTGCGGAAATGGACTTCAATGGAAAAGGAGCCCAGCTGATTTCTTTTGGTTTTGCGCCAACACCGCCAAACTCCGTATCTGGAGGTGAGGTCGTCGATATTGCTTCTGTCGGGATGGCCATTCAATCTCTTGTGGGTGAAGTGAAGTCCAAGCGTAAGAATATTGCGACAGCGATGTGGGGTACCGCCGTTATCGTGAAGAAAATCACGATTCCGAGAATGGATAAAAAACTTGTAAATGATCAGATTCGTTTTGAAGCTGAACAGTATATTCCCTTCGACATCAATAATATCAGCTTAGCCCATCACATTCTTACATCCAGTGCGTCTCCAGACACGATGGATATCTTGTTGATTGCGGCACAGAATGAACTTGTAAACCAATATACGCAGGTTATTGAAATCAGCGGATTACATTGCAGTGTCTTGGATGTCAGTGGATTTGCGTTAGCGAACTCTTTTGAGGTGAACTACGGTCGTATTCCTGGTGAAGTCGTTGGTATCTTGAATTTTGGTGCCTCGATTACCAACTTTGTAGTTCTTCAACACGGTGAAATTATTTTCTGTCGTGATATTCCTGTCGGCGGCGCGAACTATACGAACGAAATCCACAAGGCTATGGGAGTCACAATCCCTGAGGCTGAAGCTTTAAAACTCAGCGCAGTTTCAAAACGAGAAGTTCCTGATGAGGTTCACAGTATTATCAGTGCGACCAATGAAGCTGTCACAGAAGAAATTCGCAGCAGCTTGGACTTCCTTAGTGCAACCACTAACGGTGTGCAATTGAGTCGTTGTTTTTATACCGGTGGTAGTTCTGCGACATCCGGTCTTATTGAGACTGTCTCTCGCGTTTGTGGTGTGCCGATGCAAACGTTTGATCCGTTTTTGAAGATTAAAGCGAATCCTAAAAAGTTTTCTCCTGAATATCTGGCGCAGATTCGTTCTTTTGCCGGCGTAGTGACGGGGCTTGCCATGAGGCAAGTGGGGGATTCCACGTGATTAAAATTAATCTCTCCCCAAATGTTGGAGGCGCACCAGCTGTTACCGCCGGATCGGGTTTCGGCGGTGGTGGTGATGTGTTCTTGGCCGCTGAAGACATCCGCAAAGAGGCACTGAAGCGTCTATTGGTTATTTTGATACCAACAATCGGCCTTTATATTTATCAGACGCAAAACATTCCAGGTAAGCAGGCTGAGCTAGCTGCCAAACGGCAAGTATTAACGGAACTGCAAAGTTATAATGAAAAGCAGGCAGCATCGGTTGCTGAAATTAAAAAGTTTAAAGAGGATGAGGCAATCATCGAGGCGCGTATTTCTGCGCTGGATAAAATTTCAAAAGATAGAAATCGCGAAATTCGCGTACTTGATCTTTTACAAGGTGTGATTCCAGAAAAAGCATGGCTGACGAAAATTCAGTTGAATCCGGACAGATTAGTGATTCAAGGAATGGCTGTCAGTGATTTTGAGGTCTCTCAATTTTTGGAATCTTTGACGAAAAGTGTCTTCTTGATGGATGTCAATCTTGTGAGCTCGGCAGAGGCTATCATTGACGGTGTTAATTTGAAAAAATTTGAAATTAGCTGTGTGTTGGAGAGGCCGTAATGGAGAAGATTTTTGAAAAGCTCTCTTCATTTACAATGGGAAAAGCCTTTGTGATAGGCCTTTTAGTTGTGGGTATCTTTTACTTCACTTTGTATGATGATGGATCTGCATTAGATGGCCAGATTGCGAGCATAGGCCAGCAGCTCACACAAGAAGAGGCAAAAAAGAAAGACACGGATGCGACCTTGAAACAGGTCCGAGAGATGCAAGACAAGGTTGGCCGCTTAAGCCAACAGTACCAAGAAATCTCACGCCGTCTTCCAAATGCTTTGTATTCTATAGATATCAATAAGTCTATTGACAGCTTTGCTCGTACGGCAGGTGTGGATATTAAGGCAAAAAAGCCTGGGGACAATATTAAGCATGAAGTTGTGGAAGAGGTCCCAGTTAGTGTGTCTTTAGAGGGAACTTATGCGCAACTAGCTCAGTTTGTTTATTTGGTTGCCTCTTCAGAGAGACTTGCACGTGTGAAGAACATTGTTATTTCCAGCTCTGAAGGCGAAGGTATAGCTAAAAAATTGAAGTTCGAGGGGCAGGTCGTAGGCTATAAACTTGCGAGTGATAAAGATAAAACGGAGAAAAAGCAGTGAAGTCTGTAAGATGGATGATATCTTACATTTTAGTGGCCTCTTTGGGATTGTGGCTTGCCTTTGCGGTTAGCATGCGTTTCATGGCTCCTGCTCATTCTCAAGGCGCACCAAGCAATGGAGATCTACCTCCTGAATTTATGAAGGAAGTGGAAAACACCCAAGCGCCACCGAAGGCAACACCAGCGGCGACACCACAGGCCGTACATCCTGCTGTGAATCCACAGGCAGTACCGCCGTCTATTCCGCCGCCGCCGCAGGAGGGTGTACCAACGCCTCCGGGACAACCGGCTATGGGTGACGCGGTAACTGCTTCAGCTGTGTCTAAACAAGATCTCATCCCTAGGGATGATTACATTTATGACCCCACGGGAAAACGTGATCCTTTTAAACCATTTCGTGCCATTCATATGACGACAGCACGTAAGGGTACACCCAAGGATCAATTGGAACCGTTACAGCGTTGGGAGTTGGATCGTCTGCAGATCGTGGGTATTCTTTGGGATGTGGGTACGCCTCGCGCCATGATCAAAGATCCAGATGGCGGTGTTTATACAGTAACTAAAAATTCTAAAATTGGCCGTAACGAAGGATATGTTTCGGCCATTCGCGAAGGTGAGATTGTCATCGTCGAAGTGAGATATGAGGATGATAAACCCATCAAAGAAACACGCGTGATGGAGTTGAAGAAATAATTCTCTTAAGGAGGAGCTAATGAACGGATTCATTAGGTTAATGATCGTAGCGGCAATGATTGCAACGCTGACTTCCTGTGCAAGCAACCAGGTTCAGGATGATCTGTCTTTAGATGAGGGTGTTGATTCCGGGGCTGAGGTTTCAGCAACTGAACCTGCGGCACCTGACAGTACGGACGAGTTTACAGACTTCGAAAATAAAACCCAAGATCAAGCGGCCAAAGAAGCTCCAGCTAAATCTGCTTCGACAGATCAAGATTTGGCGATTGAAGACGAGTTGAACCAAGCAGAAGGCCAGCCTCCAGCTCAAGCAGCTCAACCTCCAGCTGCGGAACCCACAGTTCAGGCCGCACAGCCTCCAGCGGAATCAGCTCCCGCGGAGCAGGTTGCGCCAGATGTGCCTCAAGAAGACCCATTTGCAAATACCGTTGTTGATCAACCAGCTCCACCTCCTGCAAACGAGGCACCGGCACCTGAAATCCCAGCGACTTCAGTGCCAGCTCCGTCGACGTCTGTGGCAACGAATGGATCTCCAGCTACAATCACGAATTTGCAGTTTAAGGCCAATGAAAGTGGCGGAACGGTTATCGTTCAAGGGGATCGGCCTTTGAATTATACCACTCGCGCGAATGCTGATTTACATCAGTACATTGTCGAAGTGGACAACGCGATTTTACCTGACAAATTAAAGCGCTCGTTGAATACGAAAGACATCCGCGGCAGCATCGGATCTATTGACGCTTATCAAAATCCAGGTTCAACGACGGCGCGTTTTGTTATTCAAATGCGTGAAGGTGTTGCGGAACCAGCCGTACAAGTCGAAGGCAATAGCTTATTGATCGTTGCAGCTGGTGGAACAGTTTCAAATGTAGCTCACGCGGAAACTCCGGTCATTGAAGTTGGTGGTGAGGACACAAAAGTCCTTCCCAACCAGAGTTTGACCGAATTTTTGGCTGGAAATAATAAATTTTACGGTAAAAAGATCTCTATTGAAACGAATAACATGGATATTCGCGACGCTTTGAACCTCATTACAGAGGAGAGTGGTGTGAATATGGTTATCGCAGAAGAGGTCAAAGGGAACGTGAGCTTAAAACTCCGCCAAGTTCCTTGGGACCAAGCTCTTGTTGTATTAATGAGAGCTCGTAAGCTTGGATACACTCGTCAAGGTAACGTTCTTCGCATCGCGCCCCTTGGAGACTTAAAAGCTGAGGAAGATGATGCAAATAAGCTGGCTCTAGCTCGCAAAAATCTCGAGCCTCTTAAAGTGCGCATGTTCCCGGTAAGTTATGCAAAAGTTGATGAACTCGAGAAGAAGATCAAAGACTTCTTGGGTGATCGTGGAAAAGTGGTTGGCGACGTTCGTACAAACTCATTGGTCGTCACAGATATTGGTGAAAACTTGGATCGGGCTGCGAAACTTATCCAAAGCTTGGACACGCAACCACCTCAAGTTCTTATCGAAGGTAAAATTGTCGAGGCTTCAGAAGCATTTACTCGTAATATTGGTGTAAGTTGGAATGTCACGGGCCAGGCTATCAAGCTGGGTTCAACTTCTCGTGGGCCAGTGAATATGAGCCCGCGCTTTAATATCAATCAAGGTGCGAGCACAGCTGGTAACTTCAACTTGAACCTCGATGTGGGAACGTTGGACGTTTTCGGAAGTATCTCTGCCGCATTGGCTTTATCAGAGAGCGAAAACAAAGTTAAAACTTTGTCATCTCCGCGTATCCTGACAATGTCGAATGAAAAGGCTGATATTAAT
>JBLMWG010000251.1:0-10255 GCA_050257115.1 Bacillota bacterium
AGACCTTCGCAAAGAATTCTTGCTATCGTGGCCCTGTCAAAGTGTTAGTGGATGGCAAAAGCTCTTCAGTGGCTGAAATGGTAGCTCAGGCCCTGAAAGAGTTTCGGAAAAGTCCCATTTGGGGAGCCCCGAGCCGAGGTCAGTTGTTAGTCGGGGTTTGGTATCCATTGAATGAGCTGGGCCCAGGAGTACAGATATCGATTCCCGAAGCTTTTTATACCAGTGCGAAGGGGCATGCCATCGAAGGGCAGGGTGTGCAACTCGATAAAATTTTGTATTACAGTTTGGCGGAAATGCAGATGGGTATTGATTCTTGGGTTAAAGGATCTTTGGATCTTTAAGGAACTGGACCTGATTTTTTTGTTTCTTCATGAGACGATCAAAATGGTACGTCAAACAAGTTTTGTACGCTTGCTCAGCCTTTTTGCGGTAAAAATGAATAAAAGGGTATTTAAGACGGCATGCTCTTCGCAACTAATTTTAGAGTCTACCGATGAGTAACGAGCGAGGAGAATTCAGATGGAGAACGCTAAGGTGATCGAGTTTCCAAAAGCCCAATCTTTGAGAAAGAGATTGCAAGACAAAGCTCAAGAACAAAAAGCCGTGTTGGTTCTTTCCATTGCCTCAGTCTTGTTAATGACAGTATTTGTTAATCAGTGGCTGGTGGATAGCTCTGAATCCGGAATTGGTGCTCGTGGAAATCGTCAAATCGCTAGCTTTGAACCTGCTGTGTTCGCACGCGATGTAAAATGGGAACATGAAATCGCGAAGAAGCTTTCTTCAGAGAAGTCATCTTTGATGGCAAATTTGGCGGAAAAGCCGACGTTGCGTGATGATCTTATCTTTGGCTACCTTGAGGGAAAATACGGAATGAAGTTGGCTCAAGGGCGCATTGAAACTTTGGAGTTCATTGATGCCCAAGCAGGTGAAAACCCACTAAAGATTAGCGACAAACTAGAGTTTCTTAAAAAGTATGCGGACGCCTTTGGTCGTGGTTATGTGGAAGTCAGTTCTGCGACCTCTTCGGATACGGAACAGGTTTTTAATCTTATTGATTCCTCTAAGACTATTGTCGGGCAAGCACACTTTGCAATCGACTCTGAGGGACGTGTGCAATCACTGAGATTTACACAATAATCACTTTAGCTCTGTCTGTTTCAAGCCGATACGATCTGTATGCTATTTCCAGATTTGTCGGCTCCCGATATCCATCCTTTGAAAGAACCTAAAACACAAACTCCAGTGGCGTTTGTGGCAGATCGCTTTTTAGCGCTGATTTTGGATTTCCTTATTTTTTCTCCGATTGTAAGTTTTCTTTTGGCGGGGCTCATTCGTCAGGCAAAAACTTTCTTTATGGTCAGCCTGCATTCGCAGGAAGGTTTGGTTGCTGCAGGTTTGATTTTTAGTGCGGGTATTACGATTGTGGTCTTGTTGCAGTCGGTTTTTTTGTATTTTTGGCAGGCAACTCCGGGGCAGTTCTTTATGCAAATGCGTGTTGTGAGCTATCCCACCCTGCGAGACCGTTTAACTTATGCTCAGTGCGTGATAAGGGCTTTGGGTTTCTGTGCAAGTTTTTTACTGTTAGCACTGCCATTCCTTGAGGTGTTAAGCCATCCTCTCCGTCGCGCTTTCCATGAGCGCGCTTCTGACACCGTGGTGATGACTCTTAAACAGGTTCCTGATGAGGGGCCGGTTCCTTTAGAGCAACGGTTTATATCTTCATGGCTTCAGTTGAGCTATTTGTTCATAGCGCTTTTTGCATTGGTCGGTTTTTTAAAAACTTACCACTCTTTGGCTATCGGCGAGTATCGCGAAGCAACGCCTGAAGCGGTGGCGAGCTGCAAGGAATTGAAAGGTTTTGAATTGCAGGGAGTCGATCGTTTAGATGCGGCGTTGTCCTTATTTGTGCTTAATGAGATTACGGCGGAATGTCTGAACAAGGAAGCTGAGGCTTCATTGTGGAATGATCCTGTGAATTCTCAAGAGATGGCTTATTTAGCGAAGTATCTTTTGGCTGAAGGGGATGAACGAACGGAATATTTTAAAAAAGCCTGTGAAGCGCCGACGTCATCGTCTTGCGCCTTGGCTGAATATTTGGAAAATCAAGACGAGCAACGTCTTAATCAGGCCTCACAAAAACTTCTGATCACTCAAGTGTTAGCAGTTGAGGATCGATATGCTCGCCACGATATTACGGGCAGTCTTGAAGAGATTCAAAAGCTCCAACAGGTGGAGCCTCTACGTCGTGCTATGGATAAAAAGTATGTGCGTTCGATCTGGGCCTTGCAGCAAGAGAAAAACGCCAACAAGGGATCTCGTGTGCCAGCGAGTGTTGATACTAAACCTTGGATTGAAGACTTCAAAGAGAAGTACGAGGTCCAATGATCATTCCGTGCCCAGAGAATCTTAGTCCGAAAGATTTTGTAAAGTATCCGCTAACCATGACGTTGGTGGTTTTGAATATATTTATTTTCTTTCTGATCTTTAGTGGGCCGGCTTCTAAAATGGAGTCGTCAAAGATTCTCGAGACGGACGGTATGATCACGACCGGTCGTTTGTACTATCAGTATCTGCAGAAGTTATCACCGACCGCCCTTGCCGAAAAACCAGATTGGGCTCATCGTCTGCAAAGTTCAAACATCGAGCAAATGACATTGTTAGGGGCTTATGCTCTTCGTGATGCCACGTTTTTGGAAAAGGCAGAGAAGTTGCCATTTCATGGGGACCAAGTGCAGATTGCGTCTTGGCGAACGGAAGTGGAGTCGTTCCGGAATGAATATAAACAGCAGTTGCTATTTCGATTTGGTCTAAGCTCTTTAGAAAAAGGTCCCTTGTCGTGGATCACTTATCAGTTTTCGCATTCGACGGTTGTCCACTTGCTTTCTAATATCCTTTTTCTGATCGTGGTCGGAGCGGCCGTTGAGGCTTTGGCTGGGAGTGGGATATTATTGGTCGTCTATATTTTGGGCGGTGTCGCTGGAGGATTGGGTTTTTTAATTTCTCAAACCCATGGGACCGTGCCGATGGTGGGGGCGAGCGCCTCTATCAGTGCCTTATTAGCATTTTATTGTGTAGCTCAGGTTAAGCCTAGGATTCGCTATTTCTATTTTATATCTCCTATTGCCGGTTACTTTGGGTTTATCTTTTTACCGACTCTTTTATTTTTTCCGCTATTTTTAGTGGTGGATGTAGCCAATCTTATGGCAACGCCGGAAGGATTGGGGAGTGGAATTGCCTATGCAGCTCACCTGGGTGGCACTGTCTTCGGACTGTTATTTGGCTTGGGATATCGCCGAGGGCTGATGACTCATTCCGCCATATTGACAAAACCTTGACATAAATCTTCTAGAGTCAAGTTGACATGAAACTCTCAATTCTGCAAAAGTTGTCGCCGTCAGAGGCTGAATAATCACCCCCTTTTTTGAAATGGCGGACCCGAATGAAGCTAACAAAGCTCATTAAGTCAGTGATTGTATTTACATCATTGATTTTCGTAGTTGCTGCAAATGCAGCGCAAGTATCTCAAACGATTCCTTATTATGGGGATAAGTTTTATCACGACCTGGCAACAGGTGTTTCTAACCAAGAACTAGCGACGAGTATTAAAACTGTTCTAAGAAGTTTTCACGTCCCTCAAGAAGGTGGCTTTGATCAACTGGTCACATCTTGTACAGGACAAAAAGGTTGCTACTCCCACGTGAAAATTGGCTACAATGGTGCCAGAGTTTGGTTGATGGGCAAGTTCTATATCTCTTTTGATAATTCGACGAAGACATATGCGGTTAAAGACATGTACTGCGATAACCTTAAAACAGGTAATGACTTCAGTAAGGATGCTCCAGCTCCAGATAAGATTCCTGACAACACCATCGTGAATATCGAGCACACATGGCCACAAAGTCGTTTCAGCGGTCTCTTTGATAAAGAAACTCAAAAGTCAGATCTTCATCATTTGTTCCCAACAGATTCTCAAATGAATGCAATTCGTGGTAATAATTGGTTTGGTGAGGTGACAAGAGATACTCAAACTTTGAAATGTAAATCATCACGTTTTGGTGTTGGTTCTGCAGGTACAGAGGAAATTTTTGAGCCACCTCAAGATCATAAAGGCCGTGTTGCTCGCGCCTTGTTTTATTTCTCATTACGCTATGACTTGCCAATTTCTTCCGAAGAAGAGGCGATCTTGAAGAAGTGGAATCACGAGCATCCGGTAGATGAAGAAGAGGCTCGCCGCAACAATGAGATTTTTGCGGCTCAGGGGAATCGCAATCCATTCGTAGATTATCCAGAGTTGGCGGATTCCATCTCTGACTTCTAAATGGCTGTTGAAGAAGGCCCGTCTGACTTCGTAGTCGGGCCTTGCATCCGAATCTTTTTGAATAGTCTTAAATTTTCCTAAATATAAAAATACTTCGGCGAAGCCTTTGGGTTTCGTTTTTTTTTGCCGTTGAGAGTTCTTAGTAGAGAGAGTGTTACATAATCCTTTGTAAGATTGTAGGACTGTCCCAGGTGTCGATGATGGTGGTGAAGTGGCGACATTCGCGGGGGTATTTCGTAAAGTCGTTGAGTGGCTTTGTTTTGTGCGCGAGCAGAGGCTTTTGGTGAATGATGGTGTATGGAAGAAAATGAAAAAAAGTGAAATAAGGCGCTTGCTTTGTGTTCAACAACAATGTCTAATTATTTTTACGGGAGGGGTGATACCAGGGAAGGTACTCGCGGAGCATGACGTTCTCACCTCTAATTTTTTAAAATTAAAAAAGGGCTAGCGTCACTGCTGGCCTTTTTCTTTTTCTATATATCAAAATGAAACGGTCTAGGTTCCCTAGGCTTTGGTCTTTGATTCTCGTCCTGATATGAGATGAACCCATTTAAGAAAAGCTCTCATTCTACCGATATGATGATTTATTCAATTCTCATGTAGGTGGTTTTTTGACCTTTGTCGGGCACGCTTTTGAAATGCTGAACAGCATGAGGGCTTTCAATAGAAAGTCTTTGGTTCTTTTTAGCTTTTCCTTGGGGCTGATTCTTTCTGGTTGTTCACTGTCCGCTTCGATTACCGATTCACTTGGATTGAAGGCAGAGACCATTCAAGCCATTATCTCTTCCACCGAAAACCTTAATACGAATAACTCCACTATTAGTATGACCGTTATCCTCAGCGAGGAGGTGGTCAAATTAGACGCCTCTAATTTCAATGTGACGGGCGGAAGTATTACGGTTACTCCAGTCAATGGAAGTATGAGTGTTTTCCAGGTAGTTGCGGTCGCGGATCTGGTGGCTGGCCAAGGGGAGGTGAATATTCAATTGCCACCTCAAACTCTCACTTTAATAGGTGGATCAAGTAAACCTGTAGAATCTAAAAACATAAGTTTTAGTATCAATCAGAATAGACCTGTCACCTCAATAGGAACCACAACGCACAGTTATACAAATCCTACCAATGCCAGCCCGATCATTGTTGATGTAAGCTTTAGCGGAGAAGTCACAGGCTTGACTGCGGATTCCTTTTATACAGAAAACGTGGTGTTGAAAACTTTAAGCGGTAGCGGGGCGAGCTATCAGTTAACAATCTATCCGACCTTTGATCAATCCAATATTATCGTGAGCCTAGACGCAAACAAGGTTCTTGATATCTATGGGAACGGCAACATTCAATCCAACATTTTTTCTATCACATATGACAACCGGGTTCCTGTCCCGACTCTTTCCTTTGATCCTTTAATTTCCAGTCCCACAAATGCATCGAGCGTTGTCGTGATGGTCGATTTTGCCGGTGTCGGAGTTTCAGGACTTTCTTTGTCTGACTTTCAGGTCACAAACGGTGTTGTCAGCAATTTGAATACAGTCGGTGCAGCCCAATATTCAGATCAATATAGCACTTATACATTAACTCTTACCCCGACTGCTGACGGAGTTGTGAGCATTTTACTTCCGGCAAATAAAGTGACTACCAAAGTGGGTGTTAATAATACTGTCTCAAATACTTTATCATTCACTAGTGACAGAACCGGTCCTAGTATCTCCATTGGTGCCCCAAGCGCTACTGCTGTGAACAGCGCAGGAAGTATTACATTTGTGGTTACTTATACGGGAGCTGACCTCATCAGTTTAGGGAGTGCTGATGTGACTTTAACAGCTTCCGGCGGAATGAGTTGTTCCGTTGGTATTTCAACAACCGGATCGACATCAGCGACGGTGACTTTA
Organism: Bacillota bacterium; assembly: GCA_050257115.1. Taxonomy (GTDB): domain Bacteria; phylum Bdellovibrionota; class Bdellovibrionia; order Bdellovibrionales; family Bdellovibrionaceae; genus Bdellovibrio. The sequence goes on from JBLMWG010000251.1 coordinate 6,205, forward strand.
ACTAGTTGCACTGGGGATGGCAGCATAACTAATATTGCCATCGCCGCGGGAAGTAGCAGCGATAATGCTGGAAATGTATCTGGGGCTGCTTCAAGAGCTACTTCTATCTCCGTGGACAATACAGCGCCTTCGGTTCCCACGGTGGCTCTGTTTAGTCCGGCTTCGAGCCCAGGAGTAGTGAGTACTCCTGAATTAATATTTACGAATATAGTTTCTGGCGACATCATCACTCTGTACACTGATAATACTTGCTCCTTGTAAGTCGCTTCGGGCACAGCGAGCTCTACAAGTTTGACCTTAACGACTTCTGCACTCGCACCAGGCACTTATAATTTTTATGTGAAATCTCAAGACAGCGTCGGAAATAGCACCGCTTGTACTTCGAGCAGTGTTAGTTACACTTATCTTGCTTGTACAGCTAGCCAAAAAAATATCGAAGGAACTTGCGCGGACCCAATTGTAGTAACCTTGGGTTTAACCACAAATGATCCAGGAATCAGAATGACGGCCGCCTCTTCAATGACTGTTGATGTGGAATCCAATACGGGTGGTGTTGTGACAACAGCAACTCAAGGGGGCGCTACGGACGTTTTATTAACCCTTTACCCGACGGGAAATGCCGGAGTGATCGTTAGCTTTTGGCCAAGTAAATTGAATTTAGATACATTGAAATTTTGTTCCAATGGTTCTCTGAGTACGACGAAATCCATTCAAAAACTTAATAGTATAGGAAGTTATAAGATTGCGTCTGCTTCTTTAATGTTTGCTTATTGCAAGGAACTTACAGAGATCACGAATGTGGTGGGATTGAGTAGTGCTTTAAGTACAGCAACTGATATGTCCTCTATGTTTATAGGGACAACAAGTTTCAATCAGTCTCTTGCCGGATTAGATACGTCAAATGTGACGAATATGAATAGTATGTTTTATGGAGCGACTTCTTACAATCAGCCCCTGCCGTCAAGTTTTGATACGTCGAAGGTGACGGATATGAGTTGGATGTTTACAAACGCGAGTGCATACAATCAGCTTTTGCCTTCAAGCTTTAATACTTCAAATGTTACGAATATGAGTTATATGTTCTATGGAGCGACTTCTTACAATCAGCCGTTGCCTCTAAGTTTTGATACTTTGAAGGTGACGGACATGAGTAGTATGTTTGATCATGCCTATGCCTATAATCAGACCTGGCCTTCAAATTTTAATACTTCGAATGTGACGTCTATGAATTCTATGTTTTCTAGTGCGAGTTCTTATAATCAGCCGTTGCCTATAAGCTTTGATACTTCGAATGTGACGGATATGAGAAATATGTTTGCGAGCGCGACTTTATACAATCAGCCGTTACCAGCAAGTTTTAATACCTTAAGCGTTACCGATATGAGTTACATGTTTTATGGAGCGAGCGCTTACAATCAGCCATTGCCATCTAATTTTAATACTTCAAATGTTAAGAAGATGCGTTATATGTTTGCATCCAGTGGCTTTAATCAGGCTTTACCTGCAAGCTTTGATACTTCGCAAGTTACTAATATGGACAGTATGTTTAGCAACGCAACCACCTTCAATCAAAATATGCGAAGTGCGTTGAATGTTTGTATGGTCACGACGTATTCTAATTTTGCAACAAGCTCTCCGATTGATAGTACGAGCAATGTTCCTGTTTTTGGTGATCTAAGTCAGTGTAATAAAGGGGGCCCTCAATAGAAAAGAGGTGCTTCTCACTGAAGGTCAGCAAGGCTGAGACCATATTTTGGCCATTCAAGAAACTTTGAATATCATGATATCGGGACCATCATTGCGCAGATAGTGGAGTCGCACGCTCGTGTGATGGTCGCTGCTTTCCAGAATAACTGGGCGAGACGTGATCCCGAGTGGGACCATGTGGGTTCCGCGGATCCATAATTCGTCATCTTTGCAGTGGATGACTTCAGCAAACTGGCCAAGACCTTCGAAGTCAATTTGAGAGCCTTTGGCGATTTGGAACTCCATTTCAACCTCCGAGGGTGCCAAGAGGGGAGTCACATCGTCTTCAACAGCACGGATCGGTTCTGAAATGGTTGCCGTACTCGTTCCTGCGGCTTTCGCAGCACGAGCCGCAGCAAGTTTTGCGTTAAGTTCTTTTTGTGATTTAATTTCTGCGTTGAGCACTATTCCAAAAAGGACAAAGTTGATGAGCAGTGAGGAAACTGCTTGAAAGCTATTCGTGCGGAAGTCTCGCGAGAGTGTCAAAAAGTTATAGGCGATAGTGACTGCCAGAATAACTAAAACGGGAAGCCAAGCAGAGCTCTTAGCTCGTAACATCAAATAGCCAATGACGATCTTTGAAGCTCGCAGTGCCCACTGCAAAGGACTGGCTGCAAAAAACATCGCACTCATATGCGCCAACGTCCACTTATTTGGAGCCGGTGGAAGCATAGCTACACTGATGATAAAATTCACAAAAGGAGCCAACAGGAGTAGAGCACCGACCAGGCGCAGATAGCGATTCATTTAGCTCACCTCTTTGTGAGGTCCTGACTCGCTCTTTTCCGCAAAACGCATTTTTAAGGTTGATGCGTTGGGGGTGGTGTTTGGGACGACGCCTTTTTGCCTTCTGAGGACAGCATCACTGAGAGCAATGACTAAACAGATCGCGAGTGGATCGAATACGGATACAAACACCAGAATTAGATATTTTACGACGGCATCGATATCCATATTGAAGGCTTTGGAGATGTAAATCAGGGGGCCGACTTTCTGTTTTACTTCGATGATTTTGATTTTTGCCTGGGCGATTTGTCCTTCAAGCTGATTGACCTTAGATTTCAAAGTTTGAATCAGAGGCTCTGCTTCGGCGCGGGCCTGCATTTTTTTTGTGATACGGCCTGATGGAATTTCATCGATACCATGATTGATACGATCAATTTCCGCATTGGCAGCGACCTGCTCATTTCTTAGTCTATCAAGCTTGATGGTCTCTGATTCCAATGTTGAAGAAGAGGTCAGGTAGGCGTCTGACAGAAATCCGAAGATACCCATGCTTGTGATACCGCTGAGAACAACTACGCACACAACCATGTAGGTCTTCATCACAAGGTTGAGTTGCTTCCACGTCTGGTGAAGGTATGCTGCTGTCACGAACTTAGCAAGCTCAAGAGATCCCGCCATCAACCACACGGCAAGAACGGCCCCGGAAAATAATTTTCCCAAGCCTGCAATTGAAAACGCGGCTCCCAAAATGGAAACTGCGCTTGCGGAAAGTGCCAAACCTATAACAACCCAAAGTTGAACCATATGTAGAGCTGATCGGAAAATGTGAATAAAAAATTGACTGATTTTGGCGTGATTCAGTCCTAGGTCTGGACCATAAAAAAAAGCCGATCTATCGATCGGCCTTAAGTCTGTATATATTTAAACAATCACTATTCTTCAGCCGGAGCAAAGCCTCGGCGAAGAGTATTTTCAGTCACGGCCGCTGGCTCCATGTACTGTTTCAAATAGTCCGGGCCACCGGTTTTTGAACCGATACCAGACATTTTGAAACCGCCAAATGGGTGGCGATCGACCATTGCACCTGTGATACCACGGTTGATGTACAAGTTACCCACTTCGAATTCCTCTTTCACACGCGCGATATTCGCCGGAGAACGAGAGAACATACCACCAGTCAATGCGTACTCCGTGCTGTTGGCAATTTCAATGGCTTGATCCAATGTTTTTGCGCGGATGACTGCGACAACCGGACCAAAGATCTCCTGTTGGGCAAGTGGTGCATCCCCAGGGACATCACCAAAGATTGTCGGTGGAACGAAGAAGCCCGTGTTTGGCACCGTTCCTTTGAACAACAACTTATTCGATTTTTCTGCCTCTGAGATTGTATTCAAAATACGATCGTAAGCATCTTGATCCACAACGGGGCCCATATAAGCTTTTGGATTTTCCGCAGACATGACTTCGATAGAGCGAGCTGCTTCAACCAAGCGATCTGTGAAACGATCATAAACTTCGTCCAGCACGATCACACGGCTAGCCGCCGAGCATTTTTGGCCAGAGAAACCAAACGCAGAGT
>JBLMWG010000252.1:0-4778 GCA_050257115.1 Bacillota bacterium
CATTAAATTATTTGTGTTGATCAATGACGTATCTTTGCGTGGTTTGATTCCTGAAGAACTAGCGGGTGGCTTTGGCTTTTTCCAAAGTAAGCCAGCTTCAGCGTTGTCTCCATTTGCAGTGACTGTCGACGAGTTGGGTGCTGATGGCTATAAAGATGGTCGCATCCAATTGCCACTTGATGTGAAATACAACGGTGAGTTCTTCGGAATTGCCAATGCAGGGGCAATGCACTTCCATTTCGGTCAATTGATAGCTCACGCGGCAAGAACACGAAATTTGCCAGCAGGTGCTTTGATCGGCAGTGGAACTATTTCCAATGAAGATCACGCTAAAGGCTCAAGCTGTTTGGCAGAAAAAAGAATGATCGAACAAATTGAAACGGGCTCTATCAAAACTCCGTTTATGAAAGCGGGCGATACTATTGAGATGAAGATGCTAAACTCCAAAGGAGAAAACATCTTCGGTCGAATTTCTCAGAAGGTTCGTTCGGTTTAGTCTTTCCTAAGTGCGACGATTTGCTGGGTAGGTGGGATTTTCTACGGAAGCTCCCTGTATACCCAGATTCCGTCGCCACGCCTTCCAGGCTCGGCTGTTGCCGGGCTTCGTCCGGTTGGCGCCATCGTGGCGCCAACAGAGGGCGACTGCATCAGGGCATGCAGGGAGCTTCCGTAGAAAATCCCATCTATTCAGAAAATTAGATTAGAAAAGATAAATCTCTCGGAGAGAAATTCTCTACGTCTTAGCAAGATGTTCAGAAGCTGTAGTGTATTGGATTTTTAAGGGCTGGATAATTGAAGCTGTATTTTTGAATCTAGCAATTGCCGGTGCTTTACCTTTAAAGAAAAAGAGTAAAGCACCGGCACCACGCTGTACTGAGAACTAAAGAGCTTCGATAATACCACACGCTTCACGAGGACCAGAGTTCCCCGCTGGTTGAGATTTCAAGTCGTCTTTTCCTTTGTGGATGATAACGGCTTTACCGATCAAGTTTTCTACAGACGTTTTGAGAGTCACAGTTGATTCTGCTTTTCCTTTTTTGGTTGCAACTAGGTTGCCTATGTCACCAACGTGATGTTCAGCAGAAGTCATAGAACCGTGCTTTGTAGATGTTGGGTTGAAGTGACCACCAGCAGAGCTGAAGTCGCCTGTGCAATCGCCAGTTTCATGGATATGGAAACCATGAGGGCCTGATTTCAAACCTTCGACCATAGCTTCGACTTTAACTTCACCGTTTTCTTCGATGAAATGAATAACGCCTTTAACTTTGCTTCCTTTAGCAGCTTTCAATACCGCTTGAGCTTTAGTTGGAGCCGGAGGAGGAGGTGGTGGTGCTACTGGAGCTACTGGTTCAGGTTTGTGTGCGCAAGCGCCGACAAAAAATAATGCAAGGACTGGTGCGATAAATTTCTTCATGTCTTTCTCCCTTATTGAAAGTCTTATGAAGCAATATCATACACCGTGTGTTGTTTGTGTCATTAATGATTCGCCGTGTGTCGGATAATTTCTATCACTAGAAATGTTAGCAGGTAAAACCACAGCACGTGTTTGCCTGTTTGGATTTTAGGAGTGAGTAAAGCCTTTGTTTGAGCGGTCATATAAACCTCCATAACTCTTATAGTATCGCACGGACGAAGCCTATTGATCGAATTGAGTGTTCTCCATTTTTGACACTCGACTAAGGACCTGTATGACATTGACCTTTCAAAGGTCAATTAAGGCATAGGGCATTAAACAATGACAGACGGTATTTGGTCCAACGAAGCTTGATAAAGCAAAAAGGAGTTTGTGGTGAATCTATTAGCCTTCTTATTATTCTTTCCATCTTTTGCGCAACAACAAATCTCCGTAAAATCAGTGACGCCCACTGGGTCTCAACGGCACGTTGAGCAAGTTCGTATTGAGTTTGTAAACCCAATGGTAAAGCTCGGAGAGTATCGCATAGATACACCTGCGCAGAGTGATTGTTTTAAGAATGGCCAAGGTCGTTGGATTGATACAAAAAACTGGGTTTATGATTTCAACAAACAACTTCCCGGTGGACGTTCATGTGAAATCAAAGTGGGAGATAAAGTCTACAGCTTCAATACGGGCGGCCCACATATTCTGAATGTTTATCCTCAGACCTATAATGATATTGATCCCGAGCAGACCTTTTTGATTTTCTTGGATTCAGAATATGATCGAAAGTCTTTAGAACAAGGCGCCTATTTTGTGATTCAGGGCCTTGGAGACCGTGTTCCAGTAAAGATTCTTGAAGGCGGTGAGGCAGAGAAAGTTCGCACGAGTGCCTTGGAACAATACTCTTATGAAAAAGAGAACTTTCAAGGTCCATGGGTTGTGTTGAAATCGTCTCGAGCGTTTCCAGCAGAAGCGAAAGTCAGTCTCGTTTGGTCTAGGGGCATAAAGAGTCCCAAGGGAATATCGTCCCTTGAAGACGAAACATCCGAGTTTAATGTACAAAAGGCTTTTAAAGCTGAATTCAGTTGTGAGAGAGAAAATACCGGCAGCCCTTGTATACCACTACTGACTATGCGCTTAAGCTTTACGGCGCCGATCGCTATGACAGATGCAAAAGCAATTTATATCCTGCTGCCAGATGGAAAAAAAGTTTTTGCAAAAGGTTTGGATGGGAAAACAGTGGCAGAGCAAATTTCCTATTTGGAATTTCCAGGACCCTTCCCAATTAAAACAAAGTTGAAAGTCGTTCTTCCGGACAAGATTAAAGATGATGAAAATCGAGAGTTGAGCAATCAAAGTCAGTTTCCTCTGCAGGTCGAGACAGGTGACGATCCTTCTTTGTTAAAGTTTGCCGCAGAATTTGGTGTTATTGAAAATCAACCCAATGCCGCATTGCCAGTTACAATGCGCCAAGTGGAGAAAACACTCATCACTCAGTTCTCTGGGTGGACAGGAAAGCTTTCTGCAAAGAAATTTAAGGATATTATTGCAGCTTTAGGAAGAGTCATGCGTGAGCCCTATGGAGCAGAGAAGTCTTCTGTCGTTGGAGCTGTCACGCAAAAGATTCAAGTCAAGAAACCAATGGCTCCTTCTGAAACCGAAGTGGTGGGCATTCCCTTAAAAGGCCCAGGATTTTACGTTGTTGAAATGCAGAGTGCATTGCTTGGAAAAAGCCTCATTGGAAAAGCAGCACCTTATTATGTCAGATCTGCGGCCTTAGTAACGGATATGGCTGTGCACCTGAAATATATAAATTCAGTGGCATGGGTTTGGGTGACACAGTTGAAAACTGGCACTCCGGTTATGGAAGCGCAGGTATCACTCTACGATGTCAGGGGACATCTGGTTGGTTCAGGTAAGACTGATAGTCAAGGATGGGCCGAGATTCAAATAGCGTCACTGGGATCTAATGATGACGGTCCTTTTATGGATGGCTTTTTTGCAGTGGCAGAAAAAGGTGATGACTTTACTTTTACATATTCCGGTTGGGATCAAGGTATTGAGCCATGGCGTTTTCAAATTGGCGAAGGAGAGCGTCAGGAAGGTTTAGTAGGCCATACCATTTTAGATAGATCTCTTTTGCGCCCGGAGCAAAATGTATCCGGAAAAGTTGTGCTAAGACGAACCACGGCTCGAGGATTGGCATTGCCAGGAGCTAAGGAGTGGCCATCCTCTTTAAGCATCGTGCATGACTCAGGACTGCAGACATTCAATGTTCCTATGATCTGGGATAAAAAAATAGGAGCAGCGAACTGGCAGTGGAATATTCCCGCTGGGGCTAAGTTGGGTCGGTGGTCATTACGTCTGAATGGACCGAAAAAAGATACGGTCATAGAGGTTGGATTTTTAAATGTCGAAAGCTTCCGTATTCCTCTCCTGCAAGTTCGTGTGCAGGGATCTAAGCCCTTTTATGTTCAGGAAAAATCAGCAACTCTTTCTGTTATGGGAAGCTATTTGTCTGGCGGTCCCGCACAAGATTTGCCGCTCAAGATTCGTTGGAGTGTGGAGCAAAGTAGTTTCATACCGCAAGATAGTGACTACAATGAATATCTTTTTGCGAATGGTGGCATTAAGGAAGGAGTCTTTCGCTCCGGTGATGAAGAGAACGCCCGCTTTATTGCCCAATCAGGCTCCCAAGAGTCAAAGCTAGACAAGACAGGCAATCTTGTCTTTGACATCAATAAACTAAAATATGGAGCCGGCCCTCAGCGCTTGCGCGTGGAAACAGAATATAAAGATCCAAATGGGGTTATTCAAAATGCTGTTCGATCCTTTGGATTATGGCCGTCGAATGTCGTACTTGGTGTAAAGGCAGATGGTTGGACGGCGACACCAAGTCGCTTTCCAATTTCAGTTGTTGCTTTGAATTTGCAACAACGCCCTGTTAAGAATCAAAGTATTCAAGTTGATCTTTATACGAGTCGTTATTATTCACACCGCAAACGTCTGGTCGGAGGCTTCTATGCTTACGAAGACTTTCAGGAAGTAAAAAAGATCGGCGAGCTTTGCCATGGCCAGACAGACAATAACGGACTTTTCAAGTGTACTGGAAAGCCAAAAGTTTCCGGCTCGGTGGTTGCGGTCGTTACTGCGAAGGATGCAAAAGGGAATATAAGTCAGGCCAACGTCAATCAGTGGGTAGTGACCGATGATGAAACTCAGTGGTTTGGCTCGCAGTCTGATGATCGCGCGGACCTTATTCCATTCAAAAAAAGTTACGAGCCTGGTGAGACTGCGGAGTTTCAATTAAGAACTCCATTTAAAGATGCCAAGGTCTTAGTAACGGTGGAGCGTGAGTCAGTTCTTCATCGAGAGGTCA
>JBLMWG010000253.1:0-4862 GCA_050257115.1 Bacillota bacterium
TTATGAGTTTTAAGGCTGTAGCGATAGACTTTTTCTGTGCGAAGTGTTTCAGGATGTTGTTCTGAATAAAAAACAGTTTCATTGTCGGCGGCCCAGACGAGGTTTGCACTCATGTTTTCAATTTTATCTGGTAAAAGCTTTCCAGACTTTAAATCCTTGAAGTACATCGTATAAAAGCGACGGCCCACAGTATCTGCAGCAAAGGCCATAATTTGTTGATTGGGGCTGATCAAAGGGCCTGAGGATTCATAAAAATTATGGCCTTGAGCGAGTTCAGGGATATTTAAAAGAACTTCTTCGGGCGCGTTTAGGGATCCTTTTTTTCTGGAGTAAATAGGATACTGCTGTCCTTTTTCATAACGAGCCAGATAGTAGTATTCGCCCATCTTTGCAGGGACAGTGGACTCATCTTCCTTGATTCGGCCCTTCATTTCATTGAAGATCTTTGTCTCTAACGATTTGACAGGAGAGAGAACCTCATTTGTGAATTTGTTTTCTGCCGTAAGATACGCTATGACTTTCGGATTTTCTCGGTCTCGTAGCCAATAGTAGTCATCAGAGCGCACATCGCCATGTTTTTCTAAAGAATGAGGATGCTTGGTGGCAAGAGGGAATTCCAGTTTCGTTTTATGCATGCAAGAGACTCCAAGAAATACAATCGAAAGAAGAGCGTATTTTGTCATAGATCTCTAGAGTAGGTTTCGCATGCAGATGAAGGCAAGTCGCCCCGCGTGTCATTCCCCTCCGAGAGCAGAGGGGAGTGAAAATTGAAAAGTCATTAAGGTCTAGCTTCTGAATCCCAGCGACGTTTGCTTTCTGCTTCTGCTGCCGTTGCCTTGTTGTAGGCCTCAAGGAACGTTGTCTTGGCGAAGGCCTCAATCGAGGTGGCAGTCGTATTCGACTTGTCCCGGCGATAGGTAGCTTGAATTGTTCCGTTGCCAAGAAGATGATTCATGTCGATCATACTATCCGCAGCGTCTGGGCTCATCCCTGCACCTATCATATAGTTGCGCATTTCTTGATCCGGAACCTCAACGTACTCTAAACTGGGCTTGCCAATCGTGTGCCCCAGGACGCGGATCACTTCTCGGAACGTTAGAGTGCGTTCTCCGAGCAGATATTCAAAGCTGTGGGAGTTAAAATTTGGATTTGCTAATAAGAAAGCGGCGCGGGCTGCAATGTCCCGGGCTGCAACCATATCGATAGGGGCATCCTCTGCAATGATACCGAAGAAGCGATTCATCGAAGTAATTGATGGAATTCCTTGGAGCAGGTTCTCCATAAAGAAAGTAGGTCGCAGGTGAATGATGTCTGCGTGAGTGATTTCGTTCAGTCGGTCTTCTTGGTCATGAAGAGATAGCACCGGCCCCGTTCCCTTGTCGAGGTCTGCTCCGACACTGGAGAGGTTGACGACTTTTTTGAGTCCCACTTCTTCGATACATTCTGCGATGACTTCGCCGACTTTGTTAGACGTAAAACGCAGTTCGTCGGATTTTAGATCTTGGGGAATCATGACAAAGGCCGCACTACATCCGCGCATGGCATCGGCTAAGAAGGAGACGGCATTGATGTCTCCTACGGCAAATTCAGCCCCGGGGAAAAGCCCTTTGTTCGGGAAGTGACGGGCAACACAGCGAACTTTGTGACCGCTTGCAAGAAGTTGAGATGCGACTTTGGAGCCAACATGCCCCGTAGCTCCCAGAACTAAAATCATAAATGCCTCCTGTTTTTGATGAAATTTTAAAGTGTCACAGAAGGAGCGGCACTGAAAAAGGGCCGTGATGTTGTAAAGTCAAAATGTTCCTTGGCTTTCAACAAATTCATGAATGGCTACGTAGCACATTTTACCGGAAGTTGTAGAATACTTGTCGAATTTGGTCATTTGGGGTGTGTTTACACCCCGAGCGGGGTATAAACACATTGAAAAAACTACTTCGCTTCCACCAAAAGCTGTTCAGCATGGGCCAAAGAAGTTTTGGAGATTTTCTCACCGGAAATCAAGCGAGCAATTTCTTGCACACGATCTTTTTGCTTTAATTCAGAAACAAGCATCGCCACTGAGTCTTTAGCCGGGGACTTCTGGATAAAGAAGTGAGTATCACCAAAAGCTGCGACTTGTGGTAAGTGAGTGACACAGATGACCTGTTGACCTTTGCCAATCGTCTTAAGCTTGCGGCCAACCTTTTCAGCGGTTTCACCAGAAACGCCCGTGTCGACTTCGTCGAATAAATAAGTACGAGGTTGATTGCTAGAACCAACCACACGCTTCAAAGACAAAAGGATACGGCTTAACTCACCACCAGAAGCAAACTTTGCCAAAGGACGTTTTACGTCTTTCGCAGAGGTCTGGCTTTGGAATTCGACATCGCTGAGGCCCGTTGAAGTCATCTCTTTCACTTGTTCAATATGAACGTGGAAAGTGACACCTTTCATATTTAAATCCAAAAGCTCGGCGTTCACACTGTCCTTCAAAAGCTCAGCACCTTTTAGACGACGTTTGTGTAAGTCTTGTCCCAAAGTTTCTAGTTCTTTAAATAGAACGGCCGCTTCTTTTTTCAAAGATTCGATTTTCACATCGGAGTTTTGTAGATTGGAAATCTCAATTTCCATTTCCATCAGCGCTTTTAAAATATCGTTCACCGATGAACCATATTTCTTTTGTAACTTACGCAAATCACTCAGGCGGCTTTCCACCTCTTCAAGGCGCTGTGGGTCCGCATCGATTTTATTCGCATACTGACGAAGTTCATAAACTGTTTCATCAATCAGTGCCTTCGCTTGTTCTAGGTTTTCGATTTTGGCTGCGATCTGAGGGTCGACGTGGGAAATGTCCAGACCTTTTTTAAGAACCGCATTCAATCGGCTGATCGCAGAGTCATCATCTGTGTAAAGCGCTTCTTCCGCTTGATCGACAAAGGATCCAATGCGTGTCGAATTTTTGAGTTTTTTAACTTCGACTTCCAATTCCAAATCTTCCCCTGGGGAAAGATCTAGATTTGCGATTTCATCACGTTGATAGATCAAAAAATCCAAACGCTGAGCTTTTTGTTTCGCATCACTTTCAAGTTTTTTGATTTCTTCAAAGATACCATGATAGCGATTGTATTTTTCAGTGAATAGCAGACGCTTATCCCAAGTGCCCGCATACTGGTCGAGCAAATCAAGATGATAACCCTTCGACATCAAATTGCGATTTTCATGCTGCCCCGTCATTTCAATCAAAGGCGCAGAATGACCCGCAAGCTCCACCAGCGGAGCCACAATGTCGCGCAGACTGTTTAAGGTGCTCAAGCTGCCGTTTAAATAAACCTTCGACTTGTCGCCAGCACTCAGCACACGACGAACGATTAATGTATCTTCGTCGATATCAATGCCCATGTCTTTAAGGCTGTTCTGAATATCGGTACGTTTGCTGATATCAAAAGATCCTTCAATTGTCGCCTGGGAGGCTCCGGTGCGAATGGTGTCGCTGGAGCCTTTGCCACCCATCAAGAGGGATAAACTTTTTAGCAAGACAGACTTACCTGCACCTGTCTCACCACTTAAGATGTTCAATCCATCTTTAAAAGTGATGTGTAAGTTTTCAATAATCGCAAAATTTGAAACTTTTAGCTCAATTAACATAAATTAGCTCCGGTCTCCGAATTTGAGTTTTTCGCGAAGAAGGTGGAAGTAATTGTGATCCGGATGGCGAACCATCCAATGATCGTAGCAAGAACGTGTTAAGACCACTTCATCGTCAGCTGTGATCTCAGCAACCTTCTGGCCATCGACAATGAAGTGCGCTTTTTGGGTTTTGCCATCTAATTTAAACGCCAATTTGCATTTGTCCGGAAAGATCAGAGGACGGGATGTCAAACTGTGAGGGGCCACCGGGGTCACGACCAACACTTGCGCATCAGGGTGCAATATCGGCCCCCCAGCCGCCAAGTTGTAAGCCGTTGAGCCCGAAGGGCTGGCAACGATGAATCCGTCGGCCTTCACTTCACTGACCAGGAACTTGTCGGCGTAAATGGAGGTGTTGATCAATTGGCTCATAGAGCCTCTTTCAATCACGACGTCATTGAGGGCATGGAACTCTCCGCGATTTTTACCTTTGCGTTGAATCGTCGCAAAGATCATAGAGCGCGGGCGCAGCTCCATTTCACCGTTCATAGTGGCTTCGATCGTCGCAAACGCAGTGTCCGCGTTGTGTGCCGTCAAAAAGCCCAACGATCCCATGTTGAAACCTAAAATAGGAATGCTACGGCCTTCAAGAATGCGCACGGCACGTAAATAAGTTCCGTCACCGCCTAAAACAATCACTAGTGAAAGTTCATCCAGTTGTTTTTTGGCTTTCGCAAGTTTTGTCCCTGGAACCAGTTTTTGTCCTGGAGCCGTGAAAACTTCGTGGCCTTGTTTTTTTAAAAACTCAGCCACTTTTTTTGCCAGCGCCACGGCCTCGGTGGTCTCTAAGCGATAAACCAAGGCAATATTGCTTTTTGCAGGAAGCTCTAAGCGATTGTGAGCAGACTTGGCGCTGTTCTTTATGACGGACTTCTTCATTAAATCAATCCATCACGGCGAAGAAGAGCATTTGGATCTGGCTCACGACCGCGGAATTTTTTGTAAAGTTCCATCGGATGTTCCGTTCCACCTTTGCTCAAGATAAATTCTTTGAATTTACGCGCCACTTCGGGGCTGAATAGTCCCTCTTCTTTGAAGTATTCAAAGGCATCTGCATCCAAAACTTCGGCCCATTTGTAAGAGTAATATCCTGCAGAGTAACCACCCGCAAAGATGTGGCTAAAGCTCACAGAAGAGTTTGTGCCCGGAACTTTCGGGAATAAACGAGTCTCTGCGGTCGCCATTTCTTCAAAGGC
>JBLMWG010000254.1:0-6713 GCA_050257115.1 Bacillota bacterium
CTGGCTCCGGTTAGCCCCTGTTGGTGCGGGGAATGTAAGAAAAAAGCTATTGCAATGGAAGCACATTCAACGCGCGCACATTAATAATATCCCCTGCCTTTTCGACCTGACCTTGAATTTCTAAAAGGGAGCGGCCGTAGATCGTTGAACGGTCCTTTTGGTAAACGTCAGGGTGAATAACAATGTTAATAAAACCAAATTCATCTTCCAGAGTAATAAAGCACATTCCTTTTGCAGTGGGTGGTCGTTGTGTGATCGACACCAACCCAGCAACCCGTACTTTGCGTTTGGCTGGGATTTTTTTAAGATCCTCGGAAGTCGCATAAGGGACGTATTTATTTTCAATCAGCATTTGGTTTTTCTGTGTCAGATAGGAACGCAGAACAGAAAGCGGGTGCGAGTCGACGGAAAATCCTTTGCTGTCATACTCACGACGCAAACGATCCCAGTTCGACTCAAAGGGTAAGTGTTCACTGTCATCTTCCTCTAAATCTGTTTGAGTCATAACTTCTTTAGGCTGTCCCCAGAGAAAACTATTTTGATCTAGACTGAGGCGTTCAATTTCCCAAATCAGTTCCCGCGTATTTTGATGAAAGCATTCTAAGGCTCCGGCGGCTGCCAGGCTCACCAAAATTGTGCGCGGTAACTGGGTGCGTAGAATGAAGTCTTTAAGATCTAAATAAGCACCATTGGTTTTACGTTCCTCTTCTATAAGACGCGCCATTTTTTCGGGCATGCTGTACAGAGACCTTAAACCAACACGTATCGGAAGAAGTTGGTTCTCAGAACAAGTGCCAATTAAAGTGTAGTCGTAGTCAGAACTTTGCACAGATAAAGGCAGAACTTCTACGCCATTGCGTTGGGCTTCGGCAATGATGGTTCGAGGTGCATAAAAGCCCATAGGCTGACTGTTAAGCAGGGAAACCGCAAAGACATCGGGGTGGTGGCACTTTAGATAGCAACTGGCGTAAGTCAGCAAAGCAAAACTTGCCGCATGACTTTCAGGGAATCCGTAATTCGCAAAGCCTTCAATGGTTTTATAAATCTGTTCTGCATATTCCTGGGTGATGCCGTGATCGCGAAAGCCATCCATGATACGCCCGCGGATAGCATCCATGGTGCTGCGTTTTCTCCAGGCAGAAGACATGATTCGACGTAATTCATCCGCCTCGCCGGGAGAGAACTTCGCCGCAGCGATCACAATCTTCATCACTTGTTCTTGGAAAATAGGAACACCATGGGTGCGCTTAAGAATAGGTATCAAGTCCGGATGAGCATATTTCACTTCTTCCAATCCCTGACGACGGCGTAAATAAGGATGAACCATGCCCCCTTGCAGGGGGCCAGGACGAACCAGAGCGACTTCGATAACTAAATCATAGAAGTTCTTTGGCTTCATTCGCGGCAGGGTGATCATTTGTGCGCGGGATTCAATTTGGAAAACGCCCACGGTTTCAGCGCGAGTGATCATGTCATAGGTTTTAGTGTCGTTGGCTGGGATCTTAGCCAAATTAAAACTGAGACCTTTATGATTTTTTAAAAGATCAAAAGACTTTCGTAAGCACGTTAGCATTCCAAGGCTAAGCACATCGATCTTCATCAGTTTTAAAACGGCCACATCATCTTTGTTCCACTGAATAACGTATCGTCCATTCATGGTGGCTTTTTCCACGGGCACCATTTCCGTGATCGCATCTTGAGTGATCAAAAAACCCCCGGTATGAATTCCCAGGTGGCGCGGGAAACCGCGCACTTCGTTGGCCATTTGTAAAAATAACTTCCAGAGATCTGGTTCCATTCCAAAGCGGGTGCAGACTGTGGGATCTTCCACCAGGCGGCGCATCCCATCGCGGCCCATGAACTTCACCATGTCGTTGATCTTGGCCAGTGGCATCCCGAAAACTTTGGCAGTTTCCCGGATGGCCATTTTGGAACGGTAGCGAATGACTGTGCAGACCATGGCGGCATGACGCTCGTTGTATTTTTCATAGATGTGCTGGATGACTTCTTCACGGCGACTGTGTTCGAAGTCGATATCAATATCCGGAGGTTCCCGTCGTTCGCGGGAAATAAAGCGCTCAAACAACACGTCAATTTCTTCTGGGTTCACAGAGGTGAGACCGATGCAGTAGCAAACGATGGAGTTCGCAGCAGAGCCTCTGCCTTGATAGAGGATGCCACGACGATCAGCAAATTCACAAATTTCACGTAATGTCAGAAAGTAGTCTTCGTATTCCAAATCTTTGATGAGTTCTAATTCATGCTCGATAATTGCTTTAATTTTAGGTGAAATCCCCTCTGGAAAACGCCATTTACATCCTTCTTCAACTAAAAATCTTAAATGTTCTGATGGAGTTCTGTTTTCAGGAAGATTAGAACGTGGATAGCGGTAGCGAATTTCATTAAGTGAAAAATTCACACGTGCGGCGATATCCACAGATTTCTCCACAAGATCCACGCGATCGGCCCACAGGGAGCAGATTTCAGGGAAACTGCGTAAATGGCGTTCGGCGTTTTGAATGAGTTTATCTTTCGCTTCTTCCAAAGTGGTGTGATGAAGAATACAGGTTAAAACATCAAAAACTTTTTTGCGTTCACGCGTATGCATAAACGGTCGTTGGGTCACAAAAAGTTGTGCGCCATATTTTTGCTCCAGCTTTAGGGCTTGACCATAAAACTCATAGGATTCCCAGGTAAAGTCTCGCCACACGGGGATGTACAGGCGATCACCAAAGACTTTCTCCAGAGCTTCGTAGCGTTTGTCATCAATAGGGGGAATGGCAATGCACAACAAATCACCATTGTATTTTTCAATTTGTTCTAGGCTCAGAGACGAAAACCCTTTGGCTGCCTGACGTTTACCTAATGTGAGAAGCTCACATAAGTGGGTGTAGCCTTGTTTGTTTTTCGGAATTAAAGTGATGTAGCTTTCATCGGTCAAGGTGAGCTCAGAGCCGATGATATAACGAAATCCCTCTTTCGCTTTGGCGGAAGCCGTAAATGCTGAAGGAGTATTCGCCGTCAGATATCCTCGCGCAACACCATAGAGACCATTGAGATCACATAATGCCAGTCCATCATATTCATGATGAATTGCTTGCTCGACCATTTCCTCGGGGGAGGAGGCTCCACGTAGAAAAGAAAAATTGCTGCGCCCTAAAAGCTCCACAAAACCTTTGGCTTTGGGTGCCAGCGCTTGAGGGGAGCGCTTTATGATCTGATTAGTCGAAATAGCCATGCAAATAGTATTGTGAGCTGGTCTTATCTTGGAAGATCCACAGGAGTTGACCCTGTGAAGAAAGAGCAAAATAATAATCGCGGTGTTTCAACTCCTGAGAAGTCAATTGCCACCACGAGGACTCAATTCGTTCACTGGGCATCGAGGAAACAAAACGTAATTGGTTTAATTCTGCATTAGAAATAACCTGCGGCTTTTCCAAAAGAAGAGAGGGGCGAGGACTTTCCTTCAAACCTTTCGCATAAACGTTCTTTACTTGCAGAGCCTTGTCTTGGCGTTCGACCAAATCTTCAGAGCGGAAATCCTCAGGCCAATCTGTCACCATGGAAAAGCTTTTTTCTGGAAAGTGGCTTGCTTCCATTTGCAGAAAGCCCATTTCACATTGGGCTTGTTTGGCAAAACTGATTAAGCGCCGCCAGCGATCTTCAGAATTATCACGAGGTTCGAAAAAATCCAGTTGTTGAATTTTTTCTGGCACATCAAACAGAGTTATTTCAAATTCACGAATCGGATTTTCTAACTCAGTCTTTTCCATTTTTTTGTAAAGCAAATCTTCAAACAACTGTTGATCGCGACTGGCACTGACGGGCTCAATCATCAAGACATGCCGTTTGTCGGAATACTCGCAGTGCATGATCACTTCCATTTTATGCACAAAGCGGGAAAGGCCGTGGATGCGTGCAAATAACATATCTAAAGGAGCTTTCATGCGTTGGAATAATAACGGCACCGTGCCTAGGGGATCATCCAAGTAGCCATAGCCCACAAGAGGGTCGCGAGGAATAAGAGGTGAAATGACTTGAGCGTCCTGACTGTGCAAACGATTCCAAAGTAAAACACCGAAATCCCCCCAGCGTTCACGAAGTGAAACAAGTCTGAAATTATAAACTTCTTCTAAAGTGAAAATTCCCAAGGTGTGGGCGAATGAAATTACGTGTTCAATCAGGCGGCTTTGATTCCAAGGGTGCAGTCCCTCGAGATCTTTTAGCGCATCAAGGCCGAGACCTGAAAACTCACGAGATTCAAAACCAAAAGGAGCCACAGTGAAAGGCTTCCATTTCGCAAGCATTTGCGCGACAGCAGGGGAGTCGGCAATAGCGGCACTCGCATCAGGACTGAATTTACGTGCGATCTCAACGGCTTTTTGTAAAACTCCATGATCACCTCCGAGCATGTGGGTTGTGGATTCAATATCGACAAAAACATAATGCGGAAAACGAAACTGAACACGTGGGCTGAGCACCAAGAAAGCTTCAGCTGAGGAGTTTTCTTGCTGTGTTTTTAAATTGATGCATAAAGTTCGCATAAATCATACTCCCTGCGACAGTAAACGGTGTTGGACGGTGGAGAGCTCGTTGAATTGTGATAAAGTCTCTCTGAAACTGGATGATCAAACTAAAAAGTGGATTCACAAACTTACTGGCTTTGTGACAAACAAAGATCAAAGCCACTTTATGAAACCGACAGAGCTTTTTGAGTTTTTGCAGTTGGTGGTTTTTAAAAAACATTTCCTTTATCTCACAACCGATCACCTCAAAGAGGGAACTTGTGATCAACTCTTGCAACATCCAAAAAAGTTGTTCCAGTTCTTTGGGCTCTTTCACCACCAGCAGTTTTTTTAAATCCACTTTACGACTTGCAAGATGGGCGGGGAGGAGTTGGGTGCCACCATTAACCCAAGCGACCCATTTGTTTTGTTCGTGGGCTTTTTGGGTCATGCTTACCCACAGCGAGGTGGCACCCGTGCCGGGCTTTCCTTGAAAGAGGCTCAAGTCACCTTTGGGAATTCCTTTCCATAAAAGAAAGTCATCCAAGGTGCTGATCCCCGTAGGAACTCCAGCGGGCGGTTGCAGGCTTTCTGCAGAAACAAACTGAATGTCAGACAGTGCGGGAAGGGCGAGTGTGCTCATTAGTAAGCTCTCCATTTACATATTAATTACTATGTAAATAATATGTAAGTCAAAGAGCTGTTTGAGGATCTGGACCTTTTACGAATAGTTTTAATAAAGGCTAGTAAAAATAATAATTTAAGCAAAGGAAGTACGGGCCGCGGTCAATTACATCAGTTGGTTTATACTGTTTTGGATTTGTTCTCCATCTATAAGCCTGCGCAAAATAACGGGAATAGTCTTGCGCTTACTTATAATCTTGATAGCCAACTGACGTCCTTACAAAGGGCAGATGGACGAACTGTCAGTTACAACTATAATACAACAACAGGCTTGCTCGAGAACCTCAATACTGCTGAGAGTACGGTCAATATGTCCTATCAGTATGGCCATCTGATTTTTTTAAGTGAAGCGAACTCGGGAACCTCAACGTATACGTGGGTAGGGCGCCTTCTAGGTTCAAAAATGCATACAGGTGGATTTAACTTTAGTTTACAGAACACCTATAATTTAGGAACAAGCCGGCTGGCGAGTAAAGTTATCGCAGGACAAAGTCTAAGTTTTGGATATGATCAAGACGGCTATTTATCTTCTGTAGGCAGTTTGCAAATACAAAGGGATTCTGGAACTCCGGCAATTGTTGGGACAATCCATGGTGGTGTTCAGCAAAGCATCGCTTATAATATTTTTGGAGAAGCCACATCCCGCACTTATACTTACGGAGGCTCCACTGTTTATGCTGAATCATATACTCGGGATAAATTGGGTCGCATCACCCAAAATACCGTTCAAACGTCTGCTGGTTCAAATACTTATGGCTATATCTACAACATCGCAGGAAGACTTGCCCAAGTGAACCTCAATGGCACCGTGACCAGTCAGTATAGTTATGATGAGCAAGGTAATCGCACAAGTTCGACTCGCAATAGTGAAGTTCTAAGTGGCACCTACGACAGTCAAGATCGTATTCTGACTTATGGAAACAACCAATATGGCCTAAGTGCGGATGGCGAAGTGACGTCCATTCTTAACACAAGCAATGGCCAGGCAAGAACCTTTACCTATAGTAGTCAAGGACAGTTGACTGCGGCAAAGCTTACCGATGGAACTCAAATTTCTTACACGATCAATGGAGAGAACCGACGTTTCGCAAAATCAGTTAATGGAGTTATTCAAAAATACTTTGAGTACGATGAGGGAGGTCGCCTTGTCGCGGATGCAAATCAAAACGGAACTTTAAATTCAGTTTATGTGTATGCAACTCAGGGTCACAGTCCTGACTACATGATCAGGTCCGGTGTGGAGTACTCGTTCCTCAAAGATCAGTTGGGTTCAATTGTGATGGTGGTCAATAAAAGCACAGGTGAGATTGTTCAACAGATCAGTTACGATGAATTCGGAAGAGTGCTTTCAGATACGAGTCCTGGGTTTACACCGTTCGGTTTTGCTGGGGGCATTTATGACTCCGATACGAAGCTTGTGCAGTTTGGGGTTAGGGAATATGATGCGGAGACGGGGAGATGGATAAGCAAAGATCCGATTCTTTTCTCAGGGGCAGATACTAATTTGTATGGGTATGTTGCCAA
>JBLMWG010000255.1:0-3263 GCA_050257115.1 Bacillota bacterium
TAAGGAAGTAGATGATATTTTTTCCGTCTTTATGAGGCTCCGCCGGACCAGTGATTCTTGTTGTCGTCACAATATTGAACAAGCGTCGACCTGCATTTTTCTCCCAAGTGTCCGCGGCCGAAACAATTGCATCCACGTATTCATCAGGAACAGATTCATGGAGGTACATCGTCACTGGAACATCAGATTTCCAAGACACGCGCTCGCCATAGACGTTCTGTACAAAGCCGCAGTCCTCTTGAGACTTGGGCGCACAGGCCGTCACAAACAGGGCTGATGCCATAAGCATAATGATGCCAAGGGACTTCCACATGAACTCGATCCTCCTGGTCTTTTCTATTACAAAGAAAGGACCATCCCTCGAAAATCGGTCTTGTATCCTATTGCATTGAAATCACTCGTCTTTACTGATTAGCTCCCGAGCCGCTCCAAAAGCCCGGCCAACGCTATCTTCGCGTCCAATACACAGACAGCCCCAGCTACTTAATTTAAGCTACTAATTTTACTAATGTTTTTACTGTCAATGAATCAGACACCCCCTCGCCGTAAAGTGTGGTGCAAAAGGGCCCCAAATGGGCTGGCCCAGGGCTTGCTTTAGCATCCTGTACAGTCTCATTTTGAGACGACCAACCGGGTGGCCACCCACAATCGTGGAGTCCAGGCGTACCCACCCCTCCCGTCCCATAGCCCGCCTCCAGGTGGAGAGCCGAAAAAGCTCCAGACCACCTCCCACGCGCGAAACAACAACCCCTCGAAACTTGATGTCCCCGGCAACTCTTGATACACCGAGATCATCCCCAATAAGAAAGGTCCTTCTATGATGAAATTGACTGTTATTCCTGGTGACGGCATCGGCCCCGAAATTATGACTCAAGTAATCCGCGTTCTTAAGCATGTGCACGCCCCTTTTGAATATGAAGAGCACCAAGCTGGTGAAATCGCCTTGGCTCAACTAGGTGATCTATTGCCAGGGAACACCGTTGATTCCATTAACAAAAACAAACTCGCCATCAAGGGCCCTACAACAACCCCCGTGGGTGGTGGTCACAAATCTATCAACGTGACGATGAGGCAAAAATTCGATCTTTACGCCAATGTCAGACCAGTACGCTCTTTGCCAGGTGTTCAATGCGTGTGCTCTGATGTGAATTTGACGATCGTGCGCGAAAATACCGAAGACCTTTATGCCGGAATTGAACGTATGGTTGATGAAAACACTGCGGAAAGTATCAAACGTATTACACGCAAAGGTTCTGAACGCATCGCACGTTATGCTTTCGATTTGGCTCAAAAAACAGGTCGCAAACAAGTAGCAATCGTTCACAAAGCCAACATCATGAAAATGTCTGATGGTTTGTTCTTAAAAGTGGCCCAAGAAGTGGGCTGGCAATATCCAAATATCACGACAAAAGATGTTATCGTCGACAACGCCTGCATGCAGTTGGTCACTCGCCCGCAGCAGTTCGATGTGATCGTTACTGAAAATCTTTACGGTGATATCTTGTCAGATCTTTGCGCCGGCCTTGTCGGTGGCTTGGGCGTCGTTCCTGGTGCCAATATCGGCGATAAAGCGGCGATCTTCGAAGCTGTTCACGGATCTGCGCCGGATATCGCAGGTCAAAACAAAGCCAACCCTACAGCTTTGTTGCAATCTGCAGTGATGATGCTTCAGCATGTTGGTGAAAATGCCAAAGCGGACGCAATCATGACGGCTTTGATCGCGGCCTTATCCGACATCAACGCTCGTACGGGAGACCTGGGCGGAAAAGGGTCTACGATTTCTTTCACAGATGCTATCATCCAAAAGCTTTCTTAAATGCCTTAAAGTGCCGGGATCAGTTATTAATCCCGGCACTTTTTCCTTCCCTCACAACCTAAACAAATCTAACATGAGTACATGAAAAAATCAGTACTTCTGCTTAGCTTATGCTTCTTGTTTTCAGCTTGTGCCACAAACCAAAAAAGTCGACTAGCAACCACTCTCGCGGGTATAGGAGTTGGCGCCGCTATTGGTAGTGCGACGGCTCCTGCGGATGAACGCCCAGAACTTCATGCCTTGTACTGGGGTGGAATCATTGGCGTCGTTTCTGCCGTTGCCGCAAATTACTATTTCAATGACGAAAAAGACATTGATGTCATGAAACTAGAAAATGAAAAAATGAAAGCGCAACTGGACTTCTTCCAAAATGGCCCGGCTACTTTACTTAAAGAAACCAAAGGCAATGGCGATCGCAAATACTTCCAAAGCGGCAAAGCTAAAATCAAACTCTATAAAATTGATCAATGGGTTGATGAAGGCCCAAACAAAAAATACCACCGCGATCAGATGATTGAAGTTCTGCCGATTGAAAAGAGTGAATAATGCGTCAGCAGCTGTGGAAGATTCTTTGTGTTGCAAGCATTATCTGGGCTGTCAGCGTCAGCGTGTTGTACTGGAGACTTAAAAGCAATCCCCGAGTGATTGCGGTCACCACAGATATGACTGGCCATTCAGAATCCCTCCAGAACTTCCAGCTTGGTGAAATGGAAAAATTGACGTTCGTCCGTCAATTTTTGGATCGTTATTTTAATTATGACTCTAACAACTTCTGGCAATCACAAACTTCACTGAGCTTTTTAATGGCACCTGATTTGCGCGAAAAACGCATTCAAGAAGTTCAAAGACTCCGTGAAAAAATTCAGGTGAAATCCTTAAACCAACATGGTCAATTGCTTTCGTTGATTACCCTAGAGCCGGACTCCTATCGGGCCTTGGTGGTGGTACAAATCAGCGAAGGATCTAATAAAAACAGTGAACTTTTTATTTCTTTAAACCTAAAAGTAAGTTCGACAGAGCGCACATTGGAAAATCCGTGGGGCTTACTTGTGACCACTATGGACTTTCTGCAAAGCAGCCCACAGAAAACGCTGCCTTCGAACAATTTAAGCATCAAAGAAAAAGCTCCGCTGGTTATTATCTTCCCATGCGCGATTGAAAATATCGAAAGCTCTCCCGAATCGACGTTGGAAACCAAGATCACAACTCTCAATGTCAGTGAAATCCAACTTTTCTCCAAGACAATCCTGCAAGATCCTGTCGAGATGACGGCTCTTTGCAAGGACCGTGAATATCACTTCACCATCAATGGAGCTCATAACGAAGCGGACCTATTTAGATCTTTTGTCTTCGACACCGGCACCGTTCGCAAGAAAGAATCGTCCCCTGGGAAACCCGCTAAAAAAGATATCTACGAAAAAACCATTGAGAATGTTTTGGGAATTAA
>JBLMWG010000256.1:0-3403 GCA_050257115.1 Bacillota bacterium
TCGCTTTTGCTACTTGCTCTGCGCGGGTGCTATCAAGATTTGCAATTTTTGTTTTGATATCTACGAATTCGCGTTCTGCTTGTTCACGCGCAAATGCAGACTTTTGGGCTGCTTCAAGGTAAGCTGCTTTTCGGCCACCAAAGAAAGACACAATTCCATCTTTAGTGAAATAAATAAGGCCAACAATCAAGATAGCAACGTTGATGGCTTGATACATTACAGACTTTGGAACTTCGATTGCGTGTTCAGCACCATGTTCTGGGCTATTCGCAAATACGATTGCCGGAGCCAAAAGAATAAGAAGGTTAACTATTACTTTCATCTTATTTTCCCAACAACTTAGAAGTGATTGCCAATGCAACTGCTTGAGTTTGAGATTTCAACTCCTGAGCAGCAGACTGAACAGCGGATGTAATTTTGGTTCTGTTGTTTGCAACAAGTTGATCTGCTTCATTGCGAGACTTCGCAACAGTCGCCTCATACTGCTTGTTGGCCTCTGATTTAGAAGCATCAATGATTGTTTTAATCTCAAGATTTAGATCGCGAATCTTTGCTTCATATTCACTGTTCAACTCAACTGACTTTGCTTGAAATTCCAAAGCTAGGTCTTCACCGCCCTTGGTTCTTCTTTCTCTTTCTTCAAGAGCATGAGCGTATGGAGTAAAAACAAACTTTGTTAGAAATAACAAAGCAATCGCGAAAAATACGAACTGGATGCCGGCAGTTGTGTTGATGCCTAATTGTCCAAAAATGTCCATTTTGTTGAAATCCCTACTGTTTTTTTGAGCTTCGGGAGTAGCATTTCAGGCCGGAAAAGGTCAAGGATCATTTTCCGACTGAGAATATGTGAATTTAATTTCTGTCTATGCTTTAGGCATGTATGAAGCGCCTTCAAAAACGACGCCTTCATCGATTCGCAAGCTTGGCGATGTCACAGTACCCTTAAATATAGCTGGTGGGTGCATAATAACCCTGCGACGGGCAAAGAGATTTCCCTCCACCCTTCCACTTATAATAATAGTATCAGCTTCAATCTGGGCGATCACAGCGGCGCCCTCATTAATGACTATTGTGTCTTTAGTAAAGATTTCCCCTTTGAAGTCGCCGCCAATTTGCACCGTACCTTCAAAACTGAGCTTTCCTTCGAAATAAGTCCCTTGATCAAGGATCGCCGTCACATGACCAGAAAGTACATCTTCTTGAATTGCTTGAGGAATTGCTACTGCCATCCTTCTTTCAACCTATCTACCAAATTGGTCAGTTCATCATCGGAATAGAAGTGAATGCTAATCTTACCCTTTGAATGGGAATAATCAATGTTCACTTTGGTCCCCATGATCTTTTGTAGCTCATCACTAAGACCATTTATAAGACGTTGCGTAACGTTAGAGTCAAAACTGGCTGGTGTCTCTTCTTCGACATCACCCCTAACAATCGCCTGAACCATTTTTTCAAGCTTACGAACCGCAATTTTCTCATTCACTACTTTTTTTGCGTATTCTGTTTGTTTTTTTGGGTCTGATAAAGCCAATAAGACCTTTGCATGACCTACAGAAAGATCATTTTTAGAGATCATTTCTTTTACTTCCGTAGGCAATGCCAATAAACGAACGGCGTTTGCTACAGTCGCGCGATCACGGCCTACTTTTTCTGCCACTTGTTGCTGAGATAATTTAAATTCAGAAATAAGGCGCGAATAACCTTCTGCCTCTTCAATTGGATTCAAATCTTCGCGTTGAATATTCTCAACAATCGCAAGCTCAAGAGCTTGTTTATCATCGTAATTCTTAAGGATTACTGGAACTTCGTGAAGACCCGCCATTTGCGAAGCTCTCCAACGACGTTCACCTGCTACAATTTCAAGTTTTCCGGACGTCGTACGACGAGCAACGATCGGCTGAAGAATGCCGTTTTCTTTAATGGATTGAGAGAGCTCTTGAAGAGCTTCTTTATCAAAAACATTACGCGGCTGATATTTACCAGGAGAGAGCTTGTCGATCGCTACTTTCCAAATCTTGCTTTCTGGATCCACGGGAGGGGCAACAGTTTGAGCAACATTTAAAACAGGAGCTGCGGCAGCACCCACAGGAGTAGTTATCGTTGTAGTCGCTGGCGCCTGGACCACGGAAGCTGCTTGAGTGGGAGGGGTAGCAGTCTTCGGTGCATTCGCCAAATCATTACTGTTAGGCCCACCTAACAAAGAACCCAGTCCGCGGCCTAAACCCTTTTTTTTGTTTGATGATTCGACAGCGATATCAGACATTTACTTCCCCTTCGTAAGCATTGTTGTTCACTTCCGAAGTGGTATCAGAAGTTGTTTTAACTGCTGCGCGAGCAATAACTTCATGAGCTAGTTCAAGGTAGCGAGTCGCACCTATCGATTTGCTGTCATATTCCAGGATGGATTGACCATGGCTCGGAGCTTCGCTGAGGCGGACATTTCTCGGAATAATGGCGTTGAATACTTTATCACCAAAATGATTCTTAATTTCAGTAACAACTTGATGACTCAAATTATTGCGCACATCAAACATCGTCAAAACAATACCCTCAATGTGCAATTGTGGATTTAAATTCTTTTTGATTAATCCCGCGGTATTCAGAAGTTGGCTCAAACCTTCCAATGCATAGTATTCACACTGAAGAGGCACAAGGAAACTATCCGCTGCATTTAGAGCATTCAGAGTAATCAAGCCAAGTGAGGGTGGACAGTCAACAATGACGAAGTCATATTGGTCAGCTACGCTAGCTATTGCACTTTTTAGGCGATACTCACGCTGCGGCATATCAACAAGTTCTATTTCCGCCCCAACTAGATCTGGATTCGCCGTACAAATCTTCAAATTGCCATTCGCTGTATTTTGAGTAGCCTCAGCTAAAGTTTTTTCACCAATGAGCACGTGATATGAGTTAGCATCCTGCCCTTCATAGCGCTTGATACCTAAACCACTTGAAGCATTCCCTTGTGGGTCCATATCAATCAACAAAACGCGCTTGCCAAGAGTAGCCAAAGCAGAAGATAGATTTACTGACGTCGTCGTCTTGCCTACCCCACCTTTTTGATTAGCTATGCAGATTGCTTTAGCCATCATTCCTCCTTGATATGTAAAAAATCTACCTTTTCTATGATTCTTTCAAGAATAAAGACCAGTTTTTCGCGCCACACCTTAGGTTTTTATGATTATTTCCGATGTTCCACGTGGAACAACCATATTTATGAGAATCATCACTGCATTTGCTATTCTTTTCTTAATTACTGCCTGCAATAAGCCGGATCCAAACCCGGAATTGAAGGATCCAATATACGCAGACCTACAGACACAACTAGGAGCCGCAACTCAAGCCTTAGAGGCGGAGAAAAAAAAGCTTGAAGGATTTGAGAAGGATCTTGCTGCCGTTGTTC
>JBLMWG010000257.1:0-4113 GCA_050257115.1 Bacillota bacterium
TCTGGCAGCATAGGAATCGTACTTTGCCTCAACAAAAGTACCCACCGCAGTGATAACGGCAATAGCCAGGATGATAAACACCGCAAGCTTCAAGGAAGCAAGAGGCCTAATGATTCTTTTAATCCAAGATTTCTTGGGCGTACTGTCTGAAGTCAAAACATTCCCTCACGAACGATCTTAAAATTATGTGCACTTATCAATAATTTAAGACCGGCTCTGTGACTATGGATTTCAGCCTTCGACACCCTACGTTAGGAACTTCATCTCTGACTTAGTTCAGAGGAGGTGCTGCAAATTGTTGCGGATGTAGCTTAAAGCAAACAGAACTTTTTCTTGAACCTTTTTCGCTTCTTCAGGTTTGAGCTTCTTGGTTTTCTCATCCATGTAGAGTTCTCGATTCATCTCCACTTGCAAAGTGTGCTGTTGACGGCTCGGATCGCCGTACTGCTCTGTGACACGACCACCAAAATAAGGCCAATTGTATCCCACTTTAAAGCCCGCTGTTACGTAGGCCGCAATGACCAAGTCTTTAAAGCGTGGGTCACAGCTTTTACCTTTACTGTCTGAAACAACAATATCCGCACGTCTCTCACCTGGATCTCGGTGCTCACTTGTCCCGACCGATGGCATCGAATGCGCATCAATGTGGAAAGTTTTTTTATAGCCTTGACCATGAAGTTGCGCATAAAGCTCTTTGATATTGGTATGGAAAGGCTCATAGACCAATTTAACCAATTCATCGTGAGATTGCTGAGTCATAGGTTCCTTCATCAATTGATACTTATAAGTAGTCATCACCCAATGAAACCCACGATTAAAACTGCCTGCAGGGTTTTGATTGCCAATCACCGATGTACAATCCACATCCTCAGGTATTCGATTCAAATCCGCCGCATAGCGATGCCATTCCGTTTTCACAAAGGGAACATTCAATTTGCGCAAAGCTGGTTCATACAAAAAGTCCACGTAACGATCGACATCGCACATCAAAATCTCTTCAGGCAAAGAACTCAACCACGGCGTTTGTGGGGGCACTTTTTCGCCGGAATGGGGAATCGTTACTAATAACGGAGCTGTGATTTCCATGGGACCTCTCTTGACCCAACCAGAGTAAAACGCGACACTGAATTTGAAAAGGGTAAAAGCATGACAACACCTCCCAAAGCAAAGATCTATACTCGCACTGGCGACAAAGGCAGCACACGTCTGGTTGACGGCAGTTGCGTAGAAAAATTCAATCCTCGCGTCGAAGCCTATGGAACTGTGGACGAACTCAACAGTTACTTAGGAGTTGTGCGCTCCACCCTTCAACAATACCCCGCGCTTCACGCCTTAGACCCAAGCTTGGAAAAAATCCAAAATGAACTTTTCAATATCGGCAGCCTTCTGGCGACTGAAAAAGACGAAGTTTTTAAGATTCTTCCTGCCATTCACGAAGATCAAATTCGCTATCTTGAGTTGCACATTGACGAGCTTACGGCGCAAGTCCCTGAGTTGCGTAACTTTATTTTACCGGCTGGCCACATTGTCGCTTCACATCTGCATGTTGCACGCACTTGCTGCCGTCGCAGCGAACGCCGTTCCGCAGAAATCGCTGTCAAAGATGATCGCTATGATCTGACTTTACAGTACTTAAATCGCCTGAGTGATTACCTTTTCGTGGCGGCCCGCTGGACCAACAGCACCATGGGCGAAGCTGAAGTTATGTGGAAGAAACCTTAATGAAATTGGAAGTCGCACAACCCGAAGACTCCAAAGCACTCGTCGAGTTTTACAAAAGTTTCCCTCTGCGTGGTCCCGTTGAAGTGAAAATTGATCGCGATGGCGACTTCTTTTTGCCCTACGAAATCCATGGCGAAAAGCATATCACCTACAAGCTCACAGAGGACAACAAGCTCGAAGGCATGGCCAGCTTTGTGGTTCGCGATGTGTTTTTAGACGACCAAGTTCAACCCGTCGCTTTTGGTCGAGATTTACGTATTTCTTCCAACCGTAAAGCTATTTTGGAGTGGGGCCAACACTTTCTGCCCGTGATGGACGAGGTCTCTCAAGCACTGGAAAGCAAATACTTGTTTTCTGT
The DNA here is from genome assembly GCA_050257115.1 of Bacillota bacterium. GTDB lineage: Bacteria > Bdellovibrionota > Bdellovibrionia > Bdellovibrionales > Bdellovibrionaceae > Bdellovibrio. The sequence continues at coordinate 2,081 of JBLMWG010000257.1, forward strand.
GATGAGTTTGAGTGAAATACAGGCGCTCAATGCGTTCGTGCATCCTCGCACAGTGAAGCGTCCGCTGCCGCGCTATTATCTTTATCGCCGATTAAATATGGTTTCTGTGCATGGTCGCTTGCCGTGGGCGGAAAATCCATTGCCGCACTTAAGAATTCGCCACGGAAGCACAGCGAACATTGATGCGTTGATTTATTATATCTCGCAAAAATCTCGCGAAAAAGATTTGTCCACGGTGTGGGATGCGCAAAGTTTCTATGACAAAATGGAACGTTGGAAAGGTCTTAAGCTTGAAAACTTCCTCATTGCCTTCGACAAAAATGAAAACATTGTCGGCTGCGTGGCCCCTTGGAGCTCCGGCGGCATTCAAGATTTTATTCCCATGCAATATGGCTTGAAGGCTCATAATTTCCGTCAATTTTTGAAGTTTGGAAAAATGCTCGGCTGGACACGGACTTTGACAAAGCCCTATTCCCGACTGAAAGTCGAAGCAAGTTTGAATTTTAAATATCTAAACTTCTTGTATGCAGACAATGGCGACATTTTCGAAAGCCTTCTATGGAAGGCCTTTGATGACGCTCACGAAAATGAATTCTTGGTTTACAATCAAATGCGTTCGGAATTTATCTATCGACGTCCGATGAACTGGATTTCATCCAAACTGCCTTTTGGAGTATATCTATTGCTTCCGCCCGATCGCGAGACCCCTGGCTTCCTTCATCCGTCAAATGAACGTCCAATCGAAATGGAGCCATTTTTTACTTTATAGAGTCAGACTAAACCAGAGGTTGCTGATTGTCCGTGAAACTTTGTCGCACCTGAGGCCAGAACCAATCCAACTGCGGATCAGCTTCAATGACGTCCTTGATAAGGACTTTAACCCCCGCCCGAGTGGCGACTTCGCGACGAAGCCAGAATTCAACCTCATCATAGCCCGGGCCAACAATCGTGATTTCGACACGGCTGAAGAAATGCAATAAGTGTAAATCCTTGGTTGCCACTTCCTTACCTTCGATTTTGCTTTGGATAAAATTATTCACTTCAGCCTTGATAGAATCCAATGAGCGATGATTGATTCTTCTCAGAATCAAATCCGCGCGCTGATCTCGATTGACCCAGCGTTGGTGTAAGCCTCTTTGCACAAGGTTGATCAAAAGAGTGCGTAACACACTCGGTACCTGACGAAATTCATCATCAGGTAGTGCCATAACCTGCATTAAGTCTACGTAGCGAGCCTGTTCCTGGCCGCGACGAAGGGAGGTCAGCACTTCAGGAATCCGCAAGACTGACTCACGAATCCCCTGTAGATCAATTCCTGCTCCATCCGTGAAGTAGAGAATTCTCATAACTCTATCATGACCTATCTTTTTAAAATTTAATCATAAAATATAAGCGTTAGGACTATGGTCCAGCATGTATTTTTTGATGCAGCATCCCCGCCTTTTTGATAGGCTTTAATGAGGCCCATGGACTAGGGACTGGTAAAAACAAAGGATTGTACAACCGTGATTTCACGCAACTCGAAAAATCAACGCCCGCCTTTTGAGAAATGGTATTCCTACATTCTCTTCGTCTTTGTCGGCTATTGCCTTGCGGACCTTGGTATTCTTGCATACAGAGATCGCATGCTTCCACAATCCGCTCCTCCTGCGCGTCCTAAGCCACCCGCTCCAGATAATTACATCAGCAGTGGTGTCTACAACGGTATCACGGGTCGCAATATCTTCGCCTCCAATGGCTTGATCCCGGATCAATTAATAGACAAATCAAAAGGCGAAGCCGGTCAAAAAGAAGCTGATCCAGTGCCTTCTCAATTACCACTTAATCTTATCGGGACATTGGTTCACTCCGTTCCTGAAAAATCTATCGCCTCTATTGAAGTTAAAGGTAAAAACCAGGTCATTTCCTACACGCCAGGAAAAGAAATCGAAGGCATGGCTTCGATCATTCGTGTCGAACGCCAAAAAGTTGTACTCCGCAATCTGAACTCCAACCGCCTTGAATATATTGAAATGAAAAAAGAGGGTAACAAA
>JBLMWG010000258.1:0-4907 GCA_050257115.1 Bacillota bacterium
CATCAGAGTAAAGACTAGCCCTGCCTCCTAGGCTTTCCTCTGGCACCCTGCGACCCACAACCGATAATGACTTGTTTTACCCAAAAGGTGGCGGCAATCTTGTTCTATGTATAAGAGATCAGAAGGCTTTTTTAAGGGTTTCGATAACACCAATTTATTCTTTCAGGTTTGGGACAATCCCAACGCGAAGGGCACCATCATCTTTACACACGGACATGGAGAACATTCCGAGTCCTATCACCGCTTGATCGAGGCCTTTGCCAACGACCAGTGGTCTTTTTATGGTTGGGATTTGCGTGGTCACGGTCGTTCTGAGGGTCGTCGTGGTTACGCCGCACACTTTGATGACTACTGCAAAGACTACAAGATCTTTCTTGATATGGTCATGGCCAATGAAAAAATCAAAGGTAAACCGGTGGTGTTATACTGTCACTCCATGGGTGGCCTGATTGAGATCAAAACATTGATACGCAATCCTGATCTCAACTATCAAGCGGCCATCATCAGCGCCCCTCTTTTAGGTGTCGCTTTACCAATTCCCCAGTTGAAAGCAAAAGCCGCTGGGATTTTATATAAGATCTTACCGCAAGTGACCTTGGGAAATGAGCTGAATAACTCAATGCTTTCCAGTGATCCGGATGTCTTACGTGAATATGAACAAGATTCCCTCCGCCACACAAAAATGTCGCCGGGGGTTTTCATGGGAATGTTGGAGTCATGGGAATATGTTCGTCCTCGCGCCAATGAGTTGAAAAAACCTGTGCTGTTTCTTTTGCCCGAAAATGACCCCGTCTGCAGCACCCCTGAGAGCAAAAAATTCTATGAGCACATCAGCAGCAAGAAAAAGGAAGTCTACATTTACCCTAATGCTAAGCATGAAGTGATCAACGATGTAATGCGCACCACGGTTTTTGCTGATATTAAGAAGTTCTTGGACAGTATCTTGGAGTCTCGCTCATGAAATATTTCATCGTTTTGTTTTTAGCTCTTTCCGCTTGTGCCTCTTACGAGATCATGCCATCAGGACGTGCCTTACGCACAGAAGACCAGTATTTCGAAATCGTCGATAAGAACTCCGACCGCACAACAAAGTATTCAGGCTTGTATAACACTCTTGAAATTCAAGCGACCCTATTGAATTCAGAAGTTTCTGAAGCACAGATGGACCAGCTTGCCCGTTTTTATCTTTGGGATGAATCGCACTTTCAGACCGAAAAAGCGAAACGCGAAGAAAAGTTGAATCGGGAAACAGAAGTTTTCTTGAGCTTTTTCACTCCCGAACGCAAGAATGATGACCTGTCAAAAAATATAACTTTATGGAAAACGTTCCTGGATGTTGATGGTCGCCGCTACGAAGGAAAAGTAACGAAACTTAAAATCGCACTTGCGGAACTCACCAGTCTTTACCCCTACCACAATCGTTTTTATACACCGTACTCGATTGTTTTCCCGGTTCCCGTAAAATCTATCGAAGGCAAAACAATTAAGGTGACAATCACAGGTCCGGTGGGTTCTGGCACGCTGACATTCCAACCGAAGAAATAGAAACTCACTCTGCGAGGACCTCGCGCCCTCGCAGTCTTCAAATATCATCTATCGTTTAAAACGATGAGCGACACCGAAATCAAATAGCGGCTTGATATACTTCGCAACCTTCAGTCCGACACCTGCCAAACCAACTGGTTCTAATAATTCAAGGTCATGCAAAATTGCTTCACGAATCATTTGCACGTACTTTAAGGGAGAAATGACCTCATTTAACACAGGCAGACTCGGCCCATGCAAACGTTCAAATTCCTGGTACAAGCCCGTTTTCACTGCCGGTGTTAACAACAACAACGTGCTGACTCCCGTATCTTTCAGCTCAACACGAAGACAGTCTGTAAACGCCGCCACGGCGGCTTTAGATGCCGCATATGTCGATACGCCAGGGAAATGCATATAAGCTGAAATACTTGAGTTATTGATGATCTTGCCTCTGCGTCGCGCCAACATTCCCGGCAACAACCCACGCGTCAGGTGAACAATGGCATTCAGGTTCACTTGAAGCATATTATAAATCTCATCCAGAGGTTGCTCCTCAAGCAGCCCTCCCGTGAGAGTGCCCGCATTGTTGAACAAAATATCGATTTGAACATCCTTTAGCTGCTGTACAAGTTGCTCGATAGACTCGCGAGACGACAAATCCACCACCCATTGAGTCACAGACTTCGCTCCGGCATTCTCCAACTCTTTTTGCAATTCATCGTCCTCTTTACGAACAACAACGTGCAAGTACGCCTTGTCTTCGGCACACATATTTGCAAAAGCGCGACCAATACCACGACTGGCTCCAGTTACCAAAATATGTCTATTTGCTATTTCCATAACTATCCTTCCTTGATCTGAGTGCTGGCAGTCAGCCCCCATGATTTCAGGATTTCGACTTCATCAGATGCTGAGGTTGATTTTTTAAATTTGGCGCCCGACTGACCATTCACGCGTTTTTGGCAAGAGGGCCAATCCTTATGACGATACACCAAGCCACCAATATTGCTGAGATAACTAAAAGCCGCCTTCTTTTCTGTGGGGCCTTTCATTTCGGGCAATGAGAAGTCTTTGGGAATCTCCAAAATATTTATGGGATAACTTTCCAAGCTCCCACGATACAAATTGGTGTATTCGTTTTTAGAAAACTTCACGGCAATAATATCACAACGTTCATTGCCTGGAATACCCACGTGGCCGCGGCTGTAGCGCCAATCAATTTTATTGCCGGCCCCACGAGCTTGCACCAGTCGCCCCAGCTCTTCCCAAAGATCACGATTTGAAACTTCCGCACCTTCGGCCGTTTTCCAACCGCGCTTACGCCAGCCAAAAATCCACTGCGTGATACCGCGGATGACATAGGTCGAATCGGTATAAAAATGAACACCCCCCGGAGTCTCGGCGATAAAACGCAAAGCCTCTATGGTTGCCATCATCTCCATACGATTGTTTGTGGTCGATGGGTCACCACCACCCAATTCTGTGACCTGATTATCTTGCAATAAGATGATCGCCCCCCAACCACCAGGGCCGGGATTCCCAGAACAAGCACCATCCGTAAATATCTGAATAAAATCTCGAGATGTATTTTTCACACTTTACATCCTGCTAAATCCACCAGGCTGGTGTCAATACACCGAACAGCAGGAAGTTTTACCCATGCCCCCTTTACTTTCAACGCCTTTAAAAGTACAAGCTGCCCATGAAAAACATCTTCTCCTTGTCAATTATCGCTCTTTTCATCGCTCTTCCTGGATTTGCAAAAACCCGTATTGCGTTCCTCGAGCTTTATGGTCCCAACGGCAAACTTGTGCAGTATGAACCCGGTGGCCGCTTCTCCCACACCGCTATTCAGTTTGATGATATTGGTGACAAATGGCTGAACTCTTACCCCGGCGAAGGTGTCGCAATTATCTCTTGGGAAGACCTTCAACATCATGGCGTGGTTGCTGACATCGTTGAAGTTCCGTTTGAGATCAAGCTTTCTCAAGTGACGCCCTATTTGGGGAAGCCTTTTGATTTCTGGTATTCCTGGGATGACAATGCTTTCTATTGTGCCGAACTGGTTGGCAAGCTTTTACACATACCGCCTCAACCTATGCACTTTAATAAAGCTGTCTGGCCGCCAAACTACTGGAAGCTTGAGGGTACCGAAGGCCTATCTCCGGATCAACTCTGGATCTGGGCCAAACAATTTTCAAAATAAATTCGCCACTTTCACCGAGGCCCACACCAAAACACACGCCACAGATTCTGGGCCTTTTCTGGGAGGCGGCTGGCTAATTCTTTGACAGTCTGCTTCCGTTAAAACACCTATATTGCTCCTCAAACCTCATTCCCATGGCATCCTCTCTGCAACTTAATCCGGCGGAGGCACTCCGTAATGAAAATCGACTTACTTTCTGTGATGAGTATTCTGACGACTTTGGCGGTTTCGACACCGTCCTTTGCTGCCAGCAAAGTTAGTAAAGCCGCCTCCAATCAAACTGCCTCGAGTACGGTGGCAGTAAATCAAAATGCAGCGTTCAACTCTTCTACCATGCGGGCAGAACAAGCCAGTGAGTTCCCTATGGTCAGTGGCTTTATTCAAGCCTCTCGGTCGACAAATCTTTATGACTTTCAAGATGGGACTCGACAAGATGGGATGGACTACATCGCTCGCGTGAATATCAATTTAACGAAAATTCATCTTATTCGTATTGATGGCGGCTATACTCAAAGTATGACCAACCCAGAAATGAGTGATTGGAATGATACATCGATCTCTTTTCGCAAAAACCCCACACTGATCTCGTGGCCGGTTCTTTTGGGCTATAGTGTTGGCGGTGTGATACCAACTTCAAAAGATTCTTATAAACGACAAAACTCTATTGCTTCAGCGACGACCAGCCTCACAGCTGCCATAAATCCTTCAGTCCTGAAGCCTGGCGTGAGTGTCACAGGAATTTTATCTTTTGCTAAAAACTTTCACGAATATGAAACCGACATTAATGGCAAAGTTTTAAATCAATACACATCTTCTCAAATTCTCTCATTGTCCTACGAATGGCCGGCTCGAATCTCGATCTCCGCAAATCTGGTTCACCGCAATGCTCTGACTTATCAAAATAATATTCGTGAGTCCTTCGAGATTTCAGAGGAACTCGGCTATGATATCAATAAAAGATTCTCTGTGGCACTCGGCCACTCAAACTCAGGAAATGCTCTAAAACCGAATGGCGTGGACTCCAATATCCAGGTGATGGATGAAAATTCCTCCGTGATCTATGCGTCGGGAACCATGACCTTCTAAAGAATATTTTTCATCCTTGTACAGGGCCTAGGCGAGTTCCCTCGCCTCAAATCCAATAAATCTCCCGGCCGGTCTTATTTTCATTGGC
>JBLMWG010000259.1:0-15750 GCA_050257115.1 Bacillota bacterium
ATCATCTACTTCCTTAACACTTGGGAAGCTAACAGAGCTTCAGAACAGGCTCGCACAAGTATGCACTGGAATGGTGATCAGATTCAGGAAGCAGATATCAGAGTGAACGAGAAGGATTTTAAATTTTATTGGAATCAAGGGAAGTCTACTGGAGCTGTGAATATTGAGGCCCTGATTCTTCATGAAATGGGTCATGTCTTGGGTTTGAAGCACAAGGACTCAGGTGGTTCCGTTATGGCCACGTATTTGGCGTCGGGGGCAGATCGCACCCAGTTGGCATCGGGAGATGTCGCGGATTTGAAGTGCGAATATTAGAACCCAGCGTTGTAAAAGTTCTATGTAAGTTTATTTAAGTTGAGAGATGGTTGCGAAGATCAATAGACTTTTAAGTCGGCGCCCTGAAAGGGGCTAGGGAGAAGAAAATGAGAGTTATCAATAAAAATGAAATCGCTGAAGTTCAAGAATCTGCAGTGGAGACTTTCGTTGGATCTTTTTCTCATTCTCAAGAGCCCGTTGCGCATACTTCTTATCATGAGCTTGCTGATACGCCTGTCGTTGAGAAAGATGCACTTTCTCAGTTGTATACAAACATTGAAATGCTTGCTGATCTTCAAGGACGCTTGCAGTTTGTAATGGCAGAAGTTCGTTACCTTCTTAAGGTGTAGTTAGAAAGTGCTCCAAAATATACTTGAGTAAAAAGGAACAGACTCGTAAGAGTTTTTCCTTACATCAAACTTATGTTAGATGACAGCACTTCTTTTTTCCTTTCTGATGAGGGGAGAGGTGACATCATCATGCAAGATTCTGCAAAATCTGATTGCTCGCAAAAATGCATCCTAAGTGCCGGCCTTCAACCGCATATCATCGCCCAATTTCAAAAATGGAACTTAACGAAAACTGAAGCGGATATCGGTATGCTTTTGTTGAAGGGGTTGAGTTTGCGGGATATTTCCAATCTTCGCGGAACGTCTGAAACGACGGTGAGGCAACAAGCTTTGATCCTCTATAAAAAAGCCAATGTTGATGGACGTCATCAGTTAGCGGCTCTGTTTTTGGAAGAATTGTTGATGCCTTGTCAGTTCTTCAACTCAAAATCAACTTCGACTGCATCTTAGGCTTTGCGATTAAAGCCAACACTATTTAGCTTGGGAATTTTATAGACCACCCAGTCGCCATCGCGTTCGCGGGTCATCCCTTCAGTAATGACGGGTTGTGAGAATGGGAAGTCTTCACGAAAGGTCTGATAGCTATTTGAGCTGACAGACTTATTTTCGTCTTCAAACTTATCTTTAAATGAGCGTTGTCCACTGACCACGGCGCGATCTCTTTGGACGGAGATCTTGATGTTGTCTTTCTCATGCTCGGGAACATAGGCTCTCAGAGTGTAAGCATCACTCGTTTCAGTCATCTCACTGCCGCGATCTTGAATCTTGTAAAAAGGATCGTCTTTTTTCTCGGCATATTTTGCTGTCGCTGCTACAAATTCACGACGAGTGTTCGCCAGTTCTTTGGTGTAGCGATCTTTTTGGATGTCCAATGATTCCCGTTGAGACTCTTCATTTTTTTGGTAAGTGCTTTGAAAATGTTCATTTTGGGTTCCAAGCTGTTGTTCGTAGGACTGCTTGTTGTGGATCAAACGATTGCTGTATTGGTTGTTGAGACTTTCTTCTTTTTGCGCCCAGTCCTTATGGGTTTTGTCGTATTTGTTGGCATAGTCCGCATTTATGCGTTGAAGTTTTTTATCCTGCTGAACTTGTTCTGTTTCGATCTTTTTTTCGCCGCGAGTTTGAAGTTCTGCGAACTCTTTTTCTTGACGGGTGCGCAGGCGTTCTTGGGTGACTTTTCCACGCTCCATTTCATTTTTTAAAGAAGCCTCATTTTGTTCACGCTGTTCGCCAAGACGTTTTTCACTGAAGGAGTTTATTTCAGTCATGTCTTTGTTGTAGCGTTGTTTTGCTGCGCGAGTGTCGTTTTCAGTTTTGCTACGGATTTGCGCGACTTCTTGTTGTGCGTGCTCCTGTGTTTCTTGAATTTTTTCTGCGGAATCGGCTTTTGTCATCGCCAGTTGTGCTTGGCGCTTATCTCGAGTGTCGATCAACTTGTCGTCGTAGGATTTCTGTAGGGCCGCCATTTTGGCGTTATAATTCTCACTGAGTTGTTTGCGGTCTTCATAAGAGCTGTTGGCCAGTTCTTGCTGACGTTTGCGAATATGGTTGATAGCCGCTTCGTTGTTTTCACGAATAGATTCTTTTTTGTCGTTGTAATAATCCTTGAGGTCGGCAATTTGCGCCTCATTTTCCTGAGCGACTTGCTTCTTTTTGCGATTGTACTCCGCCTGAAGCTCAGTCAGATCGGATTGTTGGGCTTTTCTCGTGGAATTGTCGATGGATGACATATTCCAAGTGTATCAAAAGAATACGACTCCACTAGGGTGCAGGAGCGGTTGAAGAGGTAATCTGGCCTTTCGGGTTGGGGCAGAAGTCCTTGAAGTCACTTGTGCGACCAAAGCACCGCCAAGTGGCGACGTAGGTGATGTCCTCGTCGGCAGCGACCGGATAAAAATAACGGTACTGCACGTGATCCAGGGTGCTCTGGACTAGGCGAGAGTCGGGTTGTTCTTTTGGATCCGTAGATTTTTTTGTGATCTTCAAAAGAAAGACCCGATACTCGGCGCTGGCTAAGTTTGGAAATAAAACTAAAAAGAAAGCCGATAAGAGAAATCGATATTTCACAAAATCTCCTATCGGCTTTGCGGTGGGAAAAGTTAAACCGATAGTCGAGTTAAGAATAACATTAAGATTTTGCTGTGCATTAAAATTTCAATCTGATGTCGAATTGGGACTCTATTCTTTCGACACTGTTTTTGAAAATAGGCAGGATCAATGAGAATGTTCAAAGTCTGGTCACTTTATTGAACATTGTTTCTAAGCAAAAACGGCCATGGTGGCCGTTTTTAATGAAGTTGTTCGTGATTTGCTCTGACCGTGTTTTCAACGATGTGGAAATAGGCCCTTACCAGCATATGATAAGACTCCTGATCTAATGCCTGAAGATAGGCCATCTTTTCGAAGTAGGATTTTTTAGCAATGAGTTCCGTCATCACATCCTGTACCTTCTTCATCTTGTCGAAACTATAGAAGTCTTTGTCATCTTTGACTTCTTTCAGGACATCTGCAATGGCTTGGTTGTCGAACAGAACATGAACACCCATAGCCGAATGAGAGAGGAGAGCTTCCATTCGCTCTAGACTTGTCTCTTCTATGTTTGCCAAGATCGCCTCCTTGCGACGTTCTTCCTCGATGTTGGGGAAGAAATGTCCGTCTTGCAAGAGGAAAAAGCAGCTTCATGACAAACCTTGTCGTGTCGTTTCTTTTTCCAGTTGTTGGGGAGCAACTTTGTCTCGATAATAATATAGCGGTAAGGAGCCAAGATGGCCAAAGCGAAGTCCCCTGCAGTGAAGAAAAAATCAGTTAGTAAAACTTTAGAGAAAGCTCTGGAAAAAGAATACATCGTCGTTGATGAAGCCCATGGATTGATTTTTGAAAATGAGGACGACCTTTCGGGGTATTTTCATGACATGATTCAGAAGTTCCAGGAGGAATACAGATCCTTGCGCTCGGAGGATGATTTTAACGATGAAGAACAGATCTCTCGGGAGAATTACCTGGATAGCACGTTAGATGAACCCGATGAAGTATGGATGGATAGTAAGATGACAGAAGACTATCCGGTTTACTATTTCATCAAAGAGGTTGTCGAAGGCGCGACTGCATTTAAATATATTGCGATTGCCTATGTCGATGACGAGCAGGAAACTCCGACGTTCGTTTTTATGCACTTCCCAACTCGTGATAGTCGCTTATGGCATAACTACCAACGTGGCGACATGGTATATGATATTAATTATGAACAAGCGACGGTCGGTGCCATCGAGGGCGACTCCATGCTTGAGGGCGATCCTTTGGCGATCGGTCTTTATCAGGCCATGGTGAAGGTTCGATCTGAAAAAGATATCCCGACGGACAAATTTCAAGAATATGCAGACCTTCGCGAAGAAACGATCGAGTCCGCAGACGAAATTTGGCGTAAGACGGATTTGGAAGGACATGTCTTGGTGAGCTTCATTAAGGAGTTCCCAGATCATGAAACAAAAGATTTAACTTACATTGCCATTACTCAAGAAGAGGAAGATTCCAATGTTCACTCTTTGTTGTTCTCATTCCCAACAACAGATGATGCTTTGGTAGATCGTTATCGTCAGGGTGAGAACTTGCAAGCTGAGGAAGTCAGTCAAGAATCGTCTCATTAATGGTCTGGCCTTATATTATTCTTTCATATTTTAGTTTGTTTGTATTTGGCCTTAGCGATAATGTGCGAGGGCCATTGTTTCCCGAGATTATGAAAGAGTTTGCGGTGAACGACTCCATGGGGTCATGGATGTTTGCGCTGAGCTCGATTTCGGGTTTCCTTTCAAGTTATCTTTGTCGGTACCTTCTGCGTCGTTATGATCGGCTGACGGTTTTAAGAGCAGGAGCGATGGCCCTCATTACGTCCCAACTGGGAATGGCCGCGGCCCCCAGTTTTTATGCCTTTCTGTTTTTTAGTTTTACCTTTGGATTGAGCATGGGGATCGTGGGATTGATTCCAAACGTATTGGTTCCTTTAGGATCTAGCAGCGAGCGCAAACAGCAATTGTTATCGGGATTACATTCGATGTATGGAGTTGCCAGTTTTTTATCGCCGCTGATTGCTGCGGGTGTTAAGCATTGGACGGGGAGTTGGCGTTGGACCTTTGTCATTGTTGCCTTGGCCCCGACAGGATTGCTTATTTATACTCGACATTCCAGTCATGACAATCTTCACAAAAAAGCGGAGTTCACGGCAGAAAGTCATAAACTCAATAAAGCTCGCAACTTCAAGCCGCAATTATTTTTTGCTTTTATGGTGAGCTTCTGTGTGGCGGCAGAAATTATGGTGTCGTCTCGTTTAGCACTCTTTATGCGTCGAACGATGAACTATAATATGGAAGGTTCCAGCTTTTATGTGACCTATTTCTTTGTCTGTATGCTGGCGGGAAGAATGTTGTTTGCATTGATCAAATTGCCGACCAGTGTTCGCCATCAACTGACTGGATCGTTAGTTCTAAGCGCAGTTTGTATCCTTGCTGGTTTGTATGTTCATCCGCTGTTTATGCCGATCGTTGGTTTCACCGTCGCGCCCTTTTATCCATTGGCTATTTCTTGGATCTCGACAAAGTTTCCACATGATCTAGACACGGCGGTGTCTTACATGATGGCGACGGACTCTATTATGTTGGTGGCGATGCATTTGCTCGTTGGTAAAATTACGGACAATTCGGGAATAGCGACGGCTATGTTGTTGGGGCCGGTTCTTTGTTTCATCTCGTTTTTGTTGGTGAATTCGTATGAGTTCTTTTTTGAGCGCCCTCCGGTTCACGAAAAGTAAAAAGAGTGCCGGGGGAAGCACTCTTTTTTGGGGGGGGCAGAGAACCGGGGAAAGTCCTCTGTTTAAATTCGAGATCTTAAAAGCAGTAGCTATTTGACATCGCTTGGAATTGAGATGTCGAGTATCCTTGGTTTTTGTAGTTTGCAAATGGGTGAAGTGCTTGCAAAACACTGGCGCGAGTTGAACCATCAGATTCCGTTGCATAAGCTGCAGGGTTTGCCGAAAACAAAGGTAACAAAGAATCAAGTTGAGTCACGGCTTGGTTTGTGGATGAGTCATAGCTTGTGATTTTCAAAGCATCATACTGTCCAGTGGCATCGTTTAATTTCACCAAGATATTTACGCGGGCAAAAAACGAAACCGGATCCGCGTAACCCATGCTAGAAGCCGTTGCAGAGATATCGGACCATTTCAATGTGGTTTTCCAAGTAGTGAGGTAATTGTTCGTTGTTGAGTCAACAAGGGCGAAACTCAGAGCCGCTGGATCAAGGTAAGTAGAGCCAGAAGAGTTCGCCATCCACTTCCACATAGCAATATAGTTGGAATTAGAAGCAAAGCCAGAAGGCAATGCAGTTAAGTGAACCCACACATAGTCAAAGCGATAGCCGGAAGAATCTTGATATGCTTTTTGTTTCGCAGCCAAACCGGACACGGAAGCAGAGTTACATACCGCAAGAGCTTTATTGGCAATATCCGCTGTCGAGGTCGCAGAAGAGGTGCTTGAAAGATCTGTCGATGTTGCGGTATTTGAAGAACCACATGCCGTCATAAGTGTCGCAACTGCCATCAACAAAGCCGTCGTTAGAATTTTTTGAGAAGATGTTTTCATAAAGCCCCCTGATACTTAATTAATAGAGCAATCATGGTGCCATAAATCATAATGAGGCGCGGGTAATTACCTGGTGATATCAATCATTTGCGATGCCTGTGATTCCCGGCGTGAGACAGTCTAAATTTGATGCGAAGAAGGTGACGGAAACAGGCTGAGGTGCTGAGTTCGTGTGACCATCCATGAGTAGCAAAGCTTAATTACTAATTAAAAAGTCTAACCGGGATGGTCAGACTTGCCCAGCGGAGTATGAGGGCGGGATAGCCCTCATCTGCCATTCGCTGTTCAAGGAATCGGAAATGGCATCAAGGAAGGGCTGGGGTTTTAAAAAGCCTAAGGCTTTTTAAATACAACCTTAGCTGTCACAGGAAGTGCATTTCCAAATTTAAGATATGTATCAATCACATAATCCTGTGTGACTGTCGTTACTCCTCGATACTGTGGTTCATTCGGGAAATAGCTTTTCCCCATCAGATAGATTCTGATATTGACGGTCTTCACGCTGGTCGCAAAAGACAATGTTGCTGTTGTCCAGTGTCCGTAGTTTGGTCCCACGTTATTAAAAAGATCTTCGCCTGCTGAGTAAGCGAGTTCTCCAGACTGCAAAGGAGAAACTCCATCATTTACTTGATAGTTTAAAGAGTAATTTCCTGGGCTAAAAGCATTGACATCAAAAAGTATCGGTTGATTAGTTAAAGCGACCTCCTTGCCATCGCAACTTGCAAGAGACACTTCAAAATCGATATAGTTATTTGCCTGACCGTTCCAAGTATCGCCGCTGATAACTCGAGCATTTGTAATGCCACTCTCTCCACACGGCGGCATAGCTGGTGAAGGAGAAGGCGAAGGAGACGGCGACGGAGTTGGGGTTGTAGAGGTAGTAGTAGAGGTAGGACTAGGGGAGCTATCAGCGCCATCTTTAGTTACGGTAGAAGAACTGTCCTGTTGCTCACTAAAATTCATTGATGGACTGCAGTTTTGGAAACCAAAGAGACATCCGATGATACATAAAATAAATAATATCTTCTTAATCTTTGAATGATTTAGCATATCGGCCCCCATATTTACTGGAAGCAATGTCTGTTCCATCTTTCAAAATGCATTCAATCGAGCTGTGCAAAAAAATATCAATTTGATATGAAATTTGATGTCCACAAAAGATGCAATGATCACAATGTAAACAAACTTGAAATAGCATAGCTAAATTCAACACATGGGCTTCATTTTCCATTCAGAATCTAAAAATCATCTCTAGCAAAGGTGGGGCTGTAAACTCCTAAAAAAGTCCTATGCCACCATTGGCCTTTTGTTCTCAGGTCGGAAAAACTGGAAAACGTGTAGTCGTACTTTACAAGTCTTAAATACTGCGGGGCTCGACCCGCAAAAGGATCGACGGCGATAAGTTCACTCACATCTTTAGATTCTTGAAAAAGGCGTGTGACTAAATTTTGCAACCACAGATTTTCATTGAAGGCTTCTAAAGACGCAAACCACATTTGCCAGTCCATTCGTGGCTGGAAAGGGGCAATAACTGGTGGCGCTTTGTGAATATTTCCTGGTTTAAAATTGAACTCATACTCTTGCCAAGTTTGGCCGTCCATACTGCCTTCCAGAATCAACTCGGGCCGTGATTTTGTCATAACTGCAAAAAGTCCATAGGGGTTTGAAAGTCTCCATGGATAAATAAAGCGCATGTACGGAAGAAGGAAGTCTCCTCGCTGACTCTTTTCAAAGAGTGTCTTATAGATCCAAAAAATATGGGCTGGCAGAATCACGACAATCACAATGCATGCAACTGACGTCGAGAGTTCCGTGGGCAATATGGCAGATCCGTTGTAAAGCCAGAAGGGATCAGGCACAACGCTGAGACATAAACCCAGAGTTATGAGATTGAAAAAAGCAAAGTTCCCGGTGGCGATAATAAGTATCTGTAGAAAAATAAGCAGGCTGGCTGCGATCATTTGTGTCATGCCTGGCACAAAGATAAAGAACGGCACAACTAACTCGATAAAAAACATTATCGCCGTGCAGGCCTTCAAAACGGAATGTGGCAGTTTGGCAAAGAAATAGGAGATCGGGTTGGGGAGAGGTTGAGTCCAAAAGTGATAGTTAAGAGCCGTCAGATTCTTCCAGGACGCATCCTTGTTTGTCAGTTTGACGACCCCGGATGAAAACATGAGTTTGAATGTGAGCAGCCAAACCAATCCTAGAATTAGAGGATGAATTTGATAGCCGACCCATGGAATCCATTCGATTTTCAGCGGAGCAAAAAAGATTCCTAAAAATCCCAATTCCAAAAGCAAACTGTCCCATTGAAAGGATAAAAATATTTGCCCGACACTGACGAAGGATAAATATAAGACCCAACAAAGCAAAAACATCCAACCTTGGCTGAACCCCAGAAAAGCCAGGCTGGAGGCTGTCATTCCCAAAAGACAAACGCCGTTTAGTGTTGAGTCAGTAGAGAGAAACCAAAAAAGCGAAGGAAAATGCAGGAAGCGATCTGCGCCCAATTCCTTGTCTAAAAGATTGAGCAGATGATCAATAGACAGGATTCCCTGTTTTCCATAGAGACCCAACACTTGGGTGGCTAACGAAAGAAAGGCGATAAAATAGGAGGCCGCAAGAAATTTTCCTAGAACCCAACTGGCGATGTAGTAGCTATTCACGAGACCTCCCGTTGAGTTCCGAATGAACTAGGCTTCGCCGATTTCAACCCAGGTGATGCCGTCGCCACCACTTTCCGGTGATCCGGCTTTCCATTTCTTCACATACACGGATCGTGACAGATAGGTTCTTACTGCTTTTTTCAAGGCTTCGGTGCCATGGCCATGGATGACCTTCAAACGATCTTCACGAGTTGTTGCGGCCTTATCCAGTGCGACCTCAAGTTCTGATAGCGCTTCTTCAACAGTCTTTCCACGGAGATCCAAGGTGCGATCTTCATCTGCCAAGGCAACAGATACATTGGAGCCTTTTCGGACTAATTGAGCGGTCGGATTTTGCGGCTTACCTGGAGGTCGTAAATCTTGCCAGTTTAATTGCAAGCGCACAGAGCCAGACAGAATCATCACATCACCTTTGGAGTTTGGTGTGCTCTGAATGATGCCATCCTGATTTAGACTCGCAACAAAGACTTTAGATCCTGGCGGAAACTTTTTGCCAAACTCTTCAGCTGTTGTTGGCACTCCTGCTTGAATCACGGGTTTCGCTTTGACGATCTCTGGCAGTTGGTATTTGATTTCCTGTAAAGCGGTATGACGCTTAAAGGTTTCTGCGACTTTCGCTTGAGCAATCGCTTCTTCCGCCTTGCGTTCCGCTTTTTTCAAAGTTCTTTGCAGCCACTCGTCTTTGTCTTTATTAAATTGCTCAAGGAGTCCTTCGTACTTTTTCTTTGTTTCGAGGGCCTTTTTTGTTTCTTGGCGAAGATGATCTTGAAGAATATTGATATCGGCCTTGAGCTGTTCAATTTGTTCAAGTCCCTCAAGGCGCGCTCGTGTCGCTGGAGCTAAAACATCCAACGCTCGTTGAACAATCGTCTGGGCCACACCTACGCGTTTGGCCGTCTGAATTGCCAACGAATCCCCCGGAATTCCGGCAAGGAACTGATAGGTCGGGCGACCTGTCTTAGGATCGTACTCCATGCTTCCGTTCAGCACGCGACTTTCCTCGGTCCATCCAGATTTCAAAGGCCCCAAGTGCGACGTCACAACCGCAAAAACTTCGTTGTTAGAAAAAGATTCAATGAATGCGCGCGCTAAAGCACTGCCTTCTTCCGGATCCGTGGAACCGCAAATTTCGTCAATAAGAATCAAATTACCATGGCCCTGAACCGCAGCGGCCTTACTCAAAATTTTCAAGTGGGCCGCAAAGGTGCTGAGTTCCTCATCGACGCTTTGGGAGTCCCCTATGCCAATTAAGATATCTTTAAAAAACGGCAGGCGAGAAGTTTCACTTGCACAAATAGGTAACCCACAGCGAGCCATCTGAGCGGCCAGGCCAAGAGATTTTAGCAAGACCGTTTTACCACCAGCATTCGGTCCGCTGAGGAGCAGAATGCTTTTTCTGTTTTCCAGCAGAACTGTGTTGGAAACAACCTTTTTACCAGCAAGCTGTAGCAAGGGATGGCGAACTTCGATGAGCTCCATAGTGTCATTGGAAAATTCGATGGCATGACCTTGAACCAAGTTTGTAAACTGCGCCTGTGAAAAACGCAGATCCGCTTCTTCCATCAAAGTTCGCGCGGATTCGATTTCTACAGATTGTCCAGAAAGATAGTGAGACAGCTCAGTCAAAAGTCGTTCGATCTCATCTTCAATTTCTGCTTCCACTTGGCGCAGGCGATTGTTAGACGGAATAACCTTTTCGGGTTCGATGAAAACCGTTTGCTTGGACTGTGAAGATCCATGAAGGACCCCAGGAAGACGACTTTGCATGCCGCTTTTAACAGGTAGCACCCAACGACCATCACGAGTTGTGACATACTTATCCTGGATTACATTTTCCATTTGGTGATCTTTTACCAAACGATCGAGGGAGCTTTGGATCTCGCGGGCGAGGCGTTCTTTTTCTTTAAAGAGATTGTACAGCGTTTCGCTGGCGTCGGAACGAATGTCGCCACTGCCAGTGATGACCTGATCAATTGCGGAAAGGGGCTCTTCGGCGTCAAAAAGGCTGCGAGAAATTCTTTGCGACCAATCATTTTCTATCGGTTGAAGAGCTTCCTTAAGAGCCAAGGCCTCCATACAGAAGCTGCGCACGTCTTTAAGTTCCAAAGTTTTTAGAACGGCTTTTTTCTTCAGTCGTCCAATCCAGGTTGAATAAAGATCTAAGCTTTGCATAAATGGACGCACGCCTTGATTTAATACGACCGTGGCATCTGCAATTTCTTGGAAGCTCGCATAAGCCTGCTCTGGTGTTTCCAAAGGTTTCATTTGAGAAACGGCTTCACGCCCAGCCTCACTAGTTGCATGAGATTTTATTTTTTCAAGAATTTCAATCCAATCAAGGACGACGAGATCTTGCATAAAGGGCTCCTGTTAGAACAATAGCAAGCAGACTAATCAAAACCAAAATCCAATCCCAGTGACCCCATAATACATAGGCGGTCTGAGGGGCGTTTTTTAGATATTTTATGGTGAACTCCCCGGACCATTCTTCATGAATCGGAGATTTTTGTAGAATGTCACCGTTTGCCAACATTGCAGTGCTGATTCCGGTGTTGGTTGAACGCAAAAGAGGGCGGCGAGTCTCAATACCGCGCGCAATGGTCATGAACAGATGCTGATAAGGTTCAAAGTTTTTGCCAAACCATGAGTCATTGGTGACGTTGACAAGGATGTCAGCATTTTCCATAGCCAGACCTCGGGAGAATGCCGGATCTAACCCTTCATAGCAGATTTGCCCGCCCCAGCGAATCGTTTCTCCACGAGGATTCCAACTTATAACGGACGGTCCGTGGCCACGGCCAAAGTTGGAAATAAAAGGCAGCCATTTTAACAAAATCGGAAATGTTTCACTAAGAGGTAGGTATTCCCCAAAGGCTAAAAGATTTGTTTTCCAATAAGGCTTATCAAGACTGTTGCCTTGGCCATCAATCAGAAAAAGAGCGTTATAGGTTGCTTGATCGCGACGACTGTCGATGTGTTCGTCACGGGAGTAAGCACCAGCTAAGACAGGTTTGCCGATGGGGCGGAGGCCTTGAATCAGTGTTTGAGTGTGAGGACGATTCAGAAGTCGTTGATCCAAGTAATCAGGAAAGGCTGTTTCAGGCCACACAAAAATATCCGTATCAGGAAACTTGTTGAAAGCTTCCTGGGTCATTGTTGTAAATTTACGGGTGATAAAATCTTGCGCCCCACGCCCGTGTTCAGCAGCAATTTTGTCGGAGTTGCCAATGTTGGCTTGAATGATGGTAGCCTTCACTTCGCGATCGAAATGGTTCCATGGTTCAGCGTGGTAAATCCCACTGACTACAAAAAGCGCGACGAAAGAAAAAATAGCGGCAACATGTAGAAGTGCTTTTTTGGTTTCGATTTGCTTGAGCCACACCATAGCTAGCCAAGCATTCAACAACAAGATCACCGCAGAAAGGCCTTGGAACCCGATCACATCCGCCCAATGATAAGCCGGAATCTTGGCCCAAATTAAAGTGTACCCGAGGTGCCAGTCAAAAATGACGGGCCAAATGCGTTCAAGCAAGTTGTGAAGGAGCGCGATACTAAAAATTGTTTGAATTTGACTGAGGGAGAAACGACGTTGTAGCCAAACTCCCAAACCTGTCGCTGCGGGGATATAGAGATGCATAAGCGCACAAAAAAGCAGCAAGGCTGCGATGGAAACTGACCAAGGCAGTGAGCCAAACTCATGGGATGTGTAGGCGATCCAATGAAAACCAATTACCGACAAAGTGAATTGCGTCAGCCATCCACCCCAAAGTGCCCTTTTGACAGAGACCATATCGCCATTTCGAGAAGTCACGGAAATCCATAGAGGAGCATAGCAAAAAAGCAAAGCCCAAGGAGGGAAGGGGATGTAGCTTGTACCGACTAAAATTCCTGAGAGTAATGCCCAACGTAAATCATAGGCTTTGTGCTTGAATATTTGTATCCATCTCTTCATCTTGGTATTAGTAACACAAAGAGTGAGTGAGTCCACGTGAAATTAAAAGTTCGATGCCCATCATGCACTAATTTGTGAGTGATGAAATTCACACGGATACTCCTGAAGACGTGAACAATGTTTTAGCTTTTGTGGTGCCGATGCCTCTGTAAATCTATGCACCGCAACACAATAAGAATCTATGATTGAAGCCACTGTGGTGCCATTGGCTGAATAGTCCTGAGGGCCGTTCAGCTATTGTTTCTTGGATTGTGCTGTCTCTTTTATTTGCAGATCGGAGCCGCTGGGTCTTTACTGCAAAGGTAGGCTTTGATTGCTGCGTTTTCTTGTTTGAGTCCTTTGATTTCCTGGTCTTTCGCAGCATTGTCAGCTTTAACTGCTTCAAGAGCCTCTTTGTCTGCCTTTTGTTCCACCACGGAAGCTAATTGACGTTGCTGAACTGATTGAGTTGCCTGCTGTTCTTCAATCCCTGTGATGCGAGTATAAAGGGCTTTAATTGCTCCGATAATTGGCGAAACAAGTTTCGCATAAGCCACAGACTTGAAGCCGTCCTTTGCTGTGGTGACTGCTTCAGGAAACTGTTTTTCAACTTCCTGGGCGATCACACCAATGTCATGAGTTTGCTCATGCTTGGTCGGTTGTTCGATGTCTTTGCGCCAATCAAATTCTACTCCACGCAGGCTGAGGATTTTATCCAGTGGGTTTTGAATCTCTGTGATGTGCTCCTTCAAGCGGATATCAGAGCTTGTATTCCATGCCGTCGCTAAAGCGGCGCCGTTGACGTGAAGTAATGCCGTAGGGCTTGTAGTCCCTACCCCGAGATAACCGGTGCTGTTGATTCGGGCGCGCTCAGCATTAGAGGTCGCGAAAATCATATTTCCGGCTTTGACATTTTGAAGAGTTAAATCAAATGCTGTGTTGCTTTCATAGCCAATGTATCCGGTGGCGGTATTGAGATCAGTGCGATCGGCGTAGAATTCCATGGAAACTTCATTGCGAGTTCCGCCTGTCGCACTAGACTGAGTTTTCAGAGAAAGGACACCAGATTTATCATTTGCAGATGTGACGGCTTGACCGTAGATTTCTACGTTACCTTCATTTGTAATGTTTATTATGCCATCAGCGGCAGCAGGAGCTGCATTTGCTGTTGTGCCCTTAGCAATCCATAGACTTCCCGTGTTGTAGCTGTCGTTAATAATATTAAATGTATCTATAGCTCCAGCACTGGCGTTTTTCATTTGGATTCCCGGCGTTCCAGTGTCTTGAATTGACAATTTGCCAGCAGGGGAGGTTGTACTAATTCCGACGTTGCCTGAGCCATCGATAACCAAGCGACTTTGACCAGCTGAGACGTCCCGAATGACAAACCCTTTGGAAGGGCCGTAGAACGTGGAATTTGCGAGCGTTCCGAAGCCCCATTTTTTTGTCGAGACGTCCGTATTAATCGTCGTTATGCCGGAATATCCGGTTTCATTAGACTGAACAACAAGCATGTCGGTTGAGGAGTCATTCATCCGTATTTGCTTTGCCGAGTTCGTCGTATCTTGAAGAGTGAATTGATAAGCCGGAGAGGTGGTCCCAAGGCCGACATTTGAACCACTGATGTACATTGGAGAATTCGCGAGGGTCGTTGCACTAGAATAGTAAGGAACATAGTTCGCAGTTCCAGCTCCGCTTAAAGTTCCAGATGGAAGATCCGCAGCAACAAGGGCACGGAATGTTGGAGCCGCAGCCACACCACTTGATGGGCCCGCCAAGACCACATTCGCAGATTGGTTCGCAAAATTGCTTCCACTTACCACGATGTTTGTGCATGACCAAGTTCCAGTTGGTGAACTGAATGTTAACGTTTGGCCCGCCGCACAGTTAGCTGGCATTTGCGACGATTTGATCAAAGAGCCTGAGTCAGACAAGTCTGCGGATGACAGAGCAACGTTCACCCAGTTTGTACCGTTATATTTTAAAAGCTGACCTGAAGTTAGAGATGTGATGACAGCGCTTACACCCTTAATGCCTGACACCGTGAAGGCACCGGTGTTTGTCATCGTCACGTCACCACTTGGAGTTTGAGCCGCAGCAGTTCCGGCGTTACCTACCCAGATTTTTCCATCAGCAAGTGCCGTTGACATTAATCCGGTTGTAGCAATCGTGATGGAACCGGCCGCGTTTGTGATGTTAATGCCGGCCCCAGCAGTGAGAGTCGCCGCTGTTGGAGCTGCGCCGGTAGAACCGACTAAAAGCTGACCATTCGTAAGTGCAGCAGATTCAACAATCGCACCACCACTAGAAACCATGATTCTGTTATTGTTTAATGCAGTTGAAGAATTCGTACCACCGTTGGCAACCGGTAAAACACCCGAGTAAGACGTTGCCGTCGTAGATGGAGTTGTCCAAGTTAAATTACCAAGTGTATCTGAAGTCAGGACCTGACCGTTACTGCCAGCAACAGAGGTAGGTAATCTCAAGACATAGCTTGTACTAACAGTTGTTGGTGCTTTAAGAGTGACTGTGTTCGTGCCTGAATCTGTATAGATATCGCCCTTACCAGATCCATGTGTTAGGTCACCAGTCATGGTGTCGCCGGATTTAAGGACGTTCAGTGACGCCGCACCAGTTAAGCTTGCAGTGATAGTACCAGCAGTGAAGTTTCCGGAAGCATCGCGTTTAACAATAGTGCTTGCAGTATTAGCATTTGTCGCTGCATTCGCAGCTAACTCAGCATTATGGATATTAGCGGCAGTTGAACCACCGACAGAGTTGACAGTTGCGGCAACAGAACCACTACCACTTGCCGAAACGTCGGAAGTGAGGGCGGTGATCGTACCACCAGAACC
>JBLMWG010000260.1:0-3460 GCA_050257115.1 Bacillota bacterium
AGGGGAGCTATTAAAGCTCCCCTTTTTATTTAATTTAGTTTGTAGAACTGACTAACCAGCACCGCCGTCTTTATGTTTTGGACGCTTAGCCGCTGATGCCACGAAAAACTCACGATTCATACGTGAAATATTCGTCAATTGGACTTCTTTAGGGCAGGCAGCCTCACACGCACCAGTCGTTGTACAAGCACCGAAACCTTCAGCATCCATCGCTGCAACCATACGAAGTGCACGTTCATTGCGCTCAACCTGACCTTGTGGAAGAAGAGCCATATGTGAAATTTTCGCAGACGTAAACAATGCCGCAGAAGCATTTTTACAAGCTGCCACACAAGCACCACAACCAATACAAGTCGCAGACGACATTGCTTCGTCAGCATCTGCCTTTGGAACTAAAACAGCATTAGCATCAACAGCGTTGCCTACATTTGCTGAAATATAACCGCCCGCAGAAATAATGCGATCGAAAGCTGATCTATTGACCATCAAGTCTTTAATCACGGGGAACGCTTGAGCGCGGAATGGTTCGATAGTAAGAACCGCACCATCGTTAAAGTTTCTCATGTGCAATTGACACACAGTCGTTGATTTCATGGGACCATGTGCTTCACCATCGATCACAAAGCCGCAGGCACCACAGATACCCTCACGGCAGTCATGGTCAAATGCGATAGGTTCGTCACCTTTAGAAACTAACTCTTCATTTACAGAGTCCAGCATCTCAAGGAATGAAGCATCTTCAGAGACATTTTTGGCTTGGTATTCAACCATCTTGCCTTCATCCTTAGGACCTTTTTGTCTCCAAACTTTTAAAGTTAGATTGATATGTTTTCCACTCATATACGCCTCTTATTTATAACTACGAGTTGCTAGGTGAACGTTTTCAAAAGTGAGTTCTTCTTTATGACGAACTTCTGGTTTATTTTCACCAGTGTATTCCCATGCAGCCACGTGACAGAAATTTGTATCATCACGTTTTGCTTCACCATCGATTTGGTATTCCTCACGGAAGTGACCGCCACAAGATTCGTTGCGCTCTAGAGCATCACGGCACATTAATTCACCAAGCTCCAAGAAGTCCGCTACTCGGCCAGCTTTTTCAAGTTCAACGTTCAAGTAATTCGCATCGCCTGGAATACGTACGTTATTCCAGAACTCTTCACGGATTTTTGGAATCTCCTGAAGAGCCTTCTTCAAGCCTGATTCATTACGACCCATACCGCAGTATTCCCACATAATATGACCAAGTTCTTTGTGGAAGCTATCAACTGTGCGCGCACCTTTGATATTCATCAACTTGGAAATTTCTTTCTTAACGCCGTCCTCAGCAGATTTGAAAGCATCGTGAGTTGCGGAAACCTTTTCGAGTTTTGTGCCACCAAGATAGTTACCCAAAGTATATGGCAATACGAAGTAGCCATCAGCCAAACCTTGCATCAATGCGGAAGCACCCAAACGGTTTGCCCCGTGATCAGAGAAGTTTGCTTCACCCGCAACGAACAAGCCTGGAATTGTAGATTCCAAGTTGTAGTCAACCCACAAACCACCCATTGTGTAGTGAGGAGCAGGGTAGATCATCATCGGTTGTTTGTATGGATTTTGACCTGTGATCTTGTCGTACATTTCAAACAAGTTACCGTAACGCTCAGAGATTTTATCTTCACCCAAACGCTTAATCGCGTCTGCGAAATCAAGATAAACGGCTTTACCAGACTCATTCACACCACGGCCTTCATCACAGCGATATTTCGCCTGACGAGAAGCCACGTCACGAGGAGCCAAGTTCCCGAATGAAGGGTAAACGCGCTCTAGATAGTAATCGCGTTCGTCTTCAGGAATTTGATTTGGATGACGTTTATCACCTACAGCCTTTGGAACCCAAACACGGCCGTCGTTACGAAGTGATTCGGACATCAAGGTTAATTTAGACTGATTTTCACCGTGAACTGGGATGCACGTTGGATGGATTTGTGTGTAGCAAGGATTTGCAAAGTAAGCCCCACGCTTGTGGGCTTTCCAAGCAGCCGTTACCGCACAATTCATCGCATTTGTAGAAAGGAAGAATACGTTGGAGTATCCGCCAGAAGCAATAACAACTGCATCAGCTTCATGAGATTCAATTTCACCAGTAAGCAAGTTACGAACAATGATTCCACGAGCTTTACCATCGATAACAACTAAATCAAGCATCTCGCGACGATAGCGAAGTTCCACGTTACCAGCGTCCACTTGTCTCATCATCTCAGAGTAAGCACCTAACAAAAGCTGTTGACCTGTTTGACCGCGAGCATAGAACGTACGAGAAACTTGTGCTCCACCAAATGATCGGTTCGCTAAAGTTCCACCGTACTCACGCGCAAACGGAACACCTTGAGCGACCATTTGATCGATAATGTTCGCAGACACTTCAGCCAAGCGATAAACGTTAGCTTCACGAGCGCGGAAGTCTCCGCCCTTAACAGTGTCGTAGAAAAGACGGTAAGTAGAGTCGCCATCATTTTGATAGTTTTTCGCTGCATTGATACCACCTTGAGCCGCTACAGAGTGAGCACGGCGAGGAGATTCATGCACGCAAAATGCTTTTACTTTATAACCAAGCTCACCCAAAGAAGCGGCTGCAGAAGCACCGGCAAGACCAGTTCCTACAACGATGATAGAGTGCTTTCTTTTGTTTGCTGGGTTCACAAGTTTGTAATCAAACTTGGTTTTTTCCCACATGGATTCAATTGGGCCACTAGGAATTTTGCTATCTAATTTATTAGCCATTTTCGATGCTCCTTAGTGTACGAGGAAAATGTAAACAGGTTGAGCGATGAAACCAAGAGCTACGACAGTCGCGTAAGCATAGCTTAGTTTTTTCCACATATTGCGGTAAGTACCTTCCATCAAACCAAGTGATTGGAATGTAGAACCGACACCGTGACTTAAGTGGAAGCCTAAAAGGATCAAAGCCACCAAGTACCAAATCACATAACCGGGTTGTTGAAATACTTCAAACATCAAGCGCGCAAGATCTCGCATTGGTGTTCCATTCACCGTAGTTTCGTAGTGCACGCCATATTTGAACGTAATCAAGTGTAAGATAATAAACACAAGAATGATCGAACCTTGAACCGCCATAGTCCGAGACGCCAAAGTCGTTTTCTTTTTTCCGTTTGCAGTCACAGCATAACGCTGACTTTTCGCTGCGCGATTACTGATCGTTAAAGACACGGCCGTGTAGACGTGAACGATAAGCGCTAAGATCAACACTGTTTCAGCAACATAGATAATATTGCCGCTAGTAAGTGCGTGACCATATGAGTTGTAAGCATCACTGCTTACGAAAATGAGGAGATTACCAGCCATGTGAGCAAGAACAAATCCCGCCCAAATCAAACCAGTGATCCCCATTAAGTACTTTTTCCCGACTGTTGATCCGAGAAATCCAGACATGGTGAAAAACCCCTTGTTGTGTTGC
>JBLMWG010000261.1:0-3417 GCA_050257115.1 Bacillota bacterium
TCGGGGGGGATTCAGAAAAAAGTTCAGTATCATTGGTCGCTTGATGCACCCTGAGAATAAAACTTGAAAGACTCAGATTTATAACGCGGACCGGATGAAATGGGAGGTGGAAGGAGTCAACGAGGACACGGACTCCTGTCCTCAACCGCCTTGTCGCGTTGCGACCGTCCTTGGGGCGGAGGTCCTCGTTGACTCCTTCCACCTCTCATTTCATCCTCTTTGCGGTATTCGGAACTGAGTCTTTCAAGGTTTGTTCTTGTTTGAATAGGGGCTCGGGAGAGTTCGGTGAGGGGATAGTTGTGTCTGAGTTTTCTTATGTGGTTTCGCGTGGTTGGATTGAGGTTGTTGTTGGGTCGATGTTTTCTGGGAAGACAGAAGAGTTGATTCGTCGGCTTCGTCGGGCGGAGTTTGCTCGTCTTAAGATTCAGGTTTTTAAGCCAGTTATTGATAAACGCTATAATGAGATGGCTGTGACATCTCACGATTTGACGACGATTGATTCTACTCCGATTCAAGATGCTGAACAGATTTGGGAACATCTCGCGCCGGATACTAAAGTTGTTGGAATTGATGAAGGACAGTTTTTTGCGGCGAACCTCGTTCAAGTTGCTCAAGATTTGGCGGAGCGCGGGTTGCGCGTGATCATCGCTGGACTGGACACTGATTGGCAGGGGAAGCCTTTTGAACCGATGCCTACTTTGATGGCAATTGCTGAAAACGTGACGAAGCAACATGCGGTTTGTGTGGTGTGTGGAGCACCGGCTTGTCGCACTCAGCGTACTGCGGGCGGGGACAGTCAAGTTGTCGTCGGTACCCATGACGCGTATGAAGCTCGTTGTCGTGCTCATTTCAAGCCAGTTGTTGATGCGCCAACGTTGGATTGGAAATTAAAACGCGAAATGGATCTCGCTTAGGCGAGGTCCTACTTTGGGCTAACTCTTGTTGTCGTGAACCTTAACTTAACCCTGTCCGAACTCTGTAGTACGTCGATGCGTGCTATTGTTATTGCCAGCTGGTGATAGCTGCTCTTGCAATGTCGATTTGCTTTTTCTTGCGAATTTCCTTATCGCGTTCTTTAACTTCTAACGGTGGCAACAATGCAAAGTTAATATTCGTCGGCTGGAAATGTTCCGCACGGGTTTCATCCGTAATAGCTTCTAGCAACGATCCCATTGCGGAAGCTCTTGGCGGAGGATTAAAGGTTTTGTCTTTTAACTTTTGATCCAAGAATTTTGCGACTAATAAGCCGATGCACGTAGATTCAAAATAGCCTTCTACACCCGTGATCTGACCTGCAAAAAATAACCAAGGATCATTCTTGCTAGAAAGATCTTTATTCAAACGTTTCGGAGAATTGATAAATAGATTTCTATGAATAGAGCCCAATTTTAAGAATTCAGCGTTTTCAAGACCTGGAATCATTCGGAAAACACGCACCTGTTCGCCATAGGCCATGCGGGTTTGGAAGCCCACCATGTTGTAAGCAGTCCCCTCTTTGTTGTCTTGGCGAAGTTGCACGACAGCCCATGGATAACGACCCGTGCGAGGGTCATCTAAACCAATGGGTTTCATTGGACCAAAACGCAACGTCTGTGGCCCACGATCCACCATCACTTCAATCGGCATACAGCCCTCGAAAAATTCTGTCTTTTCGAAATCCTTTGGTTCGATTTTTCGTGCCTTTTGAATCTCCTCGATAAAGCGATTGTATTCCTCTTTATTCATCGGGCAGTTGTAATAATCGTTAGTTCCTTTGCCCCAGCGGTCTGCCTTCCAGGCAATTTCTGTATTGATGGATTCTGCGTCGATGATGGGAGCGATCGCATCAAAGAAATAAAGGAACTCATCACCAAAATGTTTGCGCATGTCTTCAGCGAGATCATCATGAGTCAGAGGTCCCGTTGCAATTACAGCGGGACGAGGTAAATCGTTAAGTGAGGTGACGACATCATTGCGGATTTCAATACGGGGATGATTTTTGATTTTATCAGTGACTAACTGAGAAAACACTTCGCGATCCATGCCCAGCGCCTGACCTGCCGGAACTGCGGCTTCGTGGGCGGCTGATAAAATATGAGACCCCAGATGTTTAGCTTCCCATTTCAGTTGGCCCGGGGCGGAAATCTCGTTCATAGTACCAAAGGAATTTGAGCAGACCAGTTCCGCAAACTTATGAGTTTTATGGGCAGGCGTCATTGTCTTGTCGCGCATTTCAAAAAGAACGACCTCATAACCCATATCAGCAAGCTGCAACGCGCATTCAGAGCCCGCGAGCCCCGCGCCAACTACGGTAATTTTTTGATTTTGTGTGAAATTGGTCATCTTTTTCCGATTCCTTTGCTAACGTACGGGCATCGTATGAACAGTAATGATTTTAAACCTAAAAAAGGTAAACTCACTCTAGGATCCGAAGTCCTACAGAGACTTTTCGAAAATGGCAAGTCGCCATTATCGGAACAGTTCATGCGTTGGAAATTATGGGCAAAATGGGAAGAAGTCGTAGGACCTACCATTGCAAAAAATGCAGAGCCCGTGGGTTTTCAGAGAGGTGTTTTGTTTGTTTGGGTTCGTAACTCGGCCTGGATGCAACAGATGATTTTTTTGAAAGATCAGATTCGCGATACCATCAATCAGAAATTTGAAAATAACTTCGTTAAACACATCAAATTTACTTTAGATCGCAGAGACGTGCCGCAGGATGATCAAGCAGGTTTCCGGGATATGATTCAAAAGATCGCTCCCGGAAATGATGAAGATTAATTGCCTCGCTGAAGGGCTTGGACCGTCTTTTCAATCCAAGGTTTGAATTTCAAAAGATTGACGTAGACACCTTTAAAGCTGCAAGTATGCTGAACTTGCGCACCTTCAACCGGCATGAACATTGTCTTCGCCGCGACGCCAATGGCATATATTTTTCCATCAAACTCGACAAGCCCTGGCCCTCCAGAATCCCCTTGGCAAATACCCGTGCCGTCCGTTTGATCCACAATGAAATAATTTGACTCGATGGAGTATTTTTCAACTTTTGCATTTACAGATCGCAAAGTGCCAGTGCCTTTAAAAGGTTTTACGTCGACGTTGTATCCATAGCCGGCGGCGATGATGCCGGTTTTTTGCAAATCAATATCTGAAGTCGCATCTGGTAAAGTGATCGTCTGCACGAATCCAGGGAGATTTGACTTCAGGGTTAAAATCGCAAGATCGGCGGTTTTGTCTGTTTGATAGTCCTCGATGATTGTCGATTTTTCCACATCGATAGACATCGCCGTGCCATCGGCATCAACGAATTCAATCGTGCTGGGCATGTTTTCTCGGACACAGTGAGCAGCTGTCAGTACCAAATTTCTTGTGAGTGCAGACGCTGAGCATTGAGCTATGCGAACACCTTCGTCATAAAACTCGCCTTCGCCCATAGAA
>JBLMWG010000262.1:0-5457 GCA_050257115.1 Bacillota bacterium
GGATTTGAACTACGACGAAGACTCCGCAATCGGAACCGACATGAACTTTGTGATGACTGACAAAGGAACTTTCGTGGAAGTTCAGGGAACTGCTGAACACTTGCCATTCACTCGTCAGCAATTGAACTCAATGATGGATGTGGCGGAAAAAGGTTGCCGCGAATTATTCATTCATCAAGCTGCTATTATGGGCGAAATCTATCGCATCGCCGGGAAATAGTTACTAAAAGGAATCTCTCATGGAATTATGGATTGCGACCGGAAATAAAGGCAAAGTTTCAGAATACAAAATTCTTTTGAACGAATTGCCAGACCTTAAAGTGTTCACTCAGGCTGACATCCCGTCCTTTACGCCCCGTCCAGAAGATGGAAAAACATTTTTAGATAATGCCCGCATCAAAGCCAAAACTTTGCGCGCGGTAAAAAATAGCGTTTGGGTATTAGGCGAAGACTCTGGTTTGGAAGTGGAGGGCTTGAACAACCTTCCAGGCATTCACTCTGCTCGTTACGCGGGACCAAAAGCTTCAGACAGCGAAAACGTTTCTAAGCTTATCAAGATGATGACTCTAAAACCTATGGCGAACAGAAATGCCAAGTTCGTTTGTTCGACAGTGGTTTATACACCGACTGGTGAAGAATGGGTTTTCACAGGCGAAATGAAGGGCACGATTGCCTCGAAGCCGGCGGGCTTACATGGCTTTGGCTATGACCCGGTATTTGTACCGGAAGGACAAACACAAACACTTGCGGAGTTGGGTTCTGGATACAAGACTCAGCACTCTCACCGCTCGCAAGCGGTGAAGCAGTTTCTTGAACGCTACAAAGCGACGTTGTAGTTTATAAATTAAGGAAACAATAAAAAAAGCTCTGATTAAATCAGAGCTTTTTTTTCGAGTAACTCTTTTCTAGTGAGTACCAGAATCCGACCATGAAGCAAGATGATTACGCTCATCATTAATAAGGAGGAGCGCAAAAATGCACTTACGCTGCTTTCTTACGGGCGAGCCACAAATCATATTCGGCTTGGATACGAACCCACATTTCCGCTGAGGTCCCAAGAACTCTCTCAAGCACAAGAGCAAACTCAGGAGAAATGGCTCTTTTTCCATTTACAATTTCATTAATCTTGCGAGGCGAGCAAGCGCATCTCTCAGCTAATTGGGATTGATTCAACCCCATCTCAGACATATACACTTCGCTTAAGACCACGCCTGGATGCATTGGTTTTGGATTTTTAATCATATAGAACCTCTAGTGATAGTCTTCAATTTTAACATCCATAAACTCGCCATTTTTGAACTTAAAGGTGATGCACCAAGGGAGTTTGATAGTCACACTCCATTCATCTTTTCTATCTCCTTTAAGCTTATGCAACCTTATATTAGGCGGCTGGCCCTTTAGCTTTAGGTCATTAAGCTCAGATGTCCCGTGCATGATTGTCAGTAAAGCTTTGGCTCTTATCCAAAACTCTTTAGGAAGAGTTTTGGAGCTGTTGGTCTCCCAAACGTCAGTCGCAGCTTTATTGGAAAAATTTCGAATCATCCAAACCCCTGACTATTACACTATACGGTATAGTGTAAACAATGACAACAGCTGTATTCACAAATTGCGTCGTCGGTCATTTTTTGCGAGGTATATCACATCCCCTTTGCCGGTCAATGTATTGAATTTATTAGGTATTTGTCCGATATTCGGACAGCCGAGCTGCATTGACTTGTTTTCGCCATTGCACTCCCTGACCCAATTAGTCTTATTAATTGGGTCAAAACAAGCTCAAATCGAATTAAACGCCACTACATATTTGAAGTGATTTACTAGACAAAATCATACCCCCTTGCTAGCTTCTCAAACGCATACTTACTAACCCTACTCCGACGACATCGGAGTGTATTCAATCCTCTGGAGACTTGAGTGATGAAGGGCTTAAAAATCTTTACGGCTAATTCCAATCCTGCCTTAGCTAAGAAAGTCGCTGAAGCGGCTGGCATTGAGCTGGGCTACTCTGAAGTCAGCACCTTTGCTGACGGCGAAATCCAAGTTGAAATTCATGAAAGCGTTCGCGGACAGCATGTCTTTGTGATCCAAAGCACCTGCCCTCCTGTAAACCAAAGCTATATGGAGCTTTTCGTGATGCTGGACGCTCTTCGCAGAGCCTCGGCCGCTTCAATTACCGCAGTGATCCCGTATTACGGTTATGCCCGTCAGGATCGTAAAGTCGCCCCCCGTGCTCCGATTTCAGCAAAACTGATGGCGGATCTTTTAACAACCGCAGGGGCAAACCGTGTGGTCTGCGTGGACCTCCATGCGGCCCAAATCCAAGGTTTCTTCAATGTCCCGGTGGACCACTTATTCGCAATTCCGACTCTGGCTCGCGCTTGGCGTGAAGCCCACGGGACTGGATCTGAGTTTGTCGCAGTGAGTCCA
The DNA here is from genome assembly GCA_050257115.1 of Bacillota bacterium. GTDB lineage: Bacteria > Bdellovibrionota > Bdellovibrionia > Bdellovibrionales > Bdellovibrionaceae > Bdellovibrio. Next base: position 2,425 of record JBLMWG010000262.1, read on the forward strand.
GACGCCGGTGGGGTTGAAAGAACCCGTGCTTTTGCCAAAAGAATTGAATCCAGCATGGCCATTATCGATAAACGCCGTTCGAGCCCTAATGAGGCAAAAGCAATGCACCTGATCGGGGATGTCGCAGGGAAAACCGCCGTGATCGTCGACGATATGATCGATACGGCTGGAACCCTTACACAAGCAGTTGACAGTCTCTATAAGAATGGGGCAAAACGTGTGTTCGCCGTTGCAACGCACCCCGTTTTATCGGGTCCTGCCATCAATCGCCTGAAGGAAAGCCCTATTGAAAAAGTATGGGTCACCGACACGATTCCGTTATCGGAAGCGGCGAAAAACTGCGGAAAAATCGAAGTGGTTTCAGTAGCTCCCGTTTTGGCGGAAGCAATTAAGAGAATCCACGGAAATGACTCCGTAAGTTCTTTGTTTGATTAGGGCGTCAGCCCACAGTGCTGAAACGCCGAATGGCGCGAAAGCTGGAGTAACTTTAAAACTAAAGCCCATAAGGGCAAAACAACCAATCCTCTATTGGACTAGAAGGAATACAAAATGAAAAACAGAATCGATCTTTCAGTTGAAGCTCGTACTACTGGTAAAGGCAACAGCCGTGAACTTCGCAACAACCGCCAAGTTCCTGCAGTAATCTACGGTGCAGTTGCACCTATCTCCGTAACAGTTGGTGAAAAAGAAATCGTTAAGTACAACACTCGTGCTTACGAAAATGCTCTTTTCAACTTGAAATCTGGCGTTAAAGAAGCAAACGGTATCGTTGTACTTGTTAAGCAAGTTGACGTTCACCCAGTTACTCGCCGTCCTCAACACGTTGATTTCTATGCTTTGGATCTTAAAAAAGCAGTTCGCGTTTGGGTTGAAGTTAAACTTGAAGGCAAACCAATCGGTCTTTCTGAAGGCGGTTTGTTGAACATCGTTAACCGTCAAGTTGAGGTTGAAGTTCTTCCTACAGACATCCCTGAATTCTTGACTGCAGATATCTCTGGCTTGGGCGTTGGTGATGCTCTTCACGTTTCTGACTTGAAAGTATCTGGCTCTACAAAATTGATCTCTTCTGCAGATCTAACAATCGCGGTTGTTAGCGCTCAAGAAGAAGAAGCTGCTGCTCCAGCTGCTGCCGCTGCAGCACCGGCTGCTGCCGCTCCAGCTGCTGCTGCGAAAGCGCCAGCTGCAAAAGCTCCAGCTGCGAAAAAATAGTTTTAAACTATTGCGCACACAAAAAGGCAGAACCGAAAGGTCTCTGCCTTTTTTTTTGATTTTCTTCGAGGTGATTTATGTCTTCTTCATGGTTAATTGTTGGGTTGGGTAACCCAGGTGGCGAATACAAACTGACTCGTCATAATATTGGCTTTATGGCCGTTGATTATTTCATGCAGGGTTTGGGCAATCCTTCCGTTAAAAACCAATTCAAGGCCGAGGTCGCCCAGGCTTCTTGGCAAGGGCACACTCTTTATTTCTGCAAGCCTCAGACTTACATGAATCTTTCTGGTGAGTCCGTGCAACCGTTGATGGGATACTATAAAATCCCTCTTGAGCACTTGATCGTGATCCATGACGATATCGATCAGCCCTTTAATCAAATGAAAATTCATAAAAACCGTGGTCACGGTGGGCACAACGGAATCAAAAGTATTTCACAATTATTGGGAACTCAGGATTATGCCCGCCTTAAGCTCGGCGTAGGCCGTCCAGAGAATCCGAACTTTCCGGTTGCTGACTACGTTTTAGGAAAGTTCTCTAAGGATGAGTTCGACAAAATGCCGGATTTCCTAAACAAAGGTATCGACGCCGTTGAAGCAATCATTCTGGATGGCATTCAAAAAGCTTCGACAAAATTCAACGGGTAATATACATTTCCCGTGTTATAATAGAGCTCATTTCAAGGAGTTATAATGGCATTGCAAGTTGGTATCGTCGGTCTTCCGAACGTTGGTAAGAGTACGCTTTTCAACGCTCTGACTTCAGCTAAGGCTGAAGCTGCGAACTACCCGTTCTGTACGATCGATCCAAACGTTGGGGTCGTGACAGTTCCAGATCCTCGTATGGATAAAATCACTACTTTCATTAAGCCACAAAAAGTCATTCCAACAACAATGGAATTCGTGGATATCGCGGGAATCGTAAAAGGGGCTTCTCAAGGTGAAGGTTTGGGGAACCAATTCCTTTCTCACATCCGCGCAACAGACGCTATCGTTCACGTGGTTCGTTGCTTTGACGACCCAAATATCATCCACGTTGCTGGCAGCGTGGATCCACTTCGCGACATCGAAATTATCAATACCGAGTTAATGCTTGCGGATTTGGACTCTGCGGAAAAGCGCATGAAGTCTCGCGAAAAAACGGCGAAAACGGGCGCAGACAAAAAAATCAAAATGGAATACGAAGTTGCTAAAAAAGCTGTTGAGGCTTTGAGCAAAGGGTTACCTGCACGTTCCGTTGAATTGGACGAGCAAGAAGCTTTGGTTATGAAGGATATGCACTTCCTAACGGCAAAACCCGTTCTGTATGCGATGAACGTCAACGACACTGACTTCGCAGCTGGTGGTAACGATTGGACGAAAGCTGTTGAAAAACGTGCCGCAGAAGAGAACAACCAAACGATCTTGATCTGTTCTGCGATGGAGGCAGAGATCGCTGTTCTTCCTCCGGAAGATCGCGCTGACTTCTTGGCAGCTCTGGGTGCTGAAGAGCCAGGCTTGAACCGTTTGATCCGTGAAGCCTACAAACTTTTGGGTCTGCAAACTTACTTCACTGCCGGTGAAAAAGAAGTGCGCGCTTGGACGATCCGTGCCAACACGAAAGCTCCTCAAGCAGCGGGCGTGATCCATACGGACTTCGAAAAAGGTTTCATCCGTGCGGAAACTTATCATTGTGAAGATTTGTTCAACTACAAATCTGAACAAGCTGTTAAGGATGCGGGTAAATATCGCGTGGAAGGAAAAGAGTATATCGTCAAAGACGGCGATATCTTGTTCTTCCGTTTCAACGTTTAGTTAAAACTTTTAAAAGAGTCCGACGAGG
>JBLMWG010000263.1:0-10502 GCA_050257115.1 Bacillota bacterium
TATGGTAATCGATCACAATCTCTCGCTCCACCACCACAAGCGCACCAAACCCCTTGTGTGCAGTCGAAATAATACCTTTAGCGATCTCTTCAATCACCTGGGTTTCCTGCACCGTTGAGGCATCTGAAAAGAATGGGTTACTTCCGATATGAGCCAAGGCTCTACGAATCTCGGCCTGGAATAAAACCACCACAATCACAAAAAGATTGGAAAAAAATTTTTCCAAGATCCAATTAAATGTAAACAACTCAAGCCAAATACTGAGGATATAGCCTATCGCCAAAACCCCAAGCCCTGAGAGCATTTGAATGGTTCCGGTTCGTTTAATAAGAACCAGAATGCGGTATACAACCATCCACACCAACAGCATGTCGATGCCATCCTGAATACGCAAATGCTGAATAATGAAGATGAGGTTGTCTAAAAACTGCTGCAACATCTAGGAGCCTATTCCACACTTGTAAAACCAAAAAGCACTCTGGATTGCCAGAGTGCTTATAACTTTAAATTGTCACTGGTCCGGCGTTCCCAACTGGATCTGATCCAGAGGTATCCGTCTTGCCCGCGGCTGCCATGGCAGCCAATCCGGCATCGCGTTTGTTGTTACGGTATTTTTCAATTTCCGCAACCGCCGCTCCGTTAATTAACATGTCCACTTCGTGACCATCGATTGTTTCATACTCTAGCAATGCCTGAGCAAGAGCCTCGAGGGCGGACTTATGATCCGTTAAGATCTGCACGGCTGTGGAGTAGCCCGTGTTAATAATTTTTGAGACTTCCGCATCAATCTCTTCCGCTTTTGCTTCCGAGTATTCCTTGTGACCTTGGTGACCGTATTGCATACCAAGGAAAACTTCACCGCCAGATTTTTCAAAAGCCAAAGGGCCCAGTTTCGACATACCCCATTCACACACCATACGGCGAGCAATGCTTGTCGCGCGTTCAATGTCATTGCCGGCACCTGTCGTGATATCTTTAAACACCACTTCTTCAGCAGCACGACCACCGAACAAGAAAGCAATCATGTTTTCCGCCGTCGTCTTAGACAACGAAACACTTTCTTTTTCTGGCAATGTCTGTGTTACCCCCAACGCCATACCACGAGGGATGATTGTCACTTTGTGGATCGGATCAAGACCCGCCAATTTTTTATTAACAAGGGTGTGACCCGCTTCATGATACGCAGTCACTTTTTTATCTTCATCAGAGATAACCATGGATTTTCTTTCAGATCCCATGATGACTTTGTCTTTGGCTTTTTCAAAGTCTTCCATCTCAAGATATTTTTTATCAGTACGAGCTGCCACCAAGGCCGCTTCATTAACAAGGTTCTCAAGGTCAGCCCCCGAGAAGCCTGGAGTTCCGCGAGCAATTTTAGCAAGATCAACATCAGGACCGAGTGGAGTCTTACGTGTATGAACTCCGAGGATTTGTTCACGACCTTTCAGGTCTGGCTTATTGACAACTACACGGCGGTCGAAACGACCTGGGCGCAACAACGCAGGATCCAGAACATCTGGGCGGTTCGTCGCAGCGATCATGATCACACCCTCAGACGATTCGAAACCGTCCATTTCAACAAGCAACTGATTTAGAGTTTGCTCACGTTCATCATGACCACCGCCCATACCTGCACCACGATGGCGACCTACAGCATCGATCTCGTCAATAAAGATCAGGCAAGGAGCATTTTTCTTACCTTGTTCAAAAAGGTCACGGACGCGACTCGCACCGACCCCCACGAACATTTCAACAAAGTCTGAACCAGAAATCGTAAAGAATGGAACACCTGCTTCGCCGGCAACCGCACGGGCAAGCAAAGTTTTCCCAGTTCCTGGAGAGCCCACCAAAAGAACACCTTTTGGAATACGTCCACCCAGCTTTGTATATTTTTTTGGATCTTTCAAAAAGCTCACGATCTCTTGAAGATCATCTTTAGCCTCATCCACGCCAGCTACTTCTTTAAACGTCACACGATTTTTGTGCTCCGTCAGAAGGCGTGCGCGAGATTTGCCGAAGGACATCGCCTTACCACCACCTACTTGAATTTGGCGCATGATGAATAAGAACATTGCCACAATCAAAATCAATGGCAACCAATTCACGATCAACGATTGGAAGAAACCACCGTTGTCGGCGCGTTCGTAATTTGGTGTGATGCCGTTTTGTTCAAGAAATTTAAATCCTTCATCTTGAACGTTACCAACGATCGAAAAATGAGTTCCGTTATATTTCTTTTCAAACTCAGGTTTCATTTCGCCAATGATCTCACTGGTATCCTGACGAAAAGTCACGGTCGCCACTTCTTTGGCTTTCACAGCTTCAGTAAATTTCGAATAATTGAAATCACCAATCATTCGCTGATGCTTGCTTTCATAGGCTTGAAATAGAAACACAGCCATGACGATCAGGAAGAACCACATAGCCATCGTTTTCTGTGTAGGTCGCATTACAGTTCCTTTCACTTACGGTCGAGTCTGGACCAAGCCAGACCACAGACAATTCACCACTGAGGGTAGCACGAATAGCGTGCCGAATGAAAAGGAAACGCCATTCAGGACTGGACCTTAATTTGCTGCGCGTTAATTTCCCATTCAGAGCCACTAACTTTAAATGTGATCACTTTTTGCGACTTGTCCAGACGCTTTTGAATTTCTTCGAGCTGAGCCTGGGAAAAATCCCTTTTTCCCAATGAGAAAAGATATTGAGCTAGCAATCTTCGTTGATCAAATGGACTCAAAGTTAAATAAAAAGCCCGAGAAAGACCCTGTGACTTATAAGCCTCATTATGACTCAGTAAATCACTCATTCCCACTCCCGAATCGCCCAATTCCTGAGCAATTGTTTCCAGAGAGCGCGCCAAAGCCCCCACAGCACCGGGTTGCCTCTTCTCCAACTCCTTCAACCACTCTTCGCGGATCCAATTTCGAAACGGGTCCAGAGATACATTCGTCGGATCCTCGTAAGCGCGAATTTTTTCTTCCCTCAGGTATTTCTTCAGGTCTTTTTTTGAGTTTTCCAAAAAAGGCCTGAAGACTTGATCTTTGTAGACTTGCATCGCTTGGAAACCTTGAGCCCCGGTTCCTCGAATCAAACGCATCAGACGGGTCTCCAAAAGATCATCGCGATGATGAGCGGTGGCTAAAACTAAAAAACCATTTTCCTTTTGCAAGTGTCGCAAAGCCTCATACCGAAGTTCACGATATTGCGCTTCAGACTGAGCCAATTGTGACGATTTTAGAGGGAAAAATGTGACATCCAACTTTTTACAAAGCTTTTCACAAAAAACTTGCGCCTCGTTACGATACTCCTGATTGGAGTCCTCACCATGGTGAAAATAGCACGCTGCCAGATGTTCCTTTTTATGAATTTTAGAAAGAACCCGCAACAGGGCGGTTGAATCCACCCCGCCAGAAAAAGCCACTAAGATCTTCTTATCCTGAAGCCCCTGTTGCTTTATCAATTTCCAAACCTGATGATCCAGATCCTGCTTCGCCCGAGACAAAGTCACTGAGAAGCTCCTACACCCACCGTTTTAATATTTACAAACTCCATAATACCAAAGTGACCCAACTCACGACCGTAGCCTGAATCTTTCACACCACCAAAGGGCACACGGGGGTCTGATTTGACGAAATCATTCACCACGACAAAGCCCGCATCCATTTCCTTTTCAACCAATTCTTTACCCTTTTGCAAATCCCGGGTGAAAATTCCACCACCAAGACCGTAGGGGGACTCGTTAGCAACACGCAATGCTTCAGCGGCGTCCTTCACAACAAAAACCGAAGCGACGGGACCAAAGATTTCTTCCCTATGCACTTCAGGATTGTCTTTTGCAAACAGTACAACTGTCGGAGGATAAAAGGCCCCAGCCCCTTCCGGAGCCACCCCTCCAATAACAACTTGGCCACCCCATTTTTTTAGCAGTTCCACCTGGTGAATAATCGTTTCTTGAAACTTCTTACTCGCAAGAGGAGCCACTTGCGTTTTCTTCACTTCATCGACGAAATACTTCATAAATTCATTCTGAACTTTTTCAAGAACGATAAAGCGTTTTCCAGCCACACAACTTTGCCCACAATTTTGCAATCGCGTTTTCGCGCAGGCCTTCGCCGCAGCTGGAATGTCAGCATCATCTAAAACAATATAGGCATCACTGCCACCCAACTCGAGGACAACCTTTTTCAAATTCTTCGCTGCGGCCGTCGCAACAGCTCGACCGCCTTGGGTACTACCAGTAAAAGTCACGCCTCGAATGTCAGGATGGGAAATCACTTTTTCTGCGACCTCATGATCTACCTGACAGTTTCTTAAGAGAATCAGATCTGGGGAGGCCTCTTTGAAAATTTTAGCAATCATTTCCGCCACACCCGCAGTCAGATCGGCGTGTTTCAAAAGAACAACATTTCCCGCCATCAGCGATGGCGCGGCAAAGCGGACAACCTGCCACAATGGGAAATTCCACGGCATGATACTAAAGATAACTCCCAAGGGTTGGAAACTCACCTCCGCCATCGTGTAAGGAGATAGAGCCGGTTGATTTTTCAACATACCAACGGCTTCTTTGGCATAGAACTCACAGGTGACGGCGCACTTTTCAACTTCCGCTTCACCTTCGGCAAGCAACTTGCCCATTTCCAGATTCATCTGCTCCGCTAAATCTTTTTTATGAGCCCGCAAAGTGCTGGCCACATGAACCAAAACCTTTGATCGTTCGGTCATCGGAGTTTTACGCCATTTCTGGAAATCATTTTTCGCAGCTAAAATAAGCTGCTGAGCCTCATCCCATGAGAGATGTTTATAGGGTTTTAAGATCTGCCCTGTGGCAGGATTGACAGTTGAAAAGGAGTTCATAGCTACCTCCGAAACAAGTCAAACACAGATCTTTTGAATTAACAAAAACAAGTTCACGTCTTATGCTGCAACAAATAAGTAAAACCTTTTGTCTGCTAATTAAAACGTCGTAAAAACTTGATAGAAGGACATTGTCGTCCCAAGAAGAAAAACTCCCGTCATCGAAGCCCACGCAAAAACTTTATACCCCTTGCCAAGCTGCATTGCGCCGCGAGCGTAGGGTCTTTCCATTGCCAAAATTGGAATAGGTGTTGTGATCGCTTTAATAAGCTGACGACAGCAAAAACAAAATAAAACCACCGAGATGAATGTGAGCACTTCGTTTTCCATGCACCACATATCGGCATTTTCCATCTCAACTTGAGACAGGCAAAGGTCTAGGATTGTTTGGACGAATCAGAGGGGTCTTTTTTTATTATATCGATTTCAGCAGAAATTTTGAATTTATGGGTTTCTGCGAATTTCGAGAACTCTTTAACAAAATCAATTTTTGAAATCATGCCTGTAACTTCCTTCGTTACCCGGGTGGTGATTTCGTCCTTGGATTTATTCGCGCCTTGGATCAGCAAATTTAAGGCTTCTTTGGGTAATTTCAATTCCGACAAATAAGTGCGTAGCCCCTCTTCGGTCATAAAAGCCGCAGAAACGCCCGCCGTAAAAACCTTTTTAACGGTTTCACCCAAGAGACCTTTCAAGTCTCCTGGTTGTTCTTTTTCGTCTTTCTTAGACCCAGCATCAGACGCCATAAACCTGCTTCACGCGCTTGTGATATGCGCTCATCATATTAGGTAAATTAACACTCACCAACGCATTAGCAATAGGACCAGGCACAAACATGCTAAATGTCGCTTCAACGGTGTAAGTGGCACGAGTTTTCCCAGCTTCATTTTCAAGCTTCCAAGACCCCACAGAAGTTTTGAATAAATCTCCTGAGGCAAATTCCCAGTTGATGCTTTGATTTGGATTTTCCGTCATCCATAAAGAATACTTAAAGCTCTTCATCACGGAAACGCTGTATTCGACAAGCTTGCGATTGCCTTCAGTTTTAAGAACTTTACACTGTTTCACCTCAGACAGAAACTCATGATATTTTTCGTAGTCCGCGATGATTTTATAAAATTGTTCCGGGGTGCAGTTGAATACTTCAGTTGTTGATGCTTTTGCCATATGCCTTAAACTGTGACTTTGAGTTCACAGCGAGTCAACGCTAGCCTAGACCACAAATCGTTATGTTACATTCCTGATTAGTAAGTAAGAGCCGCAACATTCTTATGCTAGAACGAAATAGAAACTCACTCATCTCGGAGACGAACGATGGCATTTAAAGTTTTAGTTGTCGATGACGAGAAGGACTTGCGCGATCTCATTAGTTATTTTTTATCCCGCGAAAAGTTTGAAGTAGCTACCGCTGAAAACGGCTGCGACGCAATCGAGAAACTCAAATCTTGGCACCCTCAGTTGATTATCAGTGACATTCGCATGCCTCAATGTGATGGCTTCGAACTTATTCAAAACATCAGTCAGATTCCGCATAATGCACCGGCTGTGATGTTTATTTCGGGCTATGTCGGGGGCGACGAAGAAGAGCTGAAGAAAAATCCCCACTGTGTAGGCTTTATCGCAAAACCCGTCAACAAAACGGAACTCATCTCTTTGGTTAAAAAGGTGGAAGCTTCTGAAAACAGAAACGCATCCCCCTAACGCGGCAGTCGGATCACAAAGCAGGTGTTGGAACTTTCAGAATCAATAAACAGCCGACCCTGATGACTTTCAATTAAACCTCGCGAGATACTTAAACCTAGCCCAGTCCCCTTCCCAATTCCCTTGGTGGTGAAAAAGGGCCTAAAAATCTCTTCTTGAAGATTCACCGGAATTCCCGGACCACTATCAATAACTCGAATTTCTATATCCTCACTCAGCTCTCGAAGCTCGATGGCAATCCACTTTTCTTTCAGATCCCGAATCGCTTCAAAGGCATTATTTAACAAATTCAACAACACCTGCGACAGCTGCACAGGTCGACATTTCACAAAAACTCCTTCGCTGTTTTTGGGCAAACGAAGATCTACATTGTTCAATTTAAATTTTTCATAGCAAAGAGCCAACGTGTTATCAATCACTGTGCCGACGGGAACTTTTTCAATGGGATCATGGGAGCCATCTCGGGCAAACACACGAAGTCCGCGCACAATGACAGCTATTCTGTTGGTCGTCGACTGAACCTTTTCTATCGAAGCCCTCATTTGCGCCACATCCAAAGGAGTGTCATCTAGCATCTCGAGCTGTTGTTCGGTAGATAGCAAAATCACATTCAATGGCGTATTTATTTCATGAGCAACTCCGCCGGCCATCTCACCTAGGGATGCCAATTTCGCAGAGTATTCCGCACTCGCCTTCTGCTCCAAAAGTTCCTGCTGGGTAAGTTCAAGTTTTTCAATAACTGCCGTGAGGTTTTGCTGTTCAACTCGCAGATGCTCTTCAGTTTCATAGCGAAGGGACATATTTCGACGAAATTCTTTTGCATTCACGTACACATACAGAACAAAGGTAAAGACAAAGATAGTCCATACTGTATACGGAATCCTTCCCGTGTGATTAGACACAGCCAAGGCGATCCCCGGGGCAACCCCCACCACCAATAAAAACCATTTATGGATACGACTGTTTAACGACAATGAAGATGTCGATCCAGCCATAATGGCGCTAATCAAGAAGGAAGTGACAAAGATCTTAGCATCGCTGTTCCGAGGATCATAAAACCCCATCGTGCATAGAAGTCCCAGACATGTCGAACTGGTGAGGATAACCCTTTCATGCCACACTCCCCACTTTCGAAGGGCTGGTATCTCACCCTTGGAAATCTTTCGAGCAAAAACTAACCGCAAAAGACTGCAAATCAGTGCAAGAGCTGCCGCAAACTGATGAAGCAAGATCCAACTGGGACTGCTGACAATGGGCATAATCAGCAAAATGGAAAAGACAACAATAAACCCATAAGACGCTGCAATACTGCGCCGACAGAAATCTAAAGCCAAACTGTCATCTACGATTTGCTTTAAGTCCATAGGTCTAAAATCTTAGACCTAATCCAGCGTGGCCGAGAATATAAATCGGCCACTTTAAAATATATTAATTATTGGCTATTTTTTGAAGTTGAAAAGTGCATCCGCGGCAGCTCGCAAAGCGGCCGCTTTGTCTTCAGGATTTGCGCCACCTTTTCGTGGCGTAAAATAATCGCAAAAGTTCGCGCGATCTTTTTCGCGCACAACGTCCGCGGAAGTCTCACGACACTCATTATAGGCCTTCGGATCATAGAAATCACAGTTTTTACAAACATGCACATCCGCGCGACAGTGCGGGCACTCTTCGCGACGACCGATCTGGCCAGTAAAGGTCAGCTCTTTATTGCAGCTAAAACAGTGAAGTGACGCACTCATGGGACTTATTTCTTTGCTGCTGGTTTGCGCTCAAGATCGTGGAATGCCTCGATAGTACGAATCGTTCCTGTTTGTGATCTCATTACAATCGAATGACTTTTTGCTTTTCCGTCAGGGAGGAAACGAATGCCTTTCAGCAAAGCCCCATCCGTTACACCCGTAGCAACAAACATCACTGATCCAGATGCCAATTCATCAATTGTGAATTTTTTGTCGAGATTTTGAATGCCCATTTTGGTAGCGCGTGCACGCTCTTCATCATTTCTGAATCTCAAGCGTCCTTGGAAATCGCCTCCAAGACATTGCATCGCCGCCGCAGAGATCACACCCTCTGGTGCGCCACCGACACCGATAAGCATATCAATGCCTGAATCCGGCCAAGCCGCTGCGACTGCAGCAGAAACGTCACCGTCTCCGATCAAGTTAATGCGTGCACCTGTTTTACGAACTTCATCAATAAGTTCCTTATGACGGGGACGATCCAAGATCACAACTGTCAAATCATTCACAGATTTTTGCATCGCCTCTGCGACAGCACGAATATTTTCAGTTGGAGTTTTATCAATATCGATTTTGCCTTTTGCCGCTGGGCCACACGCAATTTTATCCATGTATGTGTCTGGAGCATGCAGGAAACGACCTTTTTCAGCCACAGCAATCACAGAAATAGATCCCGGGCCGCCTGTCGCACAAATCGTTGTTCCCTCAAGAGGATCCAAAGCGATGTCTAATGATGGTGCCTCATTCGATTTCTGACCTACTTTTTCTCCGATATAAAGCATTGGAGCTTCATCACGCTCCCCTTCACCGATAACTACAGTGCCATCCATGTGAACAACGTCGAAAGCTTTTCTCATCGCATCGACCGCTGCCGCATCGGCCGCTTTTTCTTCACCACGCCCCATCCAACGAGCAGACGCTAACGCCGCTGCCTCAGTCACGCGAACAAATTCTAAAGCCAGGTTTCTGTCCATGATTCTTTCTCCACTACGGCTCTCATATCAGCCGGAAGTCGTTGTAATTTTAAATCCAATCCCAAAGAAACGTGCACTGTTTGCCCCACGGAGCAGACTTCGCCATTACGCCCGCGCAAACGATATTGAAAAATCAACCGATTGCCTTGGATGCGAGCCTGTATTTCCGTTTCCAATTCATCACCAAAAAAAGTGGGCTTTATGTGTTTTACCTGAGTCTCATATACGGCGAAATGACTTGCCGAGCCGGGCTTCTGATAATCCAGCAATCCTTTGGAGTGCGCCCAAGCCACCCGCGCTTCTTCATAAAAACGCAAATAGTTACTGTGATGCACGATCCCCATAAGATCGGTTTCGTAAAACTGCACTTTGTGACGATGAATAAACATTGATTATTTCTATTCTAAATTGTTACTTTAAGTCTAGGATTCATTTTAGAACTTCAATTGCTTTACCCAACAACCTCCCCACGTCTCGTACTTGAGGGTACTAAAGTAAATCCTCAGCATCACTTATTGGAGACACAATGGCCGTCACTGAGTGGCAAAAAAACCTGGCAATGAGAATCACCATGAGCCGCATCTTCATGGTGCCCGTTATCGTGGCAGCAATGTGGCCCAACACACTTCCCTGGAACATCGTTGCTGCCGCGTGCTTTATTCTGGCTTCAACAACAGATTATTTCGATGGCTACTATGCCCGCAAATATGGCTCCGTAAGCAATTTCGGAAAATTCATGGACCCCATTGCTGACAAGATTCTGGTCACCAGCGTCTTGGCCATGCTTCTTTCGCTGGGAAAAATTGATGCCTGGATGGTTATTATCATCTTAGCTCGGGATAACTTTATCGGAGGGATTCGCTCCGTTGCTGCGGCAGATCAAATCATTATCGACGCCAAACCAGCCGGAAAATGGAAAACTGCCATGCAAATGGTCGCTATCCCGATTGTAATTATTGGAAATATGGACCCTTGGATCCCCTATTTGGACAAAGTTGGGTACGGAGTCTTGTGGGTTAGCGTCATTTTGAGTATAACCAGCGGCATTGAATACTATGTAGGATACTTAAAGAGCCGCAAAAGCTCCTAGGACGTATATGCTTCTGCACTTGTCTCCAAGTAATTGGTGTTTCACCTTCATGGCGCTTTTATTGAGCAGCGATTTGAAGATCGCATCGGCAAAAACACGAAAACCTGTGTTTTTCGCGGCCGCGTCGACAAGCGTTTCTCGCCT
>JBLMWG010000264.1:0-3679 GCA_050257115.1 Bacillota bacterium
AAAGGTTCCTTACCAACTATTGGCAACCCGCAAAGAACGGCATGCCCCAAGCCAAGAGCTTGTTTTTGGCGGATGCTGATGATGTTCGCAGCATTTCTGACCCGGGTCACACGTTCCAGAAGTTTTTCTTTGCCATCTTTTGCAAGCTTGTCTTCTAGTTCGTAAGACATATCAAAGAAATCTTCGATCGCATGTTTGCCACGACCTGCGATAAGAACGATATCCTCAATGCCTGCCTTGATAGCTTCTTCAACGACATAAAGAATGATAGGGGCGTCAACGATCGTCAGCATTTCTTTAGGAACCGTCTTCGTAGCAGGAAGAAATCGGGTACCTAGACCTGCGGCTGGAATTATGGCTTTTTTAACTTTTGACATCCTCTATAAATCTCAAACGTTTCATTCTAAGACAAGTTATATTGAGTCTCGTCTAAAACTGAGAAACTGGATGTTTTTTGCCACTGTGAAGGATGGGCTCGTGTTATCTTGAGAGTACGGGGGAACTGTCATGAAAGTACGTTTTAACAAGGCGACTTGGCGAACAGCGGGAGCTATTTGTGCGTCCTTTGTTCTCGTCGTGTCGTTTCAAAACTGCGGTAAGGCGGGCTTTGACTCCTCGCTCAATGATTCGGTGAATTCCTCTAGCTTAGATGCAGCGCTTACAGCAAAATACGGATCTTCTACGGCCGCGAAAGTAACGGACATTCCTTTTGCTTTCGACGGAGGTTTTGACCAAATCGCATACAACTCCTGTGCTGAGTCAGGTACATTAGCTACGAGTACCGCGTATTTTGGTTTGAAAGCCGGTGCCTATGAAACGAGTGGCTTGTCCTTGAACTCAACATTCTTTGATTATGCTGACGCTAACTTCAAACCGATTTATCCAGCAACAGCGCTTTCAAAAGCTCAATATGAGGAGTTTCTTGGGGATTCTCCGAAGAACTCCAAAGCACAAATGATGATGGCAGTCCGTGAACGTGGAAATATTGCCAACGTCTACGCGAAGACGACATCGTTAGTTTCCGGTACAGATGTTATACCGTTAGTAGATACATTAACGAGTGCTTTTGTGATGGAAACGCTAATGACTGAACGAGGCTCGGCATCGCGATTTTTTCCATTTTCTTCTGGCTCACGAGTCATGGAGGCTAGCCTTAAGTACAACTCAGATCAGAGTATCGCCGATAGTTTTCGTTCGATTTTGGAAGGTGTGGGGCAACTCGCTTTGACGTATAATAACGACTCGACTGATCTTGCGAGTGTCATTTCTGATACGTCGACTTCTAGTGCCGGATCTAGTTCTACTTCCAGCCCAGTTCGCACGGCTTATGGCAAAGGGTATCGTTTTTCATTCAGCCAACCGACCGGCGTATCCAATAGTTATGTCCCTTCAAATATCGTGTCTGATCTTCAAGAAGTTGATCTTTCAACCGGTAATGTTGTTTCTAGTTGGAATTGCAGTCGCGTTTATAAAATTGTTCTTCTTCGTGACTCGACAAATGCAGCGAGTGGCGGTTATTGCCCACCGCACACTGCCGCGGAGTTGGAGAATGCAACGATTCGTCGCGAACTTGAGATTGTTCGTCGCCAATTTCATGCTGATCAGTGGAACGTGAATGTAAATTATAAGTGTATGGTTCCAAAAGGAACGACACCGTCTTGTTATACTGAGAATATTGTCAATGGCGCTGGTCAAGGTGTTCAATATTCTACAACCGCTGAATGTTATAATCCGCTGATTGGAAATAGCACAGCGGACTATCCGAGCGGAATAATCCCAGGAGCTCGCTGCATGAACTATGCAACGATCTGTACTAAATTCTAATCATTAGCAGCGACGCGAGCTTTGAGCATTGATTGCATCGTTTGCGGATAAGGTTTGATGTAATCAATAGGGTCGACCATCCGACCCTTTATTTTTATAGCAAAATGTAAGTGAGCGCGAGTGCAATACCCAGTACATCCTACCTCAGCGATCTTTTCGCCAGCAGCTATCTGCAGTCCCGTGCGAATTTTGTGATCAATTTTGTAGAGATGGTTATAAGCTGTTTCTACGCCATTGGAGTGCATAAGGACGATGTAATTTCCTGCGGCATGATTATTTCCATAGCGAACGACAACTCCGCGACGAGAAGCCAAGACGGGCTCTCCCTTCGGTAACTCAAAATCTACGCCTAAATGAGGTTGTAAGCGGCGAGTGATCGGGTGCATCCGGTGGGGTTGGAAAGTGCTGGCGACCTTGATGTAGTTGACGGGAGCATAAAATCTTCGCTCCTCTTGCAGATCTGTTGAGTTAAAAAAGACGCCTCCACCATTCTGATTTCGGACAAACTTTTTCTGGACGTTACGTCCTTCAATTTGCAGACTAGTTTGAGTGATTTCACCGAATTTAACAAATTGTCCTGCTTCATATTTTTTTTCAACGGTAAACCAAAAAGGAGCTCCACGGCGGATGTCGCGATGTGATTCTAAGTCAAACACATAGGCATCGGTAAATCGTGTTGCGACCCAGTTACTATTTACTTTTGCAAGAACAGAACCTAAAAGAGATCCGTGAACGTTGCCTTCCACACGCATCAAGGTGACTTTGAATTGAGGATTGTACTGAGTCGCAAGGACAGAGCCAGGTCTTTTGACAATTCTAAATGCCGCTGATGTTTGGGAATCGAAAACGCGCAGTTCCGTTTCATTGTTTTCGCGGCGGACAAGATACTTTGTATCCAAAGTCAAAAAAAGTGAGCGCAAACCTTGGTGAGAGCTCAATACTTTTTCGCGATCTTTTTCTGAGAATCCATTTTGGCGCAAAATATTGAGAAGGTTGTCGCCTGCCCGAATAGGTTTTGCCGTAAAAGTGTTGGCTCTAGCCTGGACCGATGTGTAGTATGTGAGCACGACAACTAGTGTGCACACAATTCGTGCGAGGTGAAATTTCATGCTCCGTCCTTTGAGCTTAATTAAAAAACTTTCTGTTTTTCTTTTGATTTATGTTAGCGCGAACACTGCAGGCGCCCAAGTTTATAATTCTTCCGTGTCAGTTGCTACAGGTGGAACTGGACGTGCGGCTGTGGAACCGGGCGACGCGAGTTTCTTGAATCCAGCAACGTTGGTGCATTTAGGTGGAAGATATCTTTTCACGTCTTTTGCTAACAATGAATTTGCCGCCGCTTTGAGCGACAACACAAAGGAAAGCACGATTCCGGCATCATTTAGCTATGTGCAGCATTCTTCGCAAAAGACCTCTTTTGGTGATTTGAAGGAAAATGACTTTGCAATTTCCTTGGCCGAATTTGTGGTGGATAAATGGAGTGTGGGTCTAAACGGGCATTATTTGAGCCAAGATCTGCCAGGGCCCTCATATCATACGGTTAATGCCGATTTTGGGATCCTTTATACGCCAATTCCCGATATTGGCATTGCCCTGGTCGGCTATAACCTGTTTGGGGAGAATAATAACGCTCCCGAGGAGCTTCGTCATAAGACCACGGTGGCAGCCGCATTTAACTATGTTTACAAGTCCATGGTTCGATTCCGGTTGGATGCGGATTCGGAGTCCGTGGTGGGTGTGGGCCTTGAAACCTTCTTAAATCGCTTTATAGTTACTCGTTTTGGCTATTCCGATGATTTAAATGACCCGAGGAACCTATTGTCAGCTGGCCTCGGATTTAGTGGACCCCGTTTCC
>JBLMWG010000265.1:0-3622 GCA_050257115.1 Bacillota bacterium
GTGTCAGACATTATGCCACCTTCGATTTTTCGACAGCGCAGGTAAACACTTTAGCCGATCAGTCCGTCAAGTTGGCAAAAGGCCTTGATTCAGAGCTGAAGGTTTATTTCTTTTATAAAAAAGGTGTTGAGGGTAACGAAGAAAATCGCCGTCAATTCCGTGAGTTGATCAAAAAATACCAGGATGTGAATCCAAAAATTCAATTGGAATTTGTGGAAGTTAATGAGCGCCCAGATATTGCCAAAGATTTTGGAGTGGATAAGGGGAGCGGGTCCGCCTTTTTGGTATACAAAGGCCGTCGCAGTCTTTTGCAGAAAATTGATGAACAGGAATTCACAAGTTCCTTGGTGAAAGTAACTCGGGAAAAAAATAAAACGATTTACTTTACTGTGGGCCATGGCGAACAAAGTCTCGAGGAAGCAAAAGAAGGCTTGGGATTGAATGCATTAAAGCTGATGCTTGAACGCAATCGTTATACCGTCAAATCTTTGCCGTTGATCACGGAACCCAAAGTGCCTTCTGATGCAGACGTGGTCGTGATTGCGGGGCCTGTACAGAACTTTTTAGATCACGAACTGACAGCTTTAGAGTCTTACCTTAAAGGTGGAGGCAGTTTGTTCCTGGCATTGGAGTCGCAAAATGATGCCGGTTTGGCGAAGCTTGTGAAAAAAATGGGTCTGGAGCTTTCTGGGAATTATGTTTTCAATATCGTCGATACAGTGATGGGGCAGGGGATTCAGCAGGGGCCCACCATGGGGTCGGTGTTTTCGCCTTTGAGTCAAATTACAAAGGGCTTTGGTCAAAGTGAAGTCACTTTGTTCCGACATCCGCAGTCTTTGAAAAAGACTCAAGATATCTCCGGGATCAACATCGATGAGTTGGTGCGAACCAGTCCAAAATCAATGTCCTTCAGCAGTTTGGATTTGAAAAAGGAAGGACCTGTTGGATCGTTTGCTTTGGTCGATCAAGTGACGGGCAAATGGGACCAAGATCCAAAGGCGCCTGATTTTTCAGCGGTTGTGGCAGGAGACGCGGACTTTATGAGCAATCAGATGCTCTATCAGAATTTGAATCGTGATTTGGTTTTGAATTCCATTGCGGCTTTGGCGAAGGAAGAAAATCTGATCAGCATTTCTCCGAAAGAGCCACAGGCGACACAGTTGATTTTGACGGAAACCAAGTTTGCCGTTTTCTTGTTTGCATTCATCATTCCGCTGCCTATTCTGCTATTGGGAATTGGAATTTGGCTCTATGTTAAAAGGAGAAATGCCTAATGAAAATCAAAGGACGTGGTCTGCTCGTTATTGCTTTGCTCATTTTTGGCGGTTATGCCGTCTATGATTATATGAAAGAACAAAAAGCCGAGCAGTTGAAGACAGAGCAAAGTCGTCTTTTGACGATCAACTTTGATCAGGTCGACTCCATAGAAATCTCTAGGCCGTCGGATGTAATTCTTTTGAAAAGAACGCTAGATGGTTGGAATTTGGAATCTCCAGTAAAAGATCAGGCTGACAACACCGCAGCAGATGACTTGGTAAAAATGGCTGCATCTGAAAAAATTTTGGATGTGGCTAAAGAAGGAAATGACATTGATTGGGCTATGTATGGGCTGGATAAACCCATGGGGACAATCACGTTTAAAAACTCTGCGGGACAGACGAACTCCTTTCAAATCGGGAGCAAAAGTAATTTTGAAAACAATCCATTCGCTCGTCGTGATAAGGAACAGCGTGTTTTGGTGGTGAACTCCAGCTGGTTAACTCGCGTGCAAAATGCTTCTATTGAATATCGCGATCGTCGGTTTTTCCGTCACAAGATGGCTTCCATTGATGAGCTCAAACTTAAGAACAAAAAAGGTCTCTTGGAAATAGCTCGCAAAGAGGGGCAATGGTCCTCCGTTGCACCTAAGAATGTCAGCTTGGACCAACAAAAGGTGAGGGAGCTTATTCGTGGTATCTCCAACGCTAAGGCTGCTCAATTTGTAGAGGGGCAATTACCCAAGGCAAGTAGCTTATTTGTTTTGGATCTAAAATTGGATGGCAAATCGTGGTCGGCTCAAGTTGTCCAAGCGGAGTCGAAAAAAATCTATGCGACAGTTTCCGACCCACAGTTCAAGCTTGAAATGGAACCAGGAGCCTTAGATAATTTAATCAATCTGACTATTGATGACTTAAAAGTAGCGGTGCCTAAAGATCAAAAGCAGCCTTCTAAAAAAGATGAATCCGCACAGATAGCAGATAAGAAAGACAAGTAATGCAGAAGATCGTCGTAAAATCTCCCACGCGCGTGGATTTAGCAGGGGGTACTCTTGATTTATGGCCCCTTTATTTATTTATCAATGGAGCCTCCACAGTCAATTTGGCCATTGATGTGTTTACCACGGCAGAAATTGTGCCTCACGAAGATGCCACGATTGTTCTTGAATCCGCGGACCTAAAGCTTCGCAAAGCCTACACAAATCTGGCAGAGGCATTATCCGATCCGGATCCAAAAATGATTTTGCTGCAAACACAACTGCGGTATTGGATGCCTAAAAAAGGGTTTGCCCTCAAAACGTCGTCTGACAGCCCTGTTGGTGGCGGTTTAGGTGGATCTTCAAGTCTGACAATTAGTTTGATGAAAGCGTTCGCGCAGTTTTGTGGTCGTCCTTTTGAAAATATCCATCACATGGTTCAGGCCGCACACAATATTGAAGCAGAGATTTTAAACACTCCGACAGGTACGCAAGACTATTATCCGGCCGCGTCGGGTGGTTTGAATATCCTGCATTATGGTTACGATGGTATCCAACAAGAAGTACTCAATGCCTCTAATACTCCTTTGGCTGAAAAGTTCATGTTGATCTATACCGGGAAAGCTCACCATTCTGGACTGAATAACTTTGAGGTGATGAAGGACTCGGTCGCTAAAGATCCAGAAACTCTGCAAGCGCTGCGAGACCTGAAAGCGATTGCGATTGAAACAGAGCATTCTATCCGCAGCGGAAATTGGAATGAACTCGGATCTTTATTTAGACGTGAATTTGAAGCTCGCGTTCGTTTGGCTCCTGAATTTTCGAGTCCTGAGATTTATCGTCTTCAGGAACTATCTTTGCAGAATGGTGCTGAGGCTGTTAAAATCTGTGGAGCTGGAGGCGGCGGTTGCGTACTTGTGTGGTGCCCTCCTGAGAACAAAAAAGGAGTTGCAGACGCATGTCAAAAAGCCGGCTTTCAGGTCATGGGCGCAAGACCCGTAAATCCTCTGTAACAGCAAAGAAGGCAACGAAAAAAGTCCCCACAAAAAAGACGGTCAAAAGCGTGACCTCTCATTCTGGGGAGGTTCATCGCTTTATCGGTATTTCTTTAGGTGGTGGAAAAACTGATAAGGCCTGTGTTGCGATTGTTGAGTACTATCCCAAGCACAAAAAGGTTTTTCTTTCACGTTTGGTTGAAAAGATCAAAAGTGATGAAGTTCATTCAGCTGATTTCAAAATTCAAGAAATTATCTCTCAATATCAAGAGATCGAATCGATTGCCTTCGATGTGCCATTTCGGTTACCTCACTGTTTGAATTGCACCCTGGGATGTCCAGGGATTGAGTCCTGTCCAGAACCCCATGTGCAGTGGATGTGGAATTATACGCG
>JBLMWG010000266.1:0-4955 GCA_050257115.1 Bacillota bacterium
TGGTCGGGGAGATAGGATTCGAACCTACGACCCTCTGGTCCCAAACCAGATGCGCTACCAGACTGCGCTACTCCCCGACAGAGACAGGAAATTAATAATTCTCTGGTCAGTTGTCAAACTACTAGATTCTAACGCGTAATATAAGTATCCTTTTTTCACATGGAAAGCTTCATCAAATCACTTCCGAAACCAGTTCTCGCATTTTTAGCCATTTTATTAGGCATCGGCTTCTTTATGATGTTTAGTCCTCCTCACACGGTTTGTGATACCCAGGCTGAGGCCTTACGGGAATCCCTTCGTGGTGAGCTTTTTTCTACTCAGCTGAAGAAAAACACTATCCCTCCGTCCATAGTGAGAGAAAAGGAAGCCTGTCAGTTAGGGAACTCTGCCGGATCTTGTTTCGAATATTTTACGACTCTTAAAAACATCGCTGGAACCATTGCGAAGTCTTCATCAGAGTGTGCTCAGCAGCTGTATTCTATCAAAGAAGTATCGGCGGCAATGAATGATGGTATTGAGTTGATGGTGCGCTTGGCTTGGGGGATAAAGCCTCCTGATCCGGGGGTTGAGCGATTTGGTTGGATGCAAGATGCAGAGATTGCGACCTTTTGTCGAATCAAAAACATCTACATCAGAGCAAATGGGGAGGACGCCTGGACAGCGCTTCGTCAGAAAATTACGGCTAAGCTTCCGGGTGAAGATATTCCACCGTCAACTGACCCTACACAGGCAAGTGTAGAGCCTAAAAAAGCGACGGCCGTGTTGTCGGAAATGGATATTTGGAATCGCAGCTTGTTTTCAGTTCGCTGTGATGTTTATTAAAGAGCGATCAGGTCGATCGACTTCCAGGTAGGTTTTTTATTTTTGTACTGTAAGCGCCCATAAAGAGAGAGGCTCCGATCTGTCTTGTTTCGTATGAGATAGCGGAGAGCCTCTATGTATTCGATATTCCAGTCTGTAGGATTGAGACCGAATTTGCTAAGATCTGTTTGGAGTTTTTGAACTGTTGCAGGTTTTGTTTTCATAAATGAATTCCTTAAAAATAGTTGTTAAATTGTCGAACGGACTCAGGTGCAAGGGCCTTGCCGGGTATTGTGTGGGGTAAGAATGAAATAAACGCCAACTGAGGCGTGGATTGCCTTGAGTTGTCTTTGAGAGTGGTCTAGCGTCTTGGACATGAGACGAAATAGATTTTTGGGATATTTAATAGCTCAGCTCTTAGTGATTATAGCGGTCATGGTTATCTTTAGAGCCATCGAAGATAAACAGATTGCTGCGACAGTTGCAGGTTGCTTGTTTGTTATGATGCCTGTGGGGTTGATGTCTTGGGAGTACAAGCGAGCAGGGTTTGATGAAACCATCTGGTTTGTCTCTATTCTGCAGTTTTGGACGGTATTTGCGTTACCTATTTTAGGGATGCGACTGCTAAATTGGGGCGTTCCCTTTGAAAAGCTCTCTTTTTTAGGGCTGCCTGGCCCTGCGTTGCATTATTGGTCTAGTAAAAGTTATATGGTCATGATGGTCGTAACAGCCATTCGTTGGTGGAAGTTGTCTCGAAAAGGCTGAGGAAAAGATTCACTTCGTTGCAGTGATGGATGGAAACGCAAAAAGCCGGTCAATGACCGGCTTTTTCTTCCCCAAAAGGAACCTCTTATTCAAATCTGATCTAATTAGATCTCGAAAGGAACTGGAGAGATAGCTTCAGCTCTAGAGAAAGTGTCGTAAGAGTCTGTGCCAGAAGGCAACAAAGCCAAGTTACGAGCTTTCTTAACTGCAGCAGCTACGCGTTTTTGTTGCGCTACTGACAATTTAGAGATGCGAGAAGGAGTGATTTTGCCACCATCGCCGATAAAACGAGTCAAAGAAGCTGGATCTTTGTAATCGAATACGTGGTCGCCAGAGAATTCTTGTCTATATTTGCTACGAGTTGTCTTTTTCATGAGTACCCTCTTTTTTGAGTTCCTTTTGGTTAGCGAGTTATTGTGTGTACAAGAAAAAAGAGTTGCCATCAAGTGTCTTTTTACTTTATATGGTTGTTTCTTGTTTGCGGCGTCCCTATTGGTTTTTGGTAAAAAAATCTCTACAGGGCCCGTTAGACCCGGACTTGTAGCTAGTAGGAGCTTTATAATGAGCAAATGTGAAATTACTGGAAAAGGCCCAGTTGTAAAAAACTTGGTTTCTCACTCCAACATTAAAACTAAATCAACTGCACAACCAAATGTTCAGAAAAAACGCATCTTTAGCCGCGTTTTGAACTCTATGGTTCGTCTTAACATCGCAACGAGTGCGCTTCGCGATATGGAGCATGTAGGCGGTTTTGATAACTACATTCTTAACACAAATGATGCGACTCTTTCTAAAAGAGCGTTGGCTGTTAAGACTCGTATCAAAAAGAAAATTAAGAACTAATTAAGAGGCCTGCCATGAAATTGAAAATTAAAAAAGGTGCGACAGTACAAGTTATCACTGGCTCTGACAAAGGTAAGAAGGGCACAGTTTTGGCTGTAGACGCAACAGCAATGAAAATCCTAGTTCAAGGTGTGAAAGTTCAAACACACTACGATAAAAAAGACGGTCTTCTTAAAAAAGAAGGTTTCATCGATTACTCAAATGTGAAATTGGTTGAAGCTGCTTCTAAAGAAAAAAAGACTTCTAAGAAAGCAACCAAACAAAAGTCCGCATAGGCAAATCCTTCCCGGGACAAAGCCTAAATTTGGTCTCATTGGTGAGCTCTTCGTTTTAGTCTCCTACATAGCTGCGTAAGATTAAAGTTGGGTTCGTGCATAATGGCATGAACCCCAACTTGCAAACAGGAGAGCAGCTTGAAAAGAGACCAAATCTCTGTGGAAAATCCAAAAAAAGCACTGATCGCGACAGCGATAACAGTGCTTTTTTTTTCGTCGTTGGCGAGTGCTGAAGTCGGCGAATCTCTAGTGCTGTGCAAGCACAATAAAATGGTAAGAACATTGCGTGTGGAAATGGGCTCGGATCAAAAGTGCCGTGCTATTTATACAAAACAAGGTGTCGATCAAACGATTGGCTCTGCGCAATATCTTAATTCTTGTGTGGAAATAGTTGCCGGAGTTCGTAAGACTCTTGAAGAGGCAAAATGGAATTGCCGTGATGTTAAAGAAGCGCGTATTTCAACTGTGAATACTATCACAGAATAGTCCGCGGAGAGTTGTTAGGAGTTTCTATGAGTTCAGAGTTGGTAGTTGCGGTTGCGCAAATGACCTCCATCGACGACACCGATGCGAATCTGATGCAAATAGAAGCTCTGCTCGAAGACATCTTTACAGTCCATAAGCCACGTCTTGTGGGGTTTCCCGAAAACTGTCTCTATATGCGGGTGAGAGAGGGGGAGAAGATCCAAGGATTTTCTCTGGATGACAGTGTGTTTTCTCGCCTGTCAGAACTCGCTAAAAAATATGACACTCATCTTCATTTAGGTTCTGTGCCTTTGCATATTGAGGGGCACCTCTATAATTCCTCGGTTCTGGTTAATCCGCGTGGTGAAGTTCGCCCTACCTATCAGAAATTGCACCTGTTTGATATTCAGTTGGAAGGACAAAAGCCGATTCGTGAATCTGATGTTTTCCGCCATGGACAACGTCCTTCGGTGATTGAAGTTGATGGATGGAAGATTGGTGAGACCATTTGCTATGATGTGCGCTTTGCGGAGTTGTTTTCTCAATATGCACGAAAAGAAGTTGATCTGATTTTGGTCCCCGCGGCTTTTTTAGTGAAAACAGGAGAGGCGCATTGGGAAATTTTGTTGCGTGCTCGTGCTATAGAAAGTCAGGCATATTTAATGGCTAGTGCCCAGGGTGGAACTCATGTGAGCGGCAATGGTGGCATGCGGGAAACCTATGGTCACAGTCTTATTGTGGACCCGTGGGGTTCCATTGTAGGTCAGGTGGAAAAACGCTCTGTGGGCTACTCGGTTGTGAAGCTGACGAAGGAGCGCATTGAAGGTGTTCGTCGTCAGATTCCAATGAAGTTTCATCGCCGTCTTCCTGTTGCCTAAAGCGACAAAATTCTGCATCATTTCTAATGACATCTTTCTCAATTAGTTTTTAAATGCGCACGGTAGCGCAGGGGTGGGGTTGTTTATGATCCGCATTTTCTTGGTTTTAGTTTTGTTCTTGTCGGCAGTAAGTTTTAAAGCTTTGGCCACCGATGAGGGCTATGACGAGGCTAAAGAGGCTGAAATTGCTCAAAAGGCAAAGAAGCGTCTTTATCCAGGCGGTCGCGATGAGGGAGATCTCAAAGTACAGGCACAGGTGGCCACACCAGCCCGTAAGTTCGCGCCTCAAGCCGAAATCAAAAATGAAGAACCCGCTGAAGAATAGGAGAATTCATGACTTATGATCATTTGCCGGAAGGCGTAACTCGCGAAACTATGGACGTTGATGTTCTTATCGTCGGCGGTGGGTCTGCGGGTCTTTCATGTGCCTTGCATTTGCAAAACCAAATCCAACAACACAATGAAGCGATTGCTTCGGGAAAAAAATCGGGTCAGCCGATTCCTGAACAAATGATCGTCGTTATTGAAAAGGCTTCTGAGGTTGGAGCGCATAGCTTCTCGGGTGCGGTTTTGAATCCAAAGTCTCTGCGTGAGCTTGTGCCAAACTTCTTGGCTGAAGGTTGCCCTGTTGAAGCTGAAGTTAAAAAAGATGCCGTTTATTATCTTGGCTCTGATTACTCTTTCAAATTGCCTATCACTCCTCCGCCATTTCACAACGATGGCAATTACATTGTTTCAGCGAGCAAGTTGAATCGTTGGTTGGCAACAAAGTGTGAGGAAAAAGGGATCAATATCTTTCCGGGCTTTGCTGCAGTCGAAGCTTTATATGAAGGTAGCAAAATCGTCGGCGTTCGCACTGGTGATAAAGGCCGTGATAAAAATGGCAACCCTAAAGCGAACTTTGAGCCGGGTTTGATTTTGAAATCTA
>JBLMWG010000267.1:0-16528 GCA_050257115.1 Bacillota bacterium
TACAACTTTTCCAACAAACACAAAAAACAAAGCGATTTCACCCCCTCCATTGGCGCAGATTTAAGTTTGGGCTATAGCAATTATGTCCAGAACTTTACCTCTGCCAGACGCCGTCGCACCGGTGCACCAACACGACCTACCACCGGCACGAATGAAATCGCCAAAAAATCTGTCACAACCTCTTTCAAAGTGTCGCCTTGGAGTTGGGTCTCTGCCAAAGCAAGCTACACCAAATACTCTTTCAACAAAGATGTTGGCACCTTCCTGCAATATCTTGACGTGCACTCCATCGGCCAGCTCTCTGCGGGAATGGAAGACGCCCTCGCCGGTTTCTATGATCACACCGTGGCTTTTACACTCTATTTCTACATTCTCGAAGATTGGGAGTTGGATCTCTCGCATTCCGCATCCACAGTGATTGTGGATGATAGCCAGGTCACTTATGACAAAGCCATGCTCTATGTGGATCTGAATGATTCCTGGAGACTCGGACTGGGGGGCGAGGTCTCGCACACCAACTCCCCGACAGCCGTCAGCAGCAGCGACAAGATGGCACTTCTTAGCTTGAATTACCTATTTTAGGGCCTGTCCAATTTCAAAGTCACAGTGAAAACGCTCCCTTGATTGGGTTGGCTTTGAACTGTGACATCTCCCTGCATTGCCTCAATCAGTTTCTTGGAAATTGCCAAGCCCAAGCCGGTTCCCCCGTGTTTTCGTGTGCTGGTGGGATCCAGCTGCGAGAAATTTTTAAAAAGTAAATTCAGCTTGTCCTCTGGAATACCAATGCCTGTGTCGCAAATTTTGATCATCAACTCTACTCGTTTTGCATCTATCGAGGCCACCACAAACTCTGCACTCACAAAGCCCTGCTCAGTGAACTTGATGGCATTTCCAATAAGATTCAGAAGAACTCGACTGAATTTATTTTTATCGCCTATCACCTTCCCCGGTAACCCTGGCGAAAGATGGAACTCCAACCGAAGATTCTTTTTTTCCGCATTCACGGACAAAAGTTTTTCTAAATGGTGAAGCGTTTCCGGCAGATCAAACTCTTCCCGGCGCAGATCTACATAGCCCGCTTCGATCCGACTCAAATCCAGAACGTCATTTACGAGATTCAACAAGTGATCACCCGCACCACGCAAAATCTGCACATATTGGCGTTGCTCTATGCTCAGAGGTGTGTCCCCAAGCAGGTCCGCCATCCCTACAATAGAGTTCATCGGAGTTCTGATCTCATGGCTCATGTTCGCCAGAAATTGACTCTTGGCTACACTGGCAGCGTCAGCGGCTTTGCGTGCAGTCTCCAACTCTTTATTTTTCAAATCCAAGAGAGCATAGGGCTTTTGAATATTATCCCGAAACAACGCACGATAAAAATATCCGTAAGAAATGGCTTTGTACGCGTGGCCCGCAAAGCTGAATAAATCCGATGTGGTCGCATAGATCATAAGATATGACTCACTCATGATCATCAAGGCAATCGCCATCAGAATACTGTCGGCATCATAGCACTCAGCCAATTCAGAAGAACGGCGGATCATAATCACCAGGGAAACCACCAACACCAGAACGATGAATATCTCAGCATATACCTTGATAGCGGTCAGGCCCTGTCCCTCGACAAAAAAATGCGGCACTTGGTCCAGTTTATAAAGCCCTACAACATAAATCCCCATTACCAAGACGGCCGCGAGCGCCAAGAGAAAAAACTTTGTGCCCTTGCCAGTGTAGAGCTGAGGCCGACTACTGACAGCATACAGCATACAAAAGGCGATCAAAAGACGCCCACACAACCAGAAGTAAATTGATTTGTTCGCATCAGAAGGGGTTACCCAGACAGGCATTCCCGGGTAGGAAAGCACATGGGCAAAATCAATAAAAGCGACGGCCAGAAAAGCTGTTGCCACGATCAGAATATTTAAAAACTTCAACTCACCCCGGCTCTCCCAAGCCATCACGAAAGTGAGTACGGAGACCACAATCGAGAATATCTCCATAAACGAGTGGACCGGGAGAAAATTTAAAAAACCAATCGCAAACAGACGGTTTACCGGAATCATCAGACTGATTGCAAACAAGCCAACAAAAGCCGCCAGCTGAATTTTACTTTTACGTGACAACAAATTTCCGGCGACAATGTTCTGCATTGAAGAACCCTTCTCACGTTTAAGTTTGCTTCGGGTTTTTCAAGTTGTCGACTTCTTATTACGATCTAAGAAGTTCTCATCTGATCAATTCTGTGAAGTAGGACAAAAACTCCAGATATTTTCGACCAACCTCCACCCTCGTCGCAGAACTGGAAAGAAACGATAAAGATTGCCCGAGCCTTTCATGAACCCTTAAACCTACGAGCCCATCAGACTTTTTACGAAGGACAAAGAATCTTTCGTCGATCCCTTAAAGAGGACATTCATCTGACGACGCTCAAGGCTTCCCAGATAGAGAGGATCGTAATACCAAACTAGCAATTTTTGGATCCACACCTTATTCGGCGAAAGATTCTGGGAGTTGATAAACTCCCTCTCCGCGAACTCGAGATCTGCAAGAATCTCCTGAGTGCGCAGCCCCCCCAGTTTTTTCCGAATGGCGCTGGCAGAGTTGCGATAGCGGGCAAAAACCTTGAGTGCTTCGGATTGAAGAATCTCTTGCTCTTCCGCGCAGCGATACCCGCCGTCGGCAGCCACACCAATTGGAGTGTCGAGGATATAATCCTTAAAAATATTATCAACGCGTGTCTCGAGACCTTCATCCACCCATACAACCTGAGACGAACGGATCTTTTCAAACAAGCTCAAGGGCATCGAGCGAGAACCAATCAAACGACTTTCGTCCTCGATACTCACCGGGGTCTCTGGGGAAAACTCTGCGTCGAGCTTCATCATCTTGACGGCAAGCAGATTTTCAAAATTGATTTGTGAGGGCTGAGGCACCCCCATACCGCCAAAAGCTGAACCACGATGCAAAGCCAATCCCTCAAGATCTATGACAGGACCCTCGCCTTCTAGGGCTTTCAAAAAGTGCGTCTTGCCACTGCCCGTCGGCCCCGAGATCACGACGAATTTGTGAGCCGCTGTATAGCGCTCGGTTTCTTCCATCAAAAAAGTACGAACAGCTTTATAGCCACCTTCGATAATGGGTCGATCGATTTTGTTGTCGCTAAGCCACTGCTGGGTGATCTGCGAGCGCTTCCCGCCACGGAAACAGTACACAACTGTACGAGGATATTTTTCAATGTAGTCCGACCACGCCTGAACGCGGGCCTCTTTTACCGGTCCGGAAACTATTTTATAACCGAGGCGCACAGCCTCGTCCTGACCTTCACGCTTGTAAGTGGTTCCGATCAAGGCACGCTCTTCATCATTAAGAATGGGCATATTCACAGCCCCAGGTAAAGAGCCCTCAGCAAACTCTACAGGTGCACGCACGTCGATCAGAGGCGTCTCACGCAGGAAGAGCTCCTTAAATTGCTCGGGATGAATACGTTTACTCAAAGACCACCGCTTTTTCAGAACGAGGCAGAACCTCGCCAATCACCTGCGCCACAGAGAACTTCTTTTGCAATGCCTGAAGGATCTCTGCACTCAGTGTCGCCGGCACACTCAGAAGCAAGCCTCCACTGGTCTGCGGATCATGAACTAAAAGTCTATGCAAGCTATCCAGGGCCGAAGTATCCACGTCAGTCGCGGTGTACTCAGCATTCGTACGATGAGCTTTCGTCAAAAAAGATTTTTCAAGATAGTGCAAAGCCTTTGAAAATTTCGGCAGATTCACCGCGCGAATCTTCAAGGTCACTTCGCTGGCTTTCGCCAATTGCATGGAATGCCCGGATAGACCAAAACCCGTAATATCCGTCGCCGCATGAACTGCCTTGCGCTGCTCTTCCGAAAGAAAGTCCACGGCATTGTTGATGGTCGCCATGCTTTCAAGAGCGTCTTTGATTTCATCCTCGCTCGCCTCGCGGCGCTTTAAAGCAGCAGTCATGGTTCCTGTACCCAGTGCTTTTGTGAGAATAAGGTGATCGCCAGGCTGTGCACCCGCATTGGACCAAACTTGGGCCGGATGCACAAAGCCGGTCACAGAAAGGCCGAACTTCAAAGTATCATCATCAATGGAATGTCCACCCACGAAGTTAGCGCCCGCTTCGGCGATTTTATCACTCGCCCCTTGCATGACCTCCACAATCACATCGTCGGTCATCGTGGCTAAAGGAAAGGCCAAAATCCCCATCGCCGTTTTGGGTTTTCCACCCATCGCATAAACGTCACTCAATGCATTCGCAGCGGCCACGGCACCAAACATTTTAGGAGAGTCCACGATGGGAGTAAAAAAATCCAGAGTCTGCACCATCGCCACGTCGTCGGTGACTTTATAAATCGCAGCATCGTCGAACAAACGCCCATCAATCATCAACTCCGGGTGGGGCTTTGGAAACTTCACCCGTTGTAAAATTCGGCGTAGTTCTGTTGCTGAAACTTTGGCGGCACAGCCACCTTTTTGCACAGTTTGTGTGAGGGCGATTTTTTCCGAAGTCATTGAGGGATCTCCTGATTTTCAACCTTTATTTTTACTTCATTTTGATATCGAACAACAGGAGCTTTTTCTGATTTTTTGACACACACAGCGAGGGACCAGTTAGTGTAAATCTGTTACCTAAAGCGACACTTTTCGCCTCAATTTGGCAAATTAACAAAGGTTAATTCGCATTAAAACTACCCTGGGTCCGTTTTCATATGGCATCGCCCTTGCATCTTCGGCGGTATCTCTAACCTTGAAGGAGAACCCAGTGAGAACTCTCTTAAATCAATTTCTTTTGATTTCAATAACAGCAGCCTGCTTTGGAACGAGCCTTCCGGCTACTGCGGATTCCCTTCCATTGAAAGATCCAGCTTATAGTTTTGATCAGACAAAATTAAATGCCGCTGCAGATTCTTTTCATTTTCTGAGATCCTACGTCGACTATTTTTATCTTTTGACTCAAATGAACCTTGCTTCCCTACCGACGGTACAAAGCCTGGAAAATGTGCCGGGATGGTGTGTGGGTGATGCTCATCCCGAAAATTTTGGAATGCTCATTCAGCAAGACGGTAGATCTATTTTTACCATGAATGACATGGATGATTCAGGTCCTTGTCCTGTTGGTTTGGATTTGATTCGACTTATGGTCAGTGCCCGTTTGTATAACCCGGACACGAAAATTGATAAGATTCTGTCAGCTTACCTTCAGGGCGTCCAAGGGCAAGGCCGTGACATCCCCTCTGCAATCGCGGACATGGCCGACAAGAGTCGCAAAAAAGGCATCACCCCAAGCCCGAAAAAGGTCAGCGGAAACAAGATCATTCGCAATGATAACATGACTGAAGTCTCTGCCGATGAAATGGCCCAAATCAAATCTGCCTTGCAGATATTCCGAAATGTTCTATCACCTTCCACCAAAGTTCTGGACGTGGTGGCGACCAGCAAGATTGGTGGAGGATCCGGTGGTTTACTTCGCTATGAAATCCTTCTAGATAACGGTGGGACACAACTGCACCTGGAAATGAAGGAAGAGGTCACTCCCTCTATTGCCCCTGTGGCGACGGCGGCTATCCCTAATACTGCCGAGCGTATCGCAACGACCATTCGAATGGATCAAACCGCCAATCCCTCGGTCTTTTATGCGGTCGTAAATATCAATGGCCGCGACATGATGATTCGTCCTCGTTTTGATGGCAACGTTGGCGTCGACCTCACGAAGCAGTCCGATTCCGACAACCAGGACATCATCAGATTTGAAGCCACGGTCCTTGGAATGATTCATTCTCGTTCCGTCACCAATGTCAGCGCTTGGGTCCAACAACTTCAGGACTTAAAGCAAAAAAACCTGGAAAGCGATATTTCTCTTATCGTTGACCACTTCAATGCAAAATATCAGTCACTAAAATAAGTAAATCTACGCTAACAAGGATAGGCCCACACCTGAAAAGATGTGGGCTTTTTTTTATGCTTAGCTCTTAGGGTCTCACTAGAATCCACAAGAAAAATTGAGACTGAAAAAACCATACTCATAAGATGGAAAGAACTCCGACGAACGTGTGGATTGAGCATTTAACGATGTATCTTTTTGCTGAAAAGTCGCCCTTCCCCAAATCATACCAAGAGCTGCTCCTGCGACCACATCACTCGCCCAGTGCTTGTCATCGGCAATACGACTCAGTCCCGTAAAGACTGCCATTCCGTAAGCAGGGACTCCGGCCTTCCAGCCATAAGCATATGCAAGAGACGTCGCTGTCGCAAAAGCCGAGGAGGTGTGCCCTGATGGAAATGCATAGTTATCGGAATGATCTGGGCGTTCTTGGTGAACTGTAAGTTTTAAGCTTTCGGTGATCGCCGTCGTAAAAAAAAGAGCCCGCACATGATTAAATCCATTGTCCCGATCCCAACCCAACTGGGCGAGAGCGATGGCAATATTTCCTCCGTAGGAGATATACCGATCCCCTATTTGGGATTGTGAGGCCGGCATAAGATGATGATGTCCCCACTCGTCTTGAAGGTGTTGATCCATAGGCTGCACCAATAAAACAGCAGCAATACCGCCGGCCCACAAATAGACGGACACGTCATCGGTCGCCTTATAAAAAACGGGCGCTACCTGTTCCCGCCAGAGACCCGCGGAAGCTGGAACCACTTTAAAAAAAAGAAGAGCCACAACAATGAGAAATTTCAACTGCCTTCGAATCTCCTTCACAAGTTCACTTCATGGACTTTACACGACCTATCTTATTGAACCCCAAATCATCGCAAATGCCAATAATGAGATTGCCCCGTGAAACAACAAGGGCTATCAAAAGAGTATCAGAGGAGATTCCATGAAGAAGATTCTAGTTATTGGCGGAAATTTTGGCGGCGTGACTTCCGCACTGGAAGCAAAACGGACACTCAAGGACGACGTGCAAGTCAAAGTCATCTCAAAGCAAAGTCATTTTTGCTATATCCCATCTTTGATTTGGGTTCCCTTTGGACGCCGCAAAGTTTCTGATATCTCATTCCCCGTAGAGAAAACTCTGCATGCTCACGGTGTCGAGTTTGAATTGGACGAAGCTCTTCGTATTGATCCCGCACAGAATCTCGTACACTTAAAATCCGGAAAATCAGAAAGCTTTGACTATCTGATCATAGCGACAGGTGCCTCGTTAGATTGGGACTCCATACCAGTTCTCGGGCCTGCCAAAAATTCAACTTCGATCTTCACTCCGAAGGACGCGGAAAAAGCCTATCTGGATTTCCAAGAGTTCGTAAAAAATCCAGGCCCCGTAGTGATCGGCGCCGTCCCGGGAGCAAGCTGCATGGGGGCCGGCTATGAATATCTCTTCAACTTTGACCGCCACGCCCGTAAAGCCGGCATCCGCGACAAGATCACCATCACTTGGGTGACTCCGGAACCGGAACTTGGAAACTTTGGCATAGGTGGTATCGTCGGCGGCGAGGCGATGCTCAAGGTCTTCCTTAAAATGCAAGGTATCGACTTCCGCGCGGATGCTAGTATTCAAGAAGTAGGAAGCGATTCAGTCACACTGACCAATGGTGAAAAACTCCCAGCTAAATTTAAAATGCTCGTGCCATCCTTCAAAGGAGCCGACGTGATCTTGAACTCGCCAGGCCTGGGTGACGCTCGCGGGTTTATCCCTACTAATGATGGATATCAGCACACAAGTTATCCAAATATTTTTGGAGCGGGCCTCGCTGTCAAAGTTGCAAATCCCTTTATTGGCCACGTTCCCTTCGGAGTTCCTAAGACGGGTTACCCCACAGATGAGATGGCGAAGACCGCTGTTGCCAACATCAAAAACTCCATTCACAAAAATGGCCAACTACGCTGCCTCCCCTTTGGAAAAATCCCAGGAGTCTGCGTGATGGATGCCGGCAACAAAGAAGTTTGGATTCTCACCAATAGCCTCTTTCCACCAAGAAAGTTCGCCATGATGTTCCCTAATATCTTCGGCGACTTCCTCAAAGTCCTCATCGAAAAAATGTTGCTATTGAAGTACCGCAAAGGCTGGTCCTGGCTCCCCTAAACTCTGGGAGCCTGGCCAATTCAATTTACTGCAGTGAAATATGGACGCCGGAAAGAGTTTGGATCTCTAACAGGCTGGTTTGGTATTGTTTACAGTAATCGAAATTAGCTTTTTTAGACTGCGTGAAAGCCTCACAACTTGTGCTAGGTACAGGGATTGGAGTGCCATCCTCACGAGTGTTGGGCATCACGACTGAAATGATCTGTGTGTTCGCATTGATATCTTGCGGAGTTTGATTCGCATCCAATACGATGATGATCTTAAAGTCTTTGGATGGCACCTGAATATCAGCTTGCGGGCCAATAGCGCCAAAATTTTGATCATAGATAGGACCTGCGATCACATAGACCTTCTTCCCTTGATGCACCAGAGATCTTGTGTAGTTCTCGAGATGCTCCCAGATGACTCTGTTAAGGTAAGGAGTCTGAGGAATCATATTGCTCATCAAGAAAGTCGCTTCATTATTTTGAAGGGAATCCGTACGATCTGCCGAAGGAGCCTGATGACCACGATCAAAACAGCTTCCGCGATAATCCTCAGGAGTCACTGCATGCCCACTCCCGGTTTGAGACAGATAATTTTCAAGGTCAGGATCTTGAGCAAAATTATTGCTTCGGCCTGAACTTCCTAAATCACTTTGCTCCACTTTCCAAGCCACCCAGTTGGGAGTGCGACGTTCCTTGTTGTAGGAGATCACATATTGTTCACGAGATAAGATGATCTCGGGCGCATCGGTCTCGGGAACTTGCAAGGCGATATTTGGATTGTCCTTCAGAGCCAACGGCCCCAAAATTCGTTCAACTTTTGCTAACGCGGTACTATAACTGAAAACAGGAACCAGCAGAAAAACTGACAAACTGAAACTCTTGGCCAAACCCCTCATAGCCCTCGTCCCTTTCACTTGATGTAAGAATCAAGAAAATTTAACAAAAGTTAATTCTAAAAATCGAGCGCGGACAACACCAAAAATGCCGATAACGCTGCCCACCTCAAAAACCTAATCCAATTAAATCCACACTGAAGAAATCTTGACCAAAAATTAAAATTGCGGTGTTGCGCATTCAAGCAAAGGCACGAAGAGGAGGATGATCCCCCAGAAATGACCAAAATGTGAAAACTCCTAGGAACGAAAACTCTAGTGATACTCACACCTTAAAAGACACTCTGTATAAAAGTTCAACAGGGGCTTTTGCCAAAAAAGCCCTGTAAAGGAATTTTAACACACTTTAAGACGAGCCCTTCTTTTGCATAGAGGCTCTTTGAGAGGTTGCCCATGAATACTTTAAAATTTCTAATCTTGTCCCTATTCTTATTTCCGATGTCCGTATTTGCCGAGTCCCTAAAGACCCACTATCTGGCGATTGAGCAGAAATGGGTCCAAAGCCAGGATCGCTTTGAGGTGATTAAGAGCTACGACAAATACGTCTCAAAAGATCCTATTGCATCCCTTTCAGAAGACGATCTCAATGCCTTTAAAGCACTCATCGCTGATGG
This sequence comes from Bacillota bacterium, assembly GCA_050257115.1. Classification (GTDB taxonomy): domain Bacteria; phylum Bdellovibrionota; class Bdellovibrionia; order Bdellovibrionales; family Bdellovibrionaceae; genus Bdellovibrio. Next base: position 9,549 of record JBLMWG010000267.1, read on the forward strand.
TGACGTCACTTCCATGAATTTGAGATGCCAAGGTCAACTAGAAATCTCAGCCTCGCAAATCCTCAAAGGAGACGACTACGGAGGCTTTAGCCCAGTATGTGAACGAGGCGTCCAGCATGTTTTCGGAAATGTCCTTCGCCCTCGTGTCTTAACTATGCAATACGCCAATGGGATGATTCGCCAAGTAACCATCGGCCTCAAAAAATCCGCTAGTGGTTTTTGTACGGCCCTTGAGAACCAACAAGGCGATTTTTTGGTGGCCGTCAATGAAGGTTTCTACAATATGACTAGTGAAAGTCAAAGCGCCTTCAACGCCAGACAAACACTGAATTCGAGCCGTCTTTTTGCCGCCTCTCGCAATCAGCGTCTCGGTATGGCCCTGTACACTTGCTGCCAACCTGTGGATAATGGCGAAAGTAATTGTCTCAGAAAAATTCGCAAGGCTCTTGTCGGCACTGCGGCTGAAAGAGCCCTTCTTACTGACTAAAGATTTCTTTAGAAGAAAGAGCAGGCTTCATCCCTGAAGCCAATGAGTGAAATATTCACGAGGCATGGCGCCGGCCTGCCTCTTAATTTCCTGCCCCTGATTAAATACCGCAATAGTGGGAATTCCTCGGACGCCAAACTGGGCTCCGGCCTGGGGGAATGCCTCCGTATTAATTTTCACAAAAACAAAGCGCCCCTTCATCTCTTCGGCCGTGGCTGAGAATGTCGGTGCAAAGTTACGACAAGGACCGCACCAGGGAGCCCAAAAATCGATCACGACAGGAAGAGGAGAACTGCGAATCAGTTTTTGTACTTGCTCTCCAGAGAGATTGGAAATCCCCTCGTGCAAATTCAGCGAAGCGTGGCACGCTCCGCAGGTCGGCGCTTTTTGATCTGCGGTTTCGACGTGGACCTTGTTCACTTTTTGGCAGTGTGGGCAAACAGTATAAGTAAAAGACATAAACACCCCTTGTCTTTAATTTGAGATCTCTCTTTTTAAAGTCAAGGCCGGCTGTTTTATCGCATCCCCGTCGTCCAGATCTGGCTGTAATCGCCCCTACGCGATTTGGTCGCAAACAATAAAGAATTCAGGCAACTGTGCCGTGTCGGGATCGACGACGGAGCCATCAATGGGACTACGCCAACTACGAATCTGCCAACCGCTTTCTGCAAAGAGCGCGGTGATTTCACAGACGTTCAGTTTTAAAAATCGATGAATGATCCGCGACGGTTCATCGACATCTTTTATATATACATGTTGTTCGATATGTTCTGTGTGTTCGATGATATCCATTTTAACCCAGCAATCTCGAGAAGTACTTTGCAGGTAATACCAATCGACGAACATCTTATTATAAAGCTGCTGAAACGGTCCCCAAGGCACCACACTAAAAACCAAATGTTTTTGTCCTTGTGACCGACGAATTGAATTTAAAAAGTCCAACAGTTCCGCGTGACTACCCAAGCACAGAAACGTATTGGATAAACATATGATCACATCAGCTGCAGAGCGGGCCAGCAATGTGACAGAAGTTCCTAGTGCCGATTCATTTATGAAAGAGCTTTGAGATTTAATGCGGGACTTCGCTCTTAAGAGCGCTTGCGCATCGAGGTCTACGCCGGTGTAGTATAAATGATGGCTTCCTAGTTTAGATAGAATCTCTGAGCTGAAATATCCCGTGCCGCATCCTAAATCTAAAATATGCGAAGGCGGATTTAGTTCCTTAATAATATTCGCAAGACTTGCAGACCACACCTCTCGAATGCCACTAGAAAGCAATTCGATTCGATCCCAATCCCAACTACTGGCGTAAACCTTTTCCATTTTTTAACCTCCTTCGGACGCAGGAAGCAAGTCTGGTGCCGCCTCCGTTGTTGCAGACGCCTTGATACGCACATCCTCGTGTCGCAAAATTAGTCCATGATCTGAGATTCATTCCAAAAAATCAGACAAGGCGATATTGAAGTCGAAATATTCGAATCTAAAGGACGAATTGATCCGGCACGACCGTTGCTAAAAGGGAAAAATCGAACAACTTAATGTTCAACAAAATCAAAGGGAAAAACCATGAAAGAATCAAAAAAAATCAGCGCAAAGGTCCTCGAACCATCTTCGGTTATCTGTGAAATCATTGTCGTTGGTAATATCTTTTGCAAATAAGGAAAAGTAAGGGCAGCGACTTCGCTGCCCTTTTCTTCTGGGGAGGTTCCTTTGAAGCTTTCAAAATATATTTTCCACCGCTCTTTTAAGCGCGATGAAGAACACTATCAGCTGATTTTGGCAACTCGCACCAATGACATTTTCGCCGTAGATGCAGATACATGGAGTGCAATTCGTAATGAGCAGTTTGAATTGCTCGATGAAAGCACATCGAATCTTTTGCTTTCTCGCGGCTTACTGACAAATGAGAAAAATGAACTTGCCAATATTATTCAAGAAAATATCGAAATAACAAATCAGGAAGAAGAACTCTATTTCGCTGTTCAAGCAACTGCATCGTGCCAGTTGGGTTGCAGCTACTGTGGGCAATCCCATGGTCCTAAACGATATTCCAGTGATGACATAGAGAAAGTAGCACATTTTATTGCTGCTCAAGTCCAGAAAAATTCAGCAAAAAAATTAAAATTAGGTTTATTCGGTGCCGAACCCCTCTTGGCCCTATCGCAAAACTTAAACCTAGTGCAAAAATTAAAAAGCATCCTAGGAAATGACTTTCCTATTCGTTCTAAAATGGCTTCGAACGGTCTAAAACTCTCTTATGACATTTTAAAAACTCTCCATGAAGAAGCAGGCCTCGATACGGTCGATGTAACTATCGATGGCTTGGCAAAAATTCATGACCAACGAAGAATGCTCAAAAACGGCCTGGGTAGCTTCGATGCCATTTGGAATAACTTGCAGTCGCTTCATCCCCTCGTATCTGACAAATTAAGTATTAACATTCGCTGCAATGTCGACTCATTGAGTATCGACTCTATGGAGGACTTTCTAATCTTCCTTGCGAATCACGAATGGACCAAAAAAATGACGCTATATTTTGCGCCAGTTCACTCCTGGGGTAACGATGCAGATCAAAGAATTATGGAAAAGGAAATGCTTTCATTACAGCTATTGCAGCTAAGAGTTCGTGCTATGTCCTTAGGTTTGAAAATCGACGGATTCATTCCGAAAAGAACTTTCAAGGCATGCATGGCATTAGATAAAAGATCTGCAGTGATTGATCCGTCACTTAACATCTTTACTTGCACAGAGATTCCGTTAGTCAAATCTTACGAGAAAGAGCCTCATCAATCCAAGAGCGGCAACATTCATAACTATCAACGAAGCGATTACAGCGCTTTTTATGACGAGGTCCTCAATGGAGATTGGCCGTGTGCGCGTTGCCCATTGTTTCCAGCTTGTGGAGGAGCTTGCCCAAAATCATGGAAAGAAGGACGAACCGCATGTCCCCCCATAAAAACCACGATTGATGCAACTCTGGATTTTTTAGCAAAAAACTTATTTAAAGCGGATGAGGTCTTCCCATGAAAACATCACTAGGAAAAAACTTTTACATGTACAGCCTCGGCCAAATGGTTTCGTCATTGGGCGATACGACGGCTTATCTTTCTTTGTCATGGTGGGTTTTACAAAAGACTGGTTCGGGCCTCCAATTTGCGATGCTTTTAGCTCCGGTTGCTGCTATTCAAATTTTCTTACAACCACTTTTGGGGCCCTTGATAGACCGTTACTCACGCAAGCACATCATGATCATTGCGGATATTCTGCGCATGTTGACTTCCGCAGCAGCGTTCTTGATGATTTATTTAGATCATTTCAATTTATCTTGGCTGATCGCCATCGCCTGCCTTGGCGCCGTATTCACTGCGATGTTTGAAGCTTCCGTTGCGGGATTAACACGATTTATTGTTAAGGAAGAAGTGGTGTCCTCAGCCTTTCAAGTCAGCCAAATGGTCTCGGGGTTCAAGGCCTTCCTGAATCCGGCCCTATCGGGTGTCTTGGTAAGCTTACTCGGACCCGGCTTTGGAACCTTGTTCAATCTTCTCACTTACGGAATAGCTCTATTCTGCAATATTCAATTGAATCTGTACCATCAAAAGTTGATTTCCCGTACGAACTCATTCTGTGAGGGAGTTTCCATGTGGTGGAGTGATCTTAAAAATGGTTTCCTGTCTCTGGCAAAGGTTCATGTGATATTAGGTGCACTTCTGTTGAGTGGTTTATTTCAGTTTTTGTTTTCACACCTTGCAGTGACGTTGCCTGTGATGATTCTGAAAGAACAGCATCTGGCCCCATGGCATTTGGGTTTGCTTGAGGCAAGCATCGGAGTGGGGGCCATTATTGGTGCATTAACTGCCCGATTGGGACACCGAATTCTTCCGGGGCGCGCTCTGTGGATGGCATCCTTTATTGCGGCGGGACTTGGGGTTCTGTTATTAGGTTTAGGTTTGAGTATCTCGTCGTCGATCGTTGGACTCATTCTCATGATGGTTGTCCAGACATGGCTGAATATTCAGTTCCAAACGAAGGTTTCTTTGGCGATTCCGCCTGAGTATCAAGGTCGAGTCTTTTCATTCATGGGATTAATTACGACAGGTCTGTTACCATTGGGTCTTGCCTTTGCTGGGGGACTCGCTGAAAAGTTCAGCGCAGCGACCGTTATTTCTGTCAGTGGTGTTGTTTGCTTGGCCCTCTTCCCGGTGGTATTATTGATTCCTCGCCTTCATGACTTCTTAAGCAGCTCCCATGAGGACGTTCAGGGCTTCATAAAAAAGACTTATCCGGAGGCATTTCTGTAGACGATTTAGAGTTACTTGGCTCTGTCTTGTTGTCCATCGACTTCAACTGGGAATAGTTTAAAGAAAAACAACCCATACAATCAAAAAAGGCCTTCTCAGGAAGGCCTTTTTTGATTTTTCTAAAAGTTGATCTTACTTATTCAAATAGAACATGTAGGTTTCACGTGCCCCCGCAAACTTCGCCAAGCAGGCTGGTTTGAGGATGCTAGTTGTGATAGTCGACGACTGATAAGTTGCCAAAAGTTTGGTGTCGCTAACTTTCTTAATATTCAAGCCTCCGACTTCAACCACATGGCAATTCACCCAGCTGCTGCCCACTTGGACGCCATCATAGTGTTCCTGACGAGTCATCATAGAGCCGCCTGTCCCATCAGAAAATGGCTGGTACTTTTCGAAGAAGATCAGACCTTGTGGACGAACCTGATCAACCTTCGCGAAATTGGCTGCCAGAACCGCGGACCAATCCATATCTACTCGAGGTAGGCAGGCGTTGACTTGCTCCATACCAGATTGCCAGTAATAGTTGGCGTAGCATTGGAGCTGCGCAATTTTCAAAGCTTCGCTCGCGCCGGTGAATTTAGTATTATCAGAGCAGGAAGTTCCTGCGGGAATTTGCGCGAGCTTGGACCAGTCGAAAACTCCGTTTGCAATAACAGAACCGCTACCATTGACAATCGCCCACTTGTTGGTGCAACTCACACTGATACTCTGATTGTTCACACTCGCCGTTCCTGTACAGCTGGAAGATTGAATACCATTGGAATCAGTTGTTGGAGCATTACACTGAATTCCACTCCAATCGTTCACATTGACCGGATTTCCAGACGAATCGCTACAACCGCCACCCAATTGCGCTTGATAAGAATTATTGGTTGAATCAGGTCCACACACCCAGGCATTGGAATAAGTGGTGCCTCCGATGGTAATATCCTTCGGACCACAGTCTGGAGTCATCTGATAAAGAGTCTTCGCCGTGCTCATCTTCCAACCATCCGTCAAAGTAACATCACTCGTCGTGTTGGAAATCGGATCAGCAAAGGCCGGCACACTGGATGCGATACTAAACACATCATCTACGGTGTTTCCATAGGAACTAAAGTCAACACCCAAAGCCGTCTTCATCGCTGTCGTCAGACCGATCTTAGAGCCGCAGGTGGTAAATTGATTTTGTCCCTGCCAAACCTGAAGACCGTAAACACCCGAGTTGTCAGATGTCTGCACACCCTTCCACAACTTCAAATATATATCCTGACCTGACGTAGGTCCGTGGCATTGATTGCCTCCCCCAGAGCAAGGGCCTTTCGCACCACTGGGTAAAGTAAAATCAACTGCACCGATAGTCCACGCGCCTGTTGGATCGAAAACTTGGCTCGCCGTCACTGTCACCGGAGCCACTACGCTCGCAATATTAGTGGCTGGAACTGTCACCTCGCCTGCATTCGGGTCGAAATTAATGGTGCCGAGGTTTGCATCTTTTTTAAAGGATGTCGTGGACGATGTTTGAGCGTTTCCATTCAGATCCTTCTTGGAGCTATCGGCAATCAAGAAGTCTGCAGCTTTGTTCCCTTGCGAATCCACCAGAAAACAAGCCAAAGGTTGCCCCGTAGCTCCGGGGATCGTCACTGTGAATGAGCCATCGGAGTTAACGGTTGCCGTTGCCGTCTGCACGGGAGCGGTGGTGGTTGCACAACTCACCTTATAACTGGCAAGATTCACTGACATCGCTGACACCGAGTCTTCGCTGACAGCCAGAGTTTGCACTTTTTGAATACTCTGAGAACCCACTCCCAAATTTAAAACGCCAGATACATTCAAAACATCACCGCTAGAGGAACTCGAGCCGGAACACCCTGTTAAGCCAAATATCAGTCCCGTCACAGATGCCGCTCCAAAAACGCCCTTGATGATTCTCATTTTAAATCTCCTTATAAATTGGACACCGTAGTAAATGCCGAATATTTATCGGAGGGTTTAACAAAAATTAGAGAAGTTTTTTCGATTGTGAGCAATTCCTATGCTTTCTTTTAACTACCTTATCGTTCTGCAAGATAAATGTTTTAAAACCGAACAATCGATAAAAAGATCTCGACTTCAAGCGAGATCTCTTTATTTGCTTAATGCAATAAAAATAAATAAATTTATATTTTTCTTAATTCACTGTCTCACGACACCGGTTGCCCCGAAGCCAAAGATTA
>JBLMWG010000268.1:0-2966 GCA_050257115.1 Bacillota bacterium
TCAAAGTTTTCTTTTGGCTTCCAGCCCAATTCTTTTTCAATCTTAGTCGCATCAATCGCATAGCGTTTGTCGTGGCCCGGGCGATCTGTCACGAACACTTTTTGGGTCAAATAACTCTTCCCATCGGCGCGCGGACGAAGCTTATCCAAAGTCGTACAGATTGTATCCACGACCTCAATATTCTTCTTTTCGTTCCAACCGCCAACGTTATAGGTCTCACCAAGTCTGCCCTTTTCCAAAGCTAACTCAATGGCATCGCAATGATCCACCACAAACAACCAATCGCGAATGTTGGAACCATCCCCGTAAATTGGTAAATTCTTGCCGCTTAAAGCATTATGTATCACAAGTGGGATCAACTTTTCTGGGAACTGATAAGGACCATAGTTGTTCGAGCAATTCGTCGTGACCGTCGGTAAACCATATGTATGGTGATAAGCTCGGACCAAATGGTCACTGGCCGCTTTAGATGCAGAGTACGGACTGTTCGGCGCATAGGGTGTTGTTTCTGAAAATGCGGGATCATGGGATTCTAAACTTCCATAAACTTCATCCGTAGATACGTGCAAAAACCTAAAGCTTTTCTTTTCAGCTTCCGGAAGTGCTGACCAATACTCACGAGCAGCTTGAAGTAAGTTAAATGTCCCCACAATGTTCGTTTGAATAAATTCACCCGGACCATGGATCGAACGATCGACATGGCTTTCTGCTGCAAAATTCAAAATGGCGCGAGGCTTGTGCTTTTGGAAAAGATCAGAAACTGCTTTAAGATCTAAAATATCAATCTTAGCAAAATGATAATTCTTATGTGACTCGACTGATTTCAGGTTTTCAAGGTTTCCGGCATAAGTCAGCTTATCTATATTAAGAACAGGCTCATCATGCTTGTTAATCCAATTGAGAATAAAATTTGAGCCAATAAACCCAGCCCCGCCAGTCACAAAAATCATTAGAATACTCCTGCAGATATCTGAAAAATATAATCTAGCTCAAGAGGAAATCCAATGGACTCCCGCTACCAACATGGTGCAGCTAAGAAACTCCTGAAAAGTAATTCCTATACCACTGAGCTGTCTTAGTAATGGTCTCCTCAAGTGATACTTGAGGTCTCCACTGAAGCTTCGCAGAGGCCTTTTCAGTGTTTAAAGTATTATGGACAGACAGTGAAGTCGCCTTTGATGAGTCTTTTTGCCTAGAAACTCCGTAGTATTTCGCAAAAGACGCCGCAAAATTGCCTACGGTGGCTTGATGGTCGACCCCAGGCCCAAAATTCCAGGCACCAGAAAATCTCGGCCCTGACTGAACCAAACCTTCCGCCAAAACCACTAGACCCGCAATCAGATCCTCAACGTGCATCCAAGTTCGCAACGACTGAGGATTCTTCAAAGGAAGATCCAACCCCGCCTGACATGCCTGAGCCATCTGCCACACCAGACTATCCAGACCAAACTCGCCGCCCCCGATCACCGCCGGTACGCGTGCTGTAGCCAAGGCCAACTTATGCTTATTGTATTTTTCAGGAGCAAAGACCCCAGAAAGATAGGATTCGACCAAGAGTTCCGAGCAGGCTTTTGCAGTCGCTGCCGGTGAAGATCCACCTAAAGGATCTACTTCCTGATGAGGCTCCAGATTTTGCCGATAGACCTTATCTGAAGACAACACCACAACCGCTCGAACTGTGGCCGTCATTCGCAGAGACTCGAGTAAATTTAAAGTACCTAAAAATTGGGACTGATAGACCGTCTGAACATCATCCCATGAATCCTTGAGCGCCCCGCCCCCGGCCAAATGGAAAACAATTTCTGCCTCTGAATATTCAAGCGCTGATTGAAAAGAGGCTTGATCACGAACATCACCAAAGGTGGAGGTCATCTTTTGGCCGACATTGGAAAGTTCAAAAAAATTCGGGGACGTTTTAGGACTTAAGGAAAAACCGTAAACCTGAGCCCCCGCTTTTTGTAAAGTTAAAGCAAGCCAGCTTCCGCGAAACCCCGTATGTCCTGTGATGAAGACCTTGCGGCCCCTCCAGAACTCTTGATTCATCCGAGGAGACCTTCTTCCACACCCTCACCACGATGAGTGGGGTGAACCCAGCAAGCCATCACTTTGTCGTCGTATTTCCAATAGAATCCGACAGGATCTGTATCGTGAATCGCCACTCGCAAAACACCCTTGCCTTCAGTCGCTTTCATTTTAAGCAATGTCTGAGACAAAGAAGCCTTATTGATCTCCCCTTGGTTAGCCGCTGGCACACAATTTTCTTCGTACATACGAGCCAATAAAGAAAGCTCGACAAGGTTGAATACGGACTCACGAATAAAATATTTATCTGAATGAAATGACGACATGCCTATATGCTACGAGATGACATGATTATACGATAATAATTTCTAACTGTGGCCGACAGCGTTAGTGTTAAATTACAAAGGACCGTAATGAGGGATCTGATCATCAAACATAAGCCTTTATATCTGGCAGTCTTCGCTGCTTTCCTATTTTTATTTGCAAAAAATTGGGAGCCAGGGATTGGCGTGAGTTCTACCACTTACGGCGTTTTCGCGAAAAACATTGCCGCCTCCAATAACTGGTTCCATTTTTCCTTAGGGCCAAACCTTTTTGATCCATTCATAGACCATCCTTATTTAAAAATCTGGATAGATGCCGTTGTTTTTAAGATTTTCGGCGCTTCAGCCCAAACAATTCGACTGACATCCTCCATCTTAGGACTTGCCTGTATCGCGGCTATGTTTCAGATCGCTAAAAACGTTCTAGATGAAAAAGTCGCCGCGTGGGCAACTTTCAGCCTGTTTACAATAACAATCTTTTTTAACTTCAGCGCCAGTGAATGGCTCGATATCCCTATGGTGACCTTTACCATGTGCGGATATTACTTAATGGTTTGTGGAGAGCGTTCTTTAAAAAACTCTTGGTGGTATCTATTCGCAGCGGGATTGCTTTTCTCCTGC
>JBLMWG010000269.1:0-8126 GCA_050257115.1 Bacillota bacterium
TTCGAAATCTAAAATGGAGTATTCTTGATCAAGTAGGGATATTGACAGTTCTCCTTTTTGAAGAGTTCCATAGGTATGACCCGTCGGTTTTCGACCTGCACTGAGGATTAAATCAATCAACGTCGATTTCCCTACGCCATTTTTCCCCGCCAAGGCCCAACGTGCAGGCCCCTGCATATGCCAGTTCAAGTTTTCCTTCCATAACTTCACATTCGCGAAGGAAAAGTTAAACTCTTCGAGCTTTAAAATCGTTTTCCCAGAGGGAACTGAGGTGTTGGGAAATTCAAACCCCAGTTGACTTTCTTGTTTCATATGTCGATAAAAATGTGAAAAATTTTGCTGGGCTCTTTCCACAGACTTTTCCTCGCGGATATTAATTTTCCCTTGAGTGACTTGGGCCTGGCGCTTCCGTGAACCTAGCAGAATTTTGGGCATACCACCTCGAGCGCTCTGCTCGGACCCTCGACGCATACGTTTATCTTGTGCTGCCATTCTTTCATGAATTTCGCGTTCAGATTTTTTCTTTTCCCGGCGCAAGCGATCAAGAGTTTCAACTTCCAACTCTTTTGCAGCCGTTTTTTGTTTTTGATAGAAGGTGTAATTGCCTCCGTAGGATGACAACCCCTGATTCGATAGTTCTAGGATTTGATCCACTTTTTCCAAGAGTTCACGATCATGGCTAATGATCAGGAGTGGTTCTTTATAGTTTCCGATAAAGCCATAAATGAGTTCGCGTGCTTTTTTATCCAGATTGTTCGTCGGCTCATCGAGGATCAGCAATCCCGCAGGCTTCGCCAAAGACTTCGCTATGCGCACACGAGCCCACTCACCGCCGCTTAAATTTGCGACCGCGCTATCCAGATTGATGCCGTCAAGAAGTGGTCCCCACATCGCGGGATCCGCAAAGCAGCTCTCCCACAGATTTTGCAAATACTGCGTTCCTGAAATTTCGACGCGTTCCTCTCTCTGCTCGAGATAAACCACTCCGCCAGGAATGAGGACTTGTCCACGTGTCGCCTTTTCAAGTCCGGCCAGAACTTTAGCCAAGGTCGATTTACCCACGCCATTGGGGCCTACTAAAGCATAGCAATGTGCTCCGAGTGTGAAACTGAGATTTGAAAATAATGTTTTGCCTTGAGGAAAATCAAAGCCTAAAGACCTTACCGTCACTTGCGATAAATTGTGCTGCATAATATCCGTCACTAGCTCGAAATGAGCCTCAATAGATTTTTTAAGAAAGGGATTGCGACGGATTTAATTTCTCATAATTGCCAGATGGCTCCGGCTAAACCAGGATAACAGACCTCCAGATCCTTTTTCAAGGACCACTTTTGCTTTGCGTCCGTCATCATGTTAAGATGAGACGAGATGAACAAGCTTTTAATCATTCAGCACGAAGATAAAACCTCTCCGGGAACGACCTTAGACTGGGCCAGACAAAATAACATCCATGTTGATCATTGGTTTCCCGCACAGACTCATCCTGTTCCGAATCATACGGAATACAAAGCTGTCGTTATTTGCGGCGGGAGCATGGATACTTTTGAAGAAGAGAAACATCCCTGGCTGCGTGAAGAAAAAACATTCATCCGCTCATTAATTGAAAATAAAAAGAAGATTTTTGGAATTTGCTTGGGTTCACAGCTGATCGCAGAAGCTCTCGGTGGCCAAGTTCATCAACATCATGGATGGGAAATCGGTTTTGTTCCTGTTACAACGGACGACAACGAAATTCTCCACGTCATGCAGTCGCACCGTTACACTTTCACTTTGCCTCCGGGAGCTAAACTGATAGCCTCAAATGATTTCTGCCGCCATCAAGCTTATACCTTTGGAGAAAATATCATCGCCACTCAATTTCATCCTGAAGCAACGATGGAATGGATAACTCGCAAAGCTCATAGCATATCCCCAGACCGTCAAGGCCAAGTGCAAACAAAAGAAGAACTCCTCGCCTCAGCACATCTGCAAAAACCTCTACAGGATTGGTACTTCAAGCAACTTGATAGATGGTTCAAATAAATTAATTTCTACATAATACCCCCAAAAATAAGTCACAGTAATTTTCATAGCTGTTTCAATACGAGAATGACTTCTCTAAAAAAATTTAATTTATCTGTTCCACTTTGAACCGATTTGTCCACGCCCCGTTTTTTTCAGGACCTCATATTCAATAAGAAGGTTTTTAAACTGGATTTATCAATAATTTCGACAGTTTTCATGACTTCAAAAATTTTAGGATAGTCTAGATCCTCAAAATAATTCTTCTTAACTTTACATTCTTAGGTATTCTTACAAATAAAGATTTGAGAACAAGGGGAAGGTATGACATTCGACCTGAAGGCGAGCGCAGCGCTCTTACTTGCAGTCATTTTCTTTGGCACTCAAGGGCCAGCACAAGTACGACCTAATCTGAGCGGCGGAGATCCCACAGACACCCAACTTATCGCAAAAAAATTGTATGAAAGATTGGTCAGCACAAAAATCTCTTTAGATGATCCAATCTTGGCACAAATGACGGCATTACTTGAAAAGGGCGACAAACTGGGAGCTGCCAGAATCGCTACGGCGGATCCTAACTTTTATAATACCACGGTAAAAACCATGGCCCTAGAAATGTCTAACCGAGATGAGACCATCAAAGTTCCTCTGAATGATATGGTCGCGACGATTATTGGAATTACACGAGACAAATTAGATGCTCGCTCGATGTTGACTGGCAATTTCTATTATCGCGCTCCATCGACTGTTGGCTCCACTCTTTTAAGCGTCGATATGAGAACCGGCTTTATGTACGCTAATGATCACTATCAAGCGTTGGACAACTACCGAATTGATTTGATGAAAAATCTTTATCGCGTCAATAGTCAACCTTTGGTCATCGGAGACGGTACTACCGACGTTATCATCGGAGAGAACCCCGATTACGCGGGTGTCCTGACCTCCCGAAATTTTATGGTTGAACATGCAACCGGAGGGACCAACCGCCGGATTGTTGAATATGCATTCAGAGAGTTTCTCTGTGTCCCAATAAATCAATGGGCGGATAGTGGGGCTTCTGATGCCCGAGTTGGACGCGATGTAAATCGTTTTCCTGGAGGAGATCACAATAAGTACCTAACTACTTGTAAGGCTTGCCATTCGGTGATGGATGGATTTCGTGGTGCCTTTGCTCTTTGGACTGCTGGATCAGGCGTCGTAGGGAACTCCCAAGCTATACCTAATGCAGACCAACTTCCGGGGCCCAAGTATTCACGTAACTTCAAGGTTTTCCCTGATGGTTATGTAACCGTCGATAACTCGTTTGTGAATTTTGCGAATCGGCCGGCCAATGCATCTCTCTTTGGTTGGAGAGGCGATAATACGACCTCCGGAAACGGCGCCAAGGATTTCGGTAAGCTTTTGGCGAACTCCCGACGTTTCAGTCAATGTATGGCTAAAAGAGTGTACAAGACGGTTTGCAAAAAGCCTCTTCCGGCTGACAAAGAAAAAGATCTTTTATCAACCTGGGGCGATGAATTTGAGGCTTCAGGGTACATGTTGAAAAATCTTTTTGAATCAATTTCTGTAAAACCTGAGTGTTTAGGGTAGGGTTGATTATGTTGAATAAAAAAATTAAACATTTAGCAATTATCGTCCCGACATCTGCATTGTTAATCTTTGGTTTCAGCAATTGCGGTAAGCCCAGCGCAACAAATTCATCCGCGTCCAGTTCATCTGCTGAAGGTGGTGTCTCAGGCAGCACTCCACCGCCCTCCACTCCTGGTTCATCAACTCCGCCCGTAGATCAAACGCCCCTTGTTGTAAGTGGCGCTGCCGCCATTATGACGGGGGACCAATTTTATTCTTCGATGTTTAAGCTTACCGGAATGAGTTTGCCCACCGATCAGATTCATTATGAATACCAGGCCCGTTATGCCGCATTTCCAGCAGTTAGTGATATTTTACAAGTGAATGCTCCGGCATTATTAGCCTTCACAAGTTTGGCCGGCGAAGTTTGTCAAACTCTTGTGACAAGAGAAGAGGCCATCACCGATGGCCAAAGAATCTTTTTTAACGGTATTAATTTTTCCGCTGGGACAGCGAGCATCAGCGACGCCAGCTATCAAGCAATCATTCGCGGAATGGCAAGGTCCTTTTGGACTCGAAATGAAAATACGACAGAGCTAACTGCATTTCAAACATTTAGAAAAGACTTTGAGATGGACTTCAGTGCAGCCGAAATAACGCAAAAATCCTCTTCAGAAAAGCTGATGATGGCAACTTGTGCGGCGATTCTTTCAAGTCTTGACTCAGTGGTCTTTTAGTTTTTGTGATTTGAACAGTTTTTTGGGGGAATAAAATGAGTAAGAAAACAAAGCCAGCCTGGGCACAACAAGGACATGCTAAGCCAGTTTCGCGACGAGATTTTTTGGCAGCAGGCCTATTACCATTTGCCGCAAATATATTTATTCCAAATTGGGTGTCTCTACTGGTTGGCACAAATGCTGAGGGAGCCACTCCAACTTGTCCAGTTCCAGGGTCACTCATTCCTTTTGTCACTGTAAATTTAGCTGGTGGCGCCGCGATGGCTTCAAACTGGGTGCCGATGAATTCAGCTGGAGAGCCTCTCAGTAGCTACAACACCATGGGCTTGGGCGATAATCAGCTGCCTATCGAAAAAGAATTTGGAAACGCTACCTTTGCTGGAGGAGGTATCAGTAAAATATTGGCTGGTATTCGTCAAACAGCGACCACGACGACAATTGCCAAAACGACTTTTATTGGAATCCCAGTAGAGTCGACGTCGGACTCGTCGTTCAATAGTTTTGATATCTCAGGCGCGGTGACTAAAGCCGGACTCATAGGCACGGCCTTGGGTAACTTGGGCTCCTTTGCCACCAACACCGGAATTCGACAGCTATCAGCATTGATGGCTCCTCCTTCGCCATTGGTGGTTACTACGTATCAAGATATCGTAAACTCCGTATCCTATACAGCCTCTATCGGTTCGCGATTAAGTAAGAACCAAAAATTATCTTTGGTTAAACTCATGAATAACCTCACAGCCAGTCAGGCAAAAAAAATTGCAGATGTAAGTGGTGGCCCTGCTGTGGAATCAGTATTGGATTGTGCAGGAATTAAAAATGTTTCTACCATGAGTCTGAGTTCCGATATTTTTAGCCCGATTAGTAATGCCGGAGTAGCGAAAATCTGGGGAGTTACGACTGCAACAGCAGTAAATGCTCCGGAGAAAACCTTCTCGTCGATGATTTATTGTTCATTGATGGGATATGCCGGCACTTGTAATTTGGAGCTGGGTGGATATGATTATCATGACAATACACGGACAACAGGAGACGACAAAGATTTAGAAGCCGGAAATCTTTTGGGACGAATTATTGAATCAGCCGCTGTGCTTGGTAAGCCGGTTATGATTTATGTAGTTTCGGATGGTGCAGTCTTTTCGCCGACATCTTCCGACAGAAGTGCCCCATGGTCCGGTGACCAGAGTGGTACTGGCGCCGCCTATTTACTTTACTTTAATCCCAATGGACGGCCAGCTGTTTCTGGAAACCAAATTGGGTATTTCACCAATAACCAAGTTTCTGATGTGTCGACACTAACTGGCGGCTCACCAAGAAATACGGGTATCGCTGTTTTGGCGAATTACCTACAGGCGAATAAACGTATTGATTTATTTAACTCACTGGCCGGTGGATTGATTGATTCCACTCAGCTAAATTCCATTCTTAGAATTGCCTAATTTGTATTTAGTGCTTATTTGGGGGAAGTGATGTCGTTACGGAACAAATTTTTTCTGGCCATCGGATCTCTTTCAATACTTGTGGCCTACACAAACTGTTCGAATCAGGGTTTTACCGTCGATTCACGGAGTTTAGCTTCGGTTGGCGAACAAGGTGCATCTGCTGGACCTTCGAACGGAACTCCTTCTGGATCCACGGGGACACCTGCTGGATCGACTGGAACGACTGGATCAACAGGGACCACGACCTGTGAGGAAGACCTTTTGAAAGTCTACTCCGAAAGCTATCATCCTTTCTTAAGTAAGACGTGCATGGCGTGCCATGTGAATGGACCTGGAATAGGGGTTTTTGCAAGTTCAGATGTGCAAACATCCTTTGACTCCTTTATGTCTATCGGAGTGGACCACATTAAAGCGAACGCTGTGAATCCAAATCATCAGCCACCTATTACCGGAACTCAAAATCAAGCGGCAGTCGACAGTGCAGATCTTAAATGGAATCAAGGTGTAGTGGCCTATAATGCGTGTCAGGCGGCGCTCGCTGGAAACAGCGCCGTCCCGAGTGCCGCAGTCGTCACAACATCAGGACTATCCGCAGCCACTGTGACTTCTGATTACACTAAAAAATTCACATGGGACCTAGAGACACAAAGTGACGGTAAGCTTCCGTTGATTGCAACTATGTATGTCACTCAGTATGTCTATAATGGTTCAGTTGTTGGTTATGCCTATAGCAACTTGTCGTTAAGCTTAAAGGTCGCGGGTCAGAAATATGTCACCGACGATGTGGAGATTCTGATTAACGGCGTTGTACAAACCGATGTGACCGCCTACGCGAATGTCCATACCGTCATCTCGTCGACCACGCCTGTGATTCTGGGTGAAGCTTCCACTATTGCAATCAATGTCAGACCAGTAGCGAGTACGGATATGATTTCCCTTCGCTTTAATAATCTTTTGCCTTCTCCTTAGAAAAGACCGTTAGACTTTACCGAGAGGTTTCAGCATGCCGACTTTACCAACTTTTGAAGGCAAGGCATGCTGAATTTTTTCCGCCATCCAAGGATCAATAGCTAAGAGTTTATCAAGATTCAGACCAGTTTTAATTCCCATACCGTGGAACATATAAACGACATCTTCCGTCGCCACATTCCCCGTCGCACCGGGAGCATAAGGGCAACCGCCCAAACCGCCAAGGCTGGTATCAAAAACACGAACACCGACGTCATAAGCAGCAAGAATATTCGCTAGTGCCTGTCCACGAGTATCGTGGAAATGACCCGCGATTTTTTTTACTGGAACAACTTTTTTAAGCTTACGAAAAAGCGACCGAACTTGTCCGACGTTGGCGACACCAATCGTATCACCGATAGATAGCTCATAGACACCAAGCTTATGCATACGTTGCGCAAGCTTAACCACACGAGCTTCTGGAACCTTACCTTCAAACGGACATCCAAAGCAGGTTGAAAGATAACCACGCACTTTGATTTTGTGTTTTTTCGCCAGAGCCATCACTGGCTCAAAGCGTTTGAAACTTTCGTCAATCGTACAATTGATATTTTTCTTAGAGAAAGATTCAGAACAAGCCGCAAAGATCGCGATCTCTTTCACACCGCTGGCGATGGCATCCATCATTCCGCGTTCGTTAGGAACCAAGACCGAAAATTCAGTTTTCTTTGGAACTTGTCCGGACTTCTGCAAAGCAAAAGCTTTCGCAACGACTTCTGCCGTACCAGCCATTTGTGGCACCCATTGCGGAGAAACAAAAGCACCGATTTCCACGCGCTTCGTTCCAGCTTCAATCAGCCGGCGCGCAAACTCGACACGTGTGTCAGTATCCAAAACGTGTTTCTCGTTTTGAAGTCCATCACGAAGTCCCATTTCTACGATTACGACTGAATTTTTGCTCATAAGTACTTATCTAAAAACCTTTTGTTTTATATCTATTCGGCTGCTGGCTTAATTTTCACAAGGACTTTGCCTAGGACAACCTGCTCCCCGACGACACAAGAAATAGAATCAATGCTTCCCGCAATATCACTCTTCAAAGTGTACTCCATTTTCATTGCTTCCATCACCAAAACCGCTTGTCCTGCTTTAATCTCAGTTCCAGGTTGTACTAATATTTTCGTAACTTTACCTGGCATCGGAGCCGCTACTGTATCAGAAGACCCACCAGCGCCCGCTTTTTTGCGAGACTTTCGTCCAGCCCCAGTATCCATAGTAAAAGTTCTGCCATTCGCATGAACCCACAAAGTCCCCTTCATGAGTTGTGCTTGGACCTTATGGTCCACACCGTCGATTCTTACTGTGTAATCAACTTCGTTTATTCGCATTTTGCCACCCATTAGATACCTCTCCAGAAAGATGTCCATGG
>JBLMWG010000270.1:0-21550 GCA_050257115.1 Bacillota bacterium
CGCCACACGGGCGACCTTTATCCTTGATCCAGAACAAAAAATTCAATACATGAGTCTTCACAACACCTCTGTTGGACGCGACGCTAAAGAAATTCTTCGTGTCCTTCAAGGATGCCAATCCGGCGAGCTCTGCGCCGCTGGTTGGAAAAAAGGCGACACGCATATCATACCGATCAAATAACCATGAATATCAAAGTCGACTACATCCAACAGCTTCGATCTTCGTTTAAGGGACTTACTAGTGAGCCCCTCGAAGATCTTATTGCCGACAATCTGCTTTCACCAATTACCGTGGAGTTGCCGTCGGCGGTTTTAACCCAAGCGCAGGCTATTATCTCGACTTTGTTTTCTTTGCGCGAACGCAAATCCTATCAGTTACACTATTTGGATGCGGTTTCCATGAAGGGGCTCCACGATCCAGGCAATAAATCGATCATGATGAGCTATGATTTTCATTTAGATCAAAATCAGAATTTAAAGCTTATCGAAGTAAATACCAATGCTTCTTTTTTGGCTTTGGGCCATGAGATGTACAAAGCACGACAACTGCCTTTGCCTGTATCTGATTTTTCTTTTGATGAAGTTCGCCAAAACATTCTTACCGAAATGAGTCTTCAAGGGAAGTCTCCGAATGCTCCCTTCAAAGTGGCAATCACTGACGACAAACCTTCTGAGCAAAGATTGTTTATTGAATTTTTGGTGTACAACGAACTTTTTAAATCCTGGGGCTGGGACTCTCGTATTGTGGATTACCGGGACTTATTTAAGTCTTTTGATCCAGAATTTATCTACAATCGTTATACGGACTTTTTCCTTGCCGACGAAAGCAGCCAACTGTTGCGTGAGAAATTCCTCAGCCGAGATGTTTGTGTATCACCGAACCCCTACGAGTATCTGCTTTTAGCTGACAAGCAACGCCTCATCGATTGGGGGCAAGAGGGCTTCCTAGAGGCCCATGGTCTGACAGAAAAAGAAATTGCCCTCATCAAAACAACCGTACCGAAGTCTTATGATTTCCGCACCACATCCACGGAGGAGATCTGGGGTCTGCGCAAAAAGCTTTTCTTTAAGCCGAAGAACGCCTTTGGATCAAAACAAAGTTATAAGGGCGCCTCAGTCAGCCGCAAAGCTTTCGATGAACTTGATAAGGACGATACGATTGCTCAAGAATTCATACCAGCTCCAGAAGTGTCTTTTGTGACACCTGAAGGGCCACAGAACTTTAAATACGATCTGCGCTGCTATGCCTATCAAGGCCGCCTGCAGTTGATCGTTGCTCGGCTTTACCAAGGCCAAGTGACAAACCTCAGGACCCCCTATGGCGGGTTTGCTCCGGTCCTATTTAAATAAGACTCATTGACAGAAAATAGGTATTTTCTGTCAACGCTTAAAAAGATTTCCTATTGAGTTCCCTGGGGGAAGCAAGCATAAAGAATCTATGAAAACACTTGTTAGCATTCTGACATTTGCCACGCTTATTGTAACCCTGCTTTCTCCACTTACGAGCTCAGCTGATGAGTGCTTAGCCACCATGACCCGAGGTAAATACCGGGGTCAGTGCATCGACACCGCTCACAAACGCGCCATTCGCATCTTGGACAGAACAGCGGAAACAATCACCATTGCGAACTACAGAAAGAATGGTCGCTTCTACAAAGCCGTCATTCCGTTCAATGACGTCACGCAAATGAGCTATGTTATTGTCGACCTCAATGCGACTCCTTTAAATTCAATAGCGCAGGTCCATGTTTCACACACGGAACTGCGTTTTCATTTCAATAAAGGAGCCGGTGTTGAGCTCTATGATTTAGATCAGCCTATTTCTGAGCAATCCTTTGCGGGAACTGATGAAGACTTCTTGATCTCTTTAAACTATATGGCCCCGAAAGGCGTTCCCTACGACCCTGTCAAGGGGCTTGATGGGAATCTTTTTGCCTCTGCACTTCAGGTGCTTTCTTTAAGTGAAGAAGTGGATATTCGCTTCCAACAAGAAGAAAAGTTCAATGTTTATGAAATAACCCTGGATATTCCATCTGACCAAGCCGCTCTGGTGCTTAAGACGGCTCTCTTCTTCAGCAATAATGTGCAATATACCATTCCCTATGACTCTTGGAACAGCAACTGCACAACAGTCCTCTTTGATATACTAGATGCAGGACTTAGACTTAAAGGCCAAAAGCCATACCGTTTCAGTGTTTTGAAGGTTCACGATACCGGAATGGTTTCAGCATTCCGTGCGCTGGGACAACGCCATTTGGTGCACGATGAGACTTCGATTCAATCAGTAAATGCGGAGTTCGGCTATGGTCTCTTTCCAAGCAAAAGCAATCGCCACTTTGCGAAATTCATTGGGAAAACTTACCGCGAGATTAAGTGGTCTCTACTTTAGTTTAGGCACGGCATCGTATGTAATCGAGAGATATTGAGCGATGCCTTTTTCATTTTTCACCATCAATAGTTCGTACTCACTATGGGACTTCTGATAGATCTTATAGCTGGCTCCCGCGGATTTTGCCCATTGTTCCAGTGCTTCCATCGGTCCCAACGATGGGGATTTCATATTCCAAAATGAATACTTTCCGCCATCTGTGACCATCTGAAACTGCCACAGACTTTGTCCCACTTTGGATTTCTTGTGAGTGTCGATCAGTGTGGGTGCCAACAATGAAAAGCGCTCTCGCCCTTCGGAAGATTGGCTCCCACATAGTACCTGCGAAGATCCTGGACCCTTTTTGAGGAATGATTGATAACCGTACAACTTCAAGTCATTGCCACCGTCGACATAAAACTCAGCCTCACGGGCCACCAAAACCGTTTCCGGCAAGTGAGACAAGTTCCCCGGGAACTCATTGCGCATTTCCGTAAGAAATTCTGGTCGCCCTTGGCAATGAGGTGCTGAACTAAACTCGGGCTGCATCAGACGGCCAGAGGATTTGTTGTGTGCAAAGGCCGAGGTGGAAAGTAATGCCAGAAGCAAGATGCCAGATGTTTTCACGGAGTCCCCTTTTTATGTCCAGTCTAGTATTCGGCAGAACTTTTTTAGGGCTTAATATTAAATTAAGGCCAGGATGGCCGAAAATGTAGACTGTCTCATTTTTCTACAAGGAGTGTGGAAGATAATGACGATGAAGCACAATGGCGCCAAGAAACATTCGCAGCTGACGGATTTTTATTCGTCTTTTGATCAACTTAATGGCTACCATCCTTGGATGGATGCAGTGAAAGATGGCTTCATCGAATACCGCGTTCGCCAACTGAATATCGGCAAAGTCGCCTACTTCAATTTCATTCTAGCAAAAGAAATGGGTCTGATCTCTCCAGATCATCCCGAGGAAATGACTCCAGAGCTAGAACAGAAACTTCGGGAAACCTTCTCCCTTCAAATTATTAACGAATACGATGAACTGACGAACAGACGTATCGATCCGGCCATGATCAAACCCCATAAATACATGGCGACTCGCTATCTGCAATTGCAACACGCTAACAAACAGGGAAAAACCTCCGGTGATGGCCGTGGGATCTGGAACGGAACTGGGCATGATCGTGGAACGACTTGGGATGTTTCCAGTCGTGGAACTGGAGTCACGCGCCTTTCTCCAGGGTCCGCAGAAGCCAATCGTCCTTTAAAGACCGGAGGAACCGACTTTGGCTACGGTTGCGGCTTAGCCGAAATCGACGAACTGCTTGGGGCTTCGATCTTAGCGGAAGTCATGCACCTACAAGGTATTCGCACAGAACGTGTTTTGTGTGTGATTGATTTAGGAAAAGGTTATGGTATCGGCGTGCGTGCCGCCCCAAACTTAATTCGTCCCGCACATCTTTTCCTCTATTTAAAACAAGAGCGGCATGAAGCTCTAAAGGCCGCCACAGACTATTTGATTCATCGTCAGAATAGCAACAAAGCTTGGAATATCACTGCGCGCGGAAATGCAAAGTACGATGAACTCTTAAAAGAAGTTTGCAAAGCTTTTGCTGAGTTTGCAGCAAAGCTAGATACCGACTACATCTTTGCGTGGTTAGATTGGGATGGCGATAATGTCCTGGCCGATGCCGGTATCATTGATTATGGCAGCGTTCGCCAATTCGGTATTCGTCACGATAAATACCGCTACGATGATGTGGAACGATTCTCGACAAATTTGAATGAGCAAAAACAAAAAGCTCGCTTGATTGTTCAAGTCTTCGCCCAAATGGTGGACTATCTCAAAACGGGAGAGAAAAAGGTTCTTAAAGCCTACGCATCCCACCAGATCAGTGAACTCTTTAATAAGTACTTCGAAACACATCGCGCCGAGCGACTGCTCTATCGCATGGGATTCAATGATACACAACGACGAAATATCTTTAACCAAAAAGGTTTGTTCGCGAAGTTCGATAAAGAATTCACTTATTTTGAACGTGCTAAAATCAGTGGAACGACGGAAAAAGTAGCGGATGGTGTCAATCACGCAGCTTTATACAATATGCGCAATATCCTTCGTGAACTGCCCCGAGCATTGACTGAAAGTTCATTGCCATTCGAAAAGCGTTCGATGCGGAACAGTGAGTTCTTCAAAGTCATCCTTTCCAGCTTCGCCAAAACACGCGACGCTCGAATGGGCGAAAAACAACATCGCCATATTGAAGCTTTCCAGCAAATTTATCGCGAGCTGATCATTGCCGCCGCGGACAAACAAAAGCCCGAAAATATTATCAAAGGTATATGTGAGCGAGCGGAGTTGCTCAATTCCGAAAAACGCATCACGGGCAATGCCTTGATTGAAATGGTCGACGAGATCTTAACGGAGAAAAAACGCGGCTTGCCATTGGATCAGATCCAAAGAATTGTGGACCGCCTTGTTATAGAAAATAATGGGATGCCAGAAGTACCAGTTAGTCGCTATTATAAGGAGAAAGAAAACTCCAGAGCGGTTAAAATGGATCTCTATGCGAAGCTCTTAAGTCTCGTAGAGGAAAACAAAGAAAGTATTTAAAAAATGGCATCAAAGCAAATTTTTAGCGTGGTTCTTGCAGCAAGCTTTTTGAGTCTTGTTGGGTGTGCAAACTTAACTAGAGGGACAATCAAAGACTCTGTCGTATTGAACTCTAAGGAAATTGCAATTCCAGTGATGAAAAAACTTTCTCCGCGTGAGATCGCGCTGACAGTTGTCGACGAAAGAGCTCCGGAGTTCAAAGAACACTCTGCGGAAATGAAAGCAGAAATCTATCGCGCCCTTTCATTGGCTTTGGGAACTCAAGGGATTGACCTTAAAACAGACGCTAAAAATGCCCTGACTCTAACTATTCAAGATTTTAAGACTGACAAGTTCCAAGAAGGCTGCGTGAAGTTGAACGCTTCATTGAGCATTCCAAACAAGGGTAAAGCCAATTCGACCTCTAATAGCTGCTTGGAGTACAAAAATCCATTCGGTTTGAAAGTGGGTTCTGACATCGGTAAGGCTTATGAAGAAGCCTTGACTCTAACGTTTAAAAACCTCGATGCAGGTTTGGAACAACTTCCATAGTCGGGATTCCATGTTAGACATCTATATCGACGCTGATGGCTGTCCTGTAAAAGATGAAACCTATAAAGTTGCTGAACGCTATCAGCTAAAGGTATTTGTTGTGGCTAACAAATACCTCAACGTCCCTCAGAATTCTCGTATCCAAATGATCGTCGCCTCATCCGATTTCGATGCGGCCGACGACTGGATTGTTGAAAATGCGCAAAAAGGTGACATCGTTATTACCGCTGACATCTTACTTGCTGAACGTTGTGTAAAGAAAAATATTCGTGCTATTGGCAGCAAGGGTATTGAATTCACCGAGGACAGTATTGGCTCTGCGGTCGCGACCCGTGAACTGATGCAGAATCTAAGACACATGGGCGAAGTCCGTGGTGGCCCTGCTCCGATGGATAAAAAAGATCGTTCGCGCTTCTTAGGAACTCTTGATCAAGTTATCCAACAATTGAAGCGATCTTAATCACGGCTTCTTTAAAAATAAAAAAGCCTCGAGGTTAACACCAAGAGGCTTTTTTTTAACGGCGTACCTTATTACAGCTTGTTACCAAATACCGGAATTGGATTGCTATCGTTTGGAACAGGGATTGTTATTTGATTTCTACTATCCACGTTATAAGCGTCGATGATTTTTGTATCATCATAACGAACCAAAAGTGTTCCATTTTTTAAAGCGAACGTGAGTAAAAAAGAATCCGCAGATCCATCTGCGCCAAGAATATTAACTCGAACAAGGAGCATACTCTTGACATCACATTTCCCAGACGTTTTCTGATTTAGGGTACTCACAGACTGTGCAATAAGATCTGCAATCTGACCTTCATCAAGGGTGATGGATTTCTCATTCTGATCAATCGCCACAGACAAGTTCACATCAAACCAATCCACGAATGGGTCGTACATCGTTTGCTTCCAAGGGATCGGAAACTCGACCTCTTCCCTTTTATTCTCATAACAATTCTTCCATTGCCCAAATGCCTTGTTATTAGATGACGTCTCAGAGTAAATGCGTCCGGATATTGATTGAATCGTATAACCCTGCTTAGTAACAACAGGACCACCGTTATGGTGCACAATGAAGGTGCCTTCCTGACTAAATGAGACTTTCGTTGACGCTTGAGAAGTCAATGTCATTAACAAAACTGCACCAATAAAGAATACTTGTTTCATTTTTATCCTCCTTATGGCTGCTTATTTGCAGTTTTGTGCGGTTTGCGCGTCTTGAAGTTGCTTACTCATCATCTCGAAATACATAGTTGCCAGGAAAATATCTTCTCCTTTGGTGTCAACTTGTGGGTTGGTTTCGCACTTCAGCTGTTCAGCGGCACCCATATCACGGGCTGCTACAGATCCAGCTTCAGTGATTGTATTGTAAATATTAACAGCAGCATTAATGTCTTCACAGCTGAACTGTTCTTCGCCGAGCTTCTCAGTAATATGCTTGATTTTATCGTTACTTGCTAAAGCGTCTTCAATCGCTTGCATGTTGCTACGAGCACTATTCAAAAGAGTTTCACACTTTGTGCTTGCGAAAGAAATGGAGGAAAACACCAAAGATAACAATACGATAGATAGTTTATTCATAAGATCTCCTAATTTTGTTTTGACAGAGATCTATGTAATTGGAAGGCCGTCACATGTCATATGGTTCCATTGACAGAAAAACTAGATTCCCGTCAAAGCCCGTGACTAACTGGCAATTATTTTTTCTTGAGATCGAAGTCTTGAAATACGTCATCTGCCTGATCGACAGGGAGTTGGAAGGCAATGGCACCCAACTCTAACAAGTAAAGCTTTTGGATTTCCTGATCGGAAAGTTTTGGGTAATCGCGCTTAAAGCTTTTCAAGAAAGTTTTCTCTGATTCTCTAATCAGAGTTCCGAATTCAGTCTTCTTATTTTTTTGCAAATAGTAGAGCACAAACAAATACGGCATGGATTGCAAATCCTGAAGAACCTGCTTGATACGCGCCTTCACACCGACGGTCTTATCAGCATCTACACTAAAAAAGATCGCGCTAATAAACTTGTAGGATTCTTCTAAGATAGATTTTTTGTCTTTACCGAAATAATAATAGATCAAAGAACGTGTGATTTTGGAGTCGCGAGAAATATCTGACAAGGTCCACTTCATATGTCCCTTATTGACCTCAAATTTCAAAATTGAGTTACAGACTGCGAAATAGACTTCTTCTTTGGTTTTCGTTTTTCCAGACATAATTCACAGTATGCCATCAACGCAATGCGTGTCAAATAGGTACGGCGTACCTCAGAAGTTGAGTTGCTCGCGGACCCACTTGCGGATGATTGGGTACTCTTCGTCTTCGAGGGTGTGCTCTTTTTCCATTTCCACCCATTCAACTTTAAGACCTGCGTCCTTAAGCTTTTCAACTCCGAACTTAGTTTCCTCTAAAGGAAGAATATCGTCTTTATGACCATGGGTAAAAAACCATGGGGTTTTCTTAGACTCTTGAGCCAAGTTATTGCGCCAGCGTGGATAGAAATTGAAGTACCCACTGATCCCGACAATACCACCTAATTTTTTCGGATAGTTCAAACCGACATCGGCACTGATCAAGCAGCCTTGCGAAAACCCAAAGAAGAAAATGTTTTCGCTTTTCCAGCCTTGATTCTCAAGATCGTTCAAAAGATCAAAAAGCTTTTCACGAATTTTCAAAACACCATTGGCTTGAAATGGCGGTTCTCCATACCAGGTGTAGCCATCCATGAATCGCCGTGGAGCATTCAACAACAGATAATTCATCTCGGGAATATTGAGTTCATCATCAAACGAACGGAACGGTTTGATGCTGTCGCCACGGCCATGCAAAACGATCATCAACAAATCCGATTTTTTCTGAGCAGGAATAAATTTATACTTAAATAGACTTGTCTCAATATGCTGATTCATTAGTTCACTCCGGCCACTGCTTTAGAACAGAACAAAATCTGGCGAGCCTTATTCAATTGCACATCTTCAGACGAAGATCCTTCTTCCATTTCCAAGCAGTCGTTGCCGGAGATTAAGTTTCGTAAAGACCGGACCCGTCTCTCTGGGGCATGAAGAGGACTCATGAACTGGTCTTCCTCTCGGTCCACGGAAATATTATCGAATTTCACAGCCACATCAGGAGTCAACCCCTTCATTTGTGGCGAGCGGCCTGAAGGCAGATAATAGAAGCCCTTCGTTTCAAACAAGGCGATTTTCTTATTTTGCGACCAGTATTCGCCCTCTTGGAAGGAACCCTTACCAAAGGTACGCTCCCCCACAAGAACCGCACGGTTCAAGTCACGCAATGCTCCCGCAACAATCTCCGCTGCGCTCGCAGAACCCGCATTGATCAAGACAGCCAGAGGCTTCGTGAAAATTTGTGTTTCACCGCCATAGTACTCTTCCGCTTTTTTTGAAGAATCCAAATATCTCAATTCAAAGATCTTCTCATCGCCACCAACGAACAAGCTGGCAATACAGGCCGCTTCTTCCATTTGGCCACCTGGGTTATCACGCAGATCCAGAAGCAATCCACGCACATGGGATTTGTTCACCACTTGGATTGCTTCTTTCACTTTCTCACAAGAGCCTTTCGCGAACTTATTAAGACCGATGACCGCGATTGGCTTGATGCCTTCAATCACTTGAGTTGTGATGGTCGCCACAGTGATTTCACTGCGCACAAGACGTTTTGTGATTTTCTCCCCATCTCGAGAAACTTCAATTTCAACGTTCGAGCCTTCTTCTCCCTTTAACAATTCAGAAACGCGAGCCTGCAACAAACCCTTTACTTCCTGGTTGTCAATTTCCAGCAAGATGTCGCCTTTTTTCAAACCCGCTTTTTTGGCGGCACTGCCTTCAAGAACCTTACGAATCACATAGCGACTATTCGATCGCCCCAATTGGATCCCGAGCGTCGTAGCACGGTTATCAGCTTTGGACACAACCTCTTTAAACATCGCCACAGGCATCAAGTATGTATGGGGATCGCGAAAAACTGAAATGAACCCGTTCAAACCTACGCCGACCATCAATGACTTCTGTTTCTCACGAACGTATTTCGCTTCCAGATTCTTCCAAATTTGGAAAAAAGAAACCTTTGCCGCAGCTTGAGTATGTTCTGCGTAAAAAGCCTTCCAAGGAGCCAATTGTTTTTGCTCCGTGCTGAGGTCCTGCCCCGCATGAACGGACACAATCTGCCCCTCAGTGGTCACGGTCATATTAAAGCGATTGGCTATATTGAGAACCGCATTAGCGCAGGCTAAGAAATAACGCTCGGAGCTGACACAAGTCTGATCCTGAAGAAGGTCTTCCAAGGAGGCGGCCCCGAGATCAGTTTCCTCCCAATAGGAGTCCACCGTTTTGGCCTTAGAAGGCACCTCAACGTGTTTGCGCATATAATGCAGGCTAACCCCTAAGGCCAACACGCTAAGTGAGATTATTAAAAAGCGAGGTGAACGTACCACTCACTGCCTCCCGACAGTGACATCCTTGAGCAACCTCTATGCCGACTCAGCTCGAATTGGTTGGGTCCTAAAGCCACTTTTATGAACATTTTGCAGGTTTGAACACAGCTTCCACAGGGCTTATTTCTTGAGTAATTTCAAGGGCTGTACTAGTGTGCCAGTCACTATGATTATTGTAACTGGCGCCAATGGTTTTATCGGAAGTGTCATGGTGTGGGAGCTAAACCAAAAGGGGTTCTCTGACATCGTGGCTGTGGACTCTGTAGGTCTAAACGAACGCAATCTTCTTAGAAAGCGTATGTACAGCAAGTTTTTGCAAAAAGACGAGCTTTGGGCTTTCCTTGATTCTGAAGAGGCAAAATCCAAAGTCACTTGGATTATCCATATGGGAGCTTGTTCTTCCACGACGGAAACCAACAAGGAATTCTTGTGGGAAAATAACACTTACTATACGCAAAGAATTTTTGAGTGGTGCACAAAACACCAAAAGTCCATGATCTATGCTTCCAGTGCTGCCACTTATGGCGCTGGTGAATTGGGTTTTGACGACACGACAGATCCAGAAACTTTGAAGCCTTTGAATCTTTATGGTGAATCGAAAGTCCTGTTCGATCGCTGGGCTTTAAAACAAACGCAAACTCCTCCACACTGGTATGGCTTGAAATTCTTTAACGTGTTTGGTCCGAATGAGCACAAAAAAGAAGCGATGGCTAGTGTCGTATTCAAAGCCTTCAACCAAATTAAAGAATCTGGCTCCTTGGGCCTATTTAAATCGGCGAATCCAAAATACAAGGACGGCGAATTCATGCGTGACTTTGTCTACGTCAAGGACGTCACCGGTTGGATGGCTGAGCTGATGGAAAAGAAACCTCAAAATGGAATCTACAACATGGGCTTCGGTAAACCACGTACGTGGTTGGATTTGGCGCAAGCTACTTTCAGCGCTATGGGAAAAACTCTGAATATCAACTGGCTGGAGATGCCAGAAAATATTCGCGGGCAATATCAGTACTACACCGAAGCAAAAACTGATAAATGGATTGCTGCAGGAATGAGCCCAGCAAAATGGCCTCTGGAAAAAGCCGTTAATGATTACGTGACTAATTATCTTTCTAAAGAAGATCCACTTCTGTAAGGGCTCATGATCATGGAGACGGACTTTTTACCGCCACATCTAAGAAAATACGTCGTTGAGCAACACTACGAAAAGTACACGCCCATTGACCAAGCTGTGTGGCGCTATGTATTGCGCCAACTGAAATCTTTTTTATCTAAAAACGCCCATGAAAGTTACGTGGAAGGTTTAGATAAAACCGGTATTGAAATCGAGCGCATTCCTCGCATTGAAAATATCAGCAAAAAACTAAAAGAATTTGGCTGGAGAGCGTTGCCTGTGAGTGGTTTTATCCCACCAGCCGCCTTCATGGAATTGCAATCTCTGGGTGTTTTGCCGATTGCTTCCGACATGAGAAGCATCAATCATCTTCTGTACACTCCAGCTCCTGATATTGTTCACGAAGCTGCGGGCCACGCACCGATCTTGATTCAACCAGAATTTGCCGAATACTTGCGCCGTTATGCCCAAGTAGCCAAAAAAGCCATCTTAAGCAAAGAGGACTTGGACCTTTACGAAGCGATTCGTGACTTATCAGATCTTAAAGAAATGCCCGGCTCAACGGCAGCGCAAATCAAAGAAGCTGAAGAGCGTTTGGCTTACGTCAGCAAGCATATCACACATATTTCTGAAGCCTCTGAATTGTCCCGCATGAATTGGTGGACCGCGGAGTATGGCCTTATCGGAGATCTGGAAAATCCTAAAATCTTTGGTGCCGGATTACTTTCCAGCGTGGGCGAATCTAAATGGTGTTTAAGCCCTAAAGTGAAGAAACTTCCTCTGACAGTGGATTGCATTAAGCAAGGTTACGATATCACCGAACCACAGCCACAGTTGTTCGTCACACCAGACTTTGAAACTTTAACCAAAGTTCTTGAAGAGATGGCCGACCAAATGGCTTTTCGCGTGGGCGGCCTTAAGGGTTTGCAAAAAGCAATTGTCGCTCAATCCGTGAATACTGCGGAATTGAATTCAGGCATTCAAATTTCTGGGCAAATTGTTGAGGCCATCACGGATAGCCAAAATGAAGTGGCCTACCTGCGCCTGCAAGGCCCTTCGCAACTTTGCTACGCAGACCGTGAACTTCCTGGACACGACAAAGGCTATCACGCCCATGGCTTTGGAACTCCGGTTGGTTTCCTGAAAGCCTTCCCAGCGAAATGCCCTTCGACTCTTTCCAACGACGAATGGGTTACGCTTGGCGTTGCCATCGGTCACACGGCAAAACTGGAATACACTTCTGGAGTGATGGTAACTGGTAAAGTGAAAGACCTTACGACTCGTGATGGGAAAACGATTGTCATCGCACTGACAGACGCTAAAGCTGAATTCAATGGTCGTATTTTATTTGAACCATCTTGGGGCACATTTGATATGGC
Organism: Bacillota bacterium; assembly: GCA_050257115.1. Classification (GTDB taxonomy): domain Bacteria; phylum Bdellovibrionota; class Bdellovibrionia; order Bdellovibrionales; family Bdellovibrionaceae; genus Bdellovibrio. Next base: position 12,454 of record JBLMWG010000270.1, read on the forward strand.
TATTGGTTCAAAAGTTGTTTCTGTTTTCGGTGGTGCTGCGGATCGTGAGGCTTACGGTGAAGTCGAAGATTTCGTCGCAAAGCGCGTGCCTACAACTCACTACCGTCAGGAAGAACTTGATCTGCATCGCCAATATGGAGTTTTGCGCGACCTCCGCGAAAAGAACATTCAGGGCGAAGCACTGGAAAAGGCCTTAACAGATTTATTGACTGTCCATGACCTTGACTTCGCCGCCGACTGGCTTCTTCGTTTAGAAGCTTTCGAGTTGGTAAATGCGCGTTTACCACAATCTTCATTGCACGCAAAACTCGAGAAGGACCTCGCGATGTTGAGTGCGAATGACGAACATACGAAAAACCTTATCCAGGATGGACTTGTTTTAGCAGGAAGTCTGTAAATGAAACGTCCTTTTGAAGTGCGCATTGTTTTAGTGCGCACTATTTACGAACGAAATATCGGTGCCACCTCTCGTGCAATGAGCAACATGGGTGTGGAAAAACTTATTCTGATTGATCCTCAGTGTGAGCTGACTTACGAAGCCCAGCAAGCAGCAGCTACGGGACAAGTCGGTCTGCAAAATCGTACAACTTATAAGAGCTGGGACGACTTTATGGCCAATGAGCCGGAGTCTATCAAAATTGCTTTCACGGCTCGCGACGGCAAGGGACGTCAGGTTCGCGATATTGATGATGTATTAAATGATATCGCCCATCACGCACCTCAGTTCCAATTGCAAAGCGAAGAGCCTTACACTGTTCATCTGATCTTTGGCCCTGAGGACTGGGGTCTTGCAGGAGAAGACCTCGAGTACGCAAACTTCTGTGCCTGCCTTCCAACTTTTGGTGAAAACTGGAGTTTGAACTTAGCGCAAGCGACTTTACTTGGGATGTTTTCTCTTAGAAAACTTTGGGGTGGCAACCGAACAAAACTTGATGGCGGCAAAAAGCGTCGTGCCCCCCAAGGCATTCAGGGAATCGATCCTGATCAAACACTGAAAACGTTTATTGAGGAAATGGGTTTTGATTTAACGAAGCAACGTAAAATCAACGCCTACACCGTATTACGTCGAATGCTTTTACAAAACACCCCCACTAAAAAGGAGCTGGTGATTTTGGAAACCGTTCTGCAACAAGCCACACGCAAAATTCGTGAGTGGAAAGAATTTAAAAATAGAGCTAGATAAAAATATTCCACTGAAAGGGATGTTAAAGGAAGTATTATGGATGAAATCGAAGTCCCCCTTGAGCAAACTCAAGAACACCTCCAACACCACGCTTTGCATGGTGAAGGGGGCGGCAGTAAGTTGATCAACCTGGGTGCCGTTCTTTCTGCGGTCTTAGCGGTATTTGCTGCAATTTGCGCCCTACTGGCGGGTCATCACTCGAATGAAGCTCTGATTGAACAGATCAAATCTTCAGATCAGTGGTCCTACTATCAAGCTAAGGGTATCAAGAGCGCCTTGCAAGAATTCCGTCTGGATATGACGGGACCTCAGGCCGATGCTGCCAAGGTGGAAGCCATCAAAGGAAAGATCGAAAAGTACAAGGAAGAGCAAGAAAAAATCTCTGAGCTGGCTAAGGAGAAAGAAGAAGCTAGTGAAAAACTTCTGCGCCTACACGAACGTCTCGCTATGGCTGTGACCTTTTTCCAAGTAGCCATTGGCATTATTGCGATCGGTGTTTTGACACGAAAAAAGTTTTTCTTTTTTATGGGTTCTGGTTCCGGCCTGATCGGCTTGGGCTGCTTTATCAGTTTCTTTTTTCTATAAACTTTGAAAACGAAAGAGCCGTTCAGTCATCCTGAACGGCTCTTTTAATTCTTAAAATTTGAATGCTTAGGCTTCGATTTCTTGATGCAATTGCGATTCTCTCTCACGAACTGCTCTAAGTTGGTTGTCGATTTTCTCCAAAGCCGTGGCCATCGATTGGCCAAGGTCATTGAGCTCATTAATGCGAGCTAAAGTATTTTCTTCCTCCGCTCCAACTAAACGAAGGCTCTCTAACTTTGCCGAATTTAAATCAATTTCTTTCGATAACGTCTCAAGCTTTTGATTGATACGTTTGCGGTCTTCAATCAACGCTTTCGTGATTTCTCGAACTTGACTCAAACTTAAAACTTCTAATTTTCCGGTTTCCAGTTTTGGCTGGCCCTCTTCGTCTTCGCCTTGAAAAGCTTCCCAGAATAAGGCCCATTCATTTTTAAGGGATTTTACGATCGACCTATTACTGTCATCACCCATATAAGATTAGATACTCCTGCGCCACTATGGCGACTTTGTGGGCTCAGGGGCCTTCGGTACTAAAAAGTAGCAAAGCCCATAAACCAAGATCGCAGCTCCAAAGGTAACCATTAAACAAAAAATCGCGGCGGTTCTGACCACCCCAACTTCGAGCTGATATCTCTTCGCAATTCTAGCACAGACGCCCAGGATCTTTCCATCTAGCGCTTGGTCTAGTCTATCGACGCGAGGCAGCGAAATAGCCAGAATCAAATATAGAAGCAATCCCGTGCCAAACCATAGAACTGCGACCAACCAAATGACGCGCAGTATCCACGTTTCTATACCCAAAGCGTCCCCAAGACCTTTACAAACCCCCGCCAAAGCTCCATCTGAGGCTCTGGTCCAGCGATATTTAAAATCAGGTCCGTTGTTGGTCATATAATTCTCCCCGTGATCATGAAATCACCACCAAAAGTTAAATAACGCGGATGTTGGATCAAAATCTTATTTTTCATTTCACTGATTCGAACTGTTTCTGTCCACGAGCGAGAACCATCTGAGCCCATGATAATAGGAGCCTGAAAGTTGTAGATACGATTCACTAAGTTCGCAGCGACAAAGGAGCTTGCCGTGATCGCACCACCTTCCACTAAAATGGAACGCAAACCTTGCGTATAAAGTTGCGCCAACAAATCTTCCAGATTCAGATCACCACCGACATTCGTTTTTACATAACAAACTCGCGGAGCTTTCTTGATCTTTTGGAGTTTGCCTTCGACCTCTTCTTTTAGCTCCGCAGCTACACACCAAAAAATATCTTCATGGCTGTGCACTTCTGAAAGCTTCAAACTTTCAAATTTTTCCAACAAGTCACCTTCGCCATCAACAACAACAACTTTGTTTTTCTTTTGAATTGTTGGATGACGAATATTTAGTGAAGGGTTGTCAAATTCGATAGTCCCCTTACCAACCAAAATGCCGTCATAGCAAGAGCGAATATAGTGCACATATTCCCGGGACTCTGCGCCCGTGATCCATTGGCTTTCACCAGACTTAAGGGCCACTTGCCCATCAAGACTGCTGGCCATTTTTAAAGCGACGAAAACTTTTTTATGTCTAAAGTTCCATAAAAACGCTTCACACACTTCTTCCAGTTGGATGCGTGTTTCCTGATCCGTCTTTAAATCTGCACCTTCATAAACATCCGCTTCGATCCCCGCCTGGCGTAAAATTTCTGCACCCTGCCCCGCCACTAAGGGATTCGGATCTATCAACCCAAAAGTCACTTTCTTTACGGGAAGCTTCGCGATCATTTTCGCACATGATGGAGTTTTCCCCTCGTGGGCACAAGGCTCCAAGGTCACAATAACATGGGCACCCTTGAGATCTTCATGCGATAAGTTTTTAAGAGCATTTACTTCCGCGTGAGGACCACCATAGAACTCGTGATACCCACTGGCCAGGAAACCACCTTGAGAATCTAAGACCACAGAACCTACCAAGGGATTGGGACTCACTCGTGGCCCGCCTTTATAAGCTTCACTGATCGCAAGCTGCATCGCCTGATCTAAGGTCAAAGGGGTCCCGCGCGTCGGAATCGGTAGGCTTTTGATCTGTTCCATAAAGACCTCATTAGTAGTTCTAAAGATAAGAAATCATAGAGCTTTTGTAAGACAACGGGTCCCAGATTAGCCCCAAAATAAGACGATTTCAAGGCTCCTTGATTACAGTTTTATAAACGAAAAAAACTCATAAAGATATTAATAAACAAACCCGATCAAGTTGATAGAGGGAGATAATTATGGGCACTCAGGAAAAACCGAAAAACCCGCCTTGGTATTACGCTGCAATGGCGGCTCAAGCTCTTCTTATTCTATTTTGTGTTGGAATGATCACAGAGTTGCTTTGGATACTCTAGGACTCAAGCTTTCTATAAAACTCCAAAACCTTGGGGTCCACAATAATAGATCGCGGGTTCCAGCCAATTAAATGCAAGCCTTCGGAACTGCGTAATCGAGAAAGTGCCACATAGGCATGTCCCGGCTCCCAAAGACGACTCAAGTTACACCACAAATCCTCCAACGTTGCGCCCTGACTTTTATGGATCGTTGTGGCATATGCCAAGGTCAGAGGAAATTGAATCACCTGTGCCATCACATTGCCTTCAGCATCCTGCAAAGCAAATGATACTTTATCAACCTGCACTTCGCGACCACCATCCTTGCGCACAGTGATGCGATCAGCTTCTATGTCAGTCACAACACCGCGAGTGCCGTTGACCCATCGCTTTTGCGGGTCATTTTGCAAAAACATCACCCGGCATCCCAATTTCAAAGTCAGCTTTATTGGAACGGGTGCCGTCTTCATCAAAATTTCAATATGCTTTTCGGAACCAAAATAAATCGAATCTATTACAACTTCTTCTTCGTGCAATTCAGATAATTTCTTCTGATTGAATGTATCTGCATCCAAACGACGGGGGAACAAACGAGTTCCAGGATGATCTTGATCGTGCTCACGAATATGTTCATTCAAAAAATCACGAACTCGCGGAGTCACCAACCCATGACGAACATCACTCAGCACATCTAAAAATAAATTATCTTGAACTCGTTGATTATGTGACAACATCACGGCTTGAAAACCTGATTGAGCCCAAACGTTATTCGTAAAACACCAATCACGGGTCTGCCCCTGCATTGTCACTGGAGGTAGCTGCGCAAAATCGCCGACTGTGATTATGCGCATCCCGCCCCAGGGCAAACTGGATTCACGAGCTTTTTGCGCCAATGCTTCTGCAATCATTAAAGCTTGCCCCGGAATCATGGAGACTTCGTCAATAATCACACCATCGACATTACGTAAACGAGCCGTTAGCTTCTTATCTTTTGAGGCACGCTCATAGGTTGCATCAGGACCGCCATCCATAATTCCTAATCCGAAAAAACTATGAAATGTTCGCCCACCCAAAAGAACTGCCGCCGCCCCTGTACTAGCTAAAATAGGCATCACTTTAGGATCGATCTCACGCATAAATTGGCGAATTAAAAAACTTTTCCCGCTTCCAGCCCCTCCCGTCAAAAATACGTTTTCTCCAGAGCGTAAAAGCTCTAAAGCATCAGCTTGTTCAGGGGATAGTTCAACAGAGGGATTGGCCATGAAAAACGATCATGCCACCGCACTAGACCATAAGCAAGAACGCGTTGCAATTCCCAGCGAACGGTCATCAAATTAGAGGGTCATTTCTTGAAAGGATTTAACTATGACTCACATGCTCTTTGTCCCGCTTTTGCTGTCTGCGGGAATCGCGACATCCACGGCATTTGCAGGTAAAGCTCCTTCTTCGGAAATCCCTGAAAAAAGAGAATTTCCACTCAACACCAAAATCAACCCCTGCGAAGACTTCCACGCTTACGTCTGCTCTGAAGCAGAAGCTGCATTTAAATTGCGCGACGATCGCAGCAAACATGTGTTTGCCTTTAATGACTCGAGCGAGCGCATCTTAGAACAAAAAAAGAAATTCATGATGGATCTTCCCAACAATAAAAAACTAAATGAGCGCTCTGAACAACTGCGTGATTTCTATATGGCTTGTATGGATAAGAAAGCCAAAGCAACTGCAGAAAGAAGTGAAGTCACCAGCCTCCAAAAAGATCTCAAAAAAATTGAAACCACCGAAGATCTTGTTACTTACGTCAACAATCACACTCCAAAAGGGATTTCCTCTCTAATGTGGTTTGGGAACAACCCGGATCCTGATGATGCAAAAAAATTGAACGTGGTAATGGGTGGCAGTCTCATGGGCTTGCCCGATCACAAGTACTACGAAAATGCAGAACTGATGGCCGACTACAAAAAACTTCTGACGGCATTTTTTAAAAACATTGATCCAAAAGGAAAAGACGGCAAAGCAGAGCAACGCGCGCAAGCCTTGATCGACTTGGAAAAAGACTTTATCAAAGTTTACCCTCAAGCATCTGTCCGTCGTCAACGCTGGAGCGAACGTCTGGTATTTCCCCAAGACGAAATTATAAAAAAATATCCAAATCTCAAGTTGGAAATGCTTTTAAAAAAGGCACCTGGCACAGCTTTGGTTAACAATCCTCTCTACGAAACTCCAGATTTCCTGAATGCAGAATTGCCAAAGCGCCCACTGGCAATTTGGAAAGATCTGATTTTGGTTCGCAATCTTGCTGATGAAATGGACGATGCCTATCCAAAATACTTCCAACAAAATTTCGACTTCGAGAAAAAATACTTTGGTGGACCACAGACTCGTCCAGAACGCCAAGAACGCTGCACTCGTTTAGTCTCTGGTTATTTTGCGAAAGAACTTGATGCTGCTATGCTGGACCAACTATTTCCGAACTTTGATGAAAAAAAGGTGGACGAACTGGCATCTAAAATTCGCGCCAGCATCGTTCAAGGCCTTAAAGACAACAAATGGCTTTCTCGGGACAGCCGCAACAGTGCCATTGAAAAAATTTCGACAGCACGCTTGCAATTGGTGAAACCTCATACGGACCGCGAATGGAATTTCAACCTTATCCGCAAATACTCAAAAACTGATTTAATCGTAAATCAAAAGCTTTACCGTGAGGCTCGTTACAGCAAAATGATGCATGAGCTGACAGAACCAGCAAACCAAGATGCTTGGGGCATGGGGCCTTTGACCGTGAACGCTTATTACAGTGCAAATGAAAATAAGTTCGTTATGCCGATCGGTATCTTGCAATATCCATTTTACAATAAAGACGGCTCTATGATTGAAAACTTGGGGGCTGTTGGGTCTGTTATCGGCCACGAACTGGGCCACAGTATCGACGACGAAGGCTCAAAATACGACGCCCATGGAAGCTTAAGACAGTGGATGAACCCTAAAGACTCCTCAGAATTTGAGAAACGCGGCCTAAAGCTCGTAGAGCAATTTAATAAAATTGGTCATGACGGCAAACTCACTTTAGGGGAAAACTCTGCGGATCTTGTCGGATTAACATTCGCTTACAATGCTGCATTCCCGGAGGGGAAAGGCTCTGTTGAAGACAAGAAGACTTTCTTCATTGGCTATGGGCGTCTTTGGTGCGGAGTTGTTCGCCCTGACTTCGCAAAACTACTTCTTAAAACAGACCCCCATGCCAGCGGGGAGGCCCGTATTAACGAACAGGTAAAGCATCAAGCCGCATTTGCTGAAGTTTTCCAATGTAAAGCCGGCGACAAAATGACTCTTCCTGAAAGTGAAAGAGTTAAGATCTGGTAGTAAATCAGAGCGTCCCTCTACTACGCCCCTTGTCGAGAAATTTGTATATTTCATGACTCGACCGGGGGCCACACCTTGAAGACCGCCTCAGACACTGTTATTGTTAGAGTCTTGGCTCCATGAAGGAGGGCTCTATGACAGTAAAAGTTGATTTCACAAGTAAGACTGAAAATCCTCATTTTGAAGGTGTCTGCGATATTGCTCCCGCAGAACTTCATCAAAAAATGTCGAAAGTAAAACTAATAGATGTTCGCCAACCCGAAGAATTCACGGGCGAACTTGGACATATTCACGGCGCAGAGTTGCTCGTCTTGGATACACTTCCCGATCAGCTTGATAATCTCCCTAAGGACCAAACTATTGTGTTCATTTGTCGCAGTGGAGGCCGCTCGGCCAAAGCCACTGCTTTTGCGATGATGAACGGTTTTAAGAACGTTTATAATATGCGCGGTGGAATGTTGCACTGGAATGAGCTGCAACTCCCTGTTGAAAGATAGATAAATAATTATGGCTAAAGTATTTGTTAATAGGACTCTAAACTTAAAAAAAATTCGCTACATCGGCGTAGACATGGACCACACTTTGGTTCGCTACAACTCCGAGAACTTCGAAAGGCTTTCTCACACCACAATGATCGACAAACTGGTCAAACGTGGTTACCCAGAAACTTTGCGCAAGCTTGTATTTGACTACAACTTCGCAATTCGCGGCCTCGTGATTGACCGCAAGATGGGAAATCTTTTGAAGTTGAATCGCTACACGGCAATTCGTGCAAGCTACCACGGCTTAAAACCGTTGGACTTCAAAACTCATCAAAAACTGTATAAATCGACTTACATCGATCTCAGCAATAGCGACTATTTGGCTGTCGACACGTCTTTCTCTATCTCTTTGGCGAACTTGATCGCACAAATTGTCGAGCTTAAAGATACTGACACAACCAATAAATACCCTGAATACGTTCAAATCGCAGACGACGTATTGGATGCTTTAGATGAAGCCCACCGAGACGGTTCTTTAAAAGACGTTGTGAAGCAAAACTTAGATCACTACATCATCAAAGATCCTGATTTGGTTGCGGGCCTTGAAAAATTCCGTCGCCATGGAAAAAAAATCTTCGTTTTGACGAACTCTGACTTCCACTACACAAAGTTGCTTTTGGATTATGCGATTCAACCTTTCCTGAAAGAGCACAAATCTTGGCAGGATCTTTTTGAGATCGTGATCACTTTTGCTTCCAAGCCAAAATTTTTCTATGAGAATCAAAAATATCTTCGTGTAAATCCTGAAGATGGCTCTATGACGAACATGGAAGGCAAATTAACACCGGGGATTTACCAAGGTGGTAATGCGAAGAAGTTCACGGCAGACTTGGACCTTGCAGGAGACGACATCCTCTATATCGGGGATCATATCTATGGCGATATCCTGCGCTTGAAAAAAGACTGTAACTGGAGAACAGCTATGGTCATCGAAGAGCTGGATGTCGAAGTTGAAAACAATAAAAAAGCGGAACCAATCAATGCTGAAATCGAAGCCTTGATGAGAAAAAAAGAGCCCTTGGAAGACGAGCTGACCGAAATCATGACTCGCAAAATTGAAAAACGGGCTGATGTGAA
>JBLMWG010000271.1:0-8913 GCA_050257115.1 Bacillota bacterium
CGTGCACAAAAAGAACTTCGTCAGCAATTATTGACGGACTCTGTTGATGCAGCTCGCATTGTTCTTACAAAGGACATCGGTGCAGCTGATCAACAAAAGCTTCAAAAAGAATTTATCAACCACATCGCGGAAGTATAGTCGATGAAAGTAAATGAAGTATCTAAAAGATATGCAAAAGCCCTTCTTGCTTTAACCAAGCAAAAAGGTGTCCATGCGAAAGCCTATGTGGAATTACAAGGTATTGCGGATGCGTTTGCAAAAGACGCCGCGATCACTGCGTACTTCCAAAACCCACTAATCAGCTCTATTCAAAAAGTAGCAGCTGTTAAGTCTGCTCTTGAAGGGAAAGGTTTATTGGAAGAAGTTTTCAACACACTTGTGTTGTTGGCTGATAAAAACCGTATTCAATTACTTTCAGAAGTTGCGACTGCGTACCAGGAATTCTTGGATATCGAAGAAGGCGTAACACGCGGGATTGTTCGTTCAGCTCAACCATTGCCAGCTGATGCACAGAAAGATCTAGAGTCTAAAGTAAGCAAAATCTTGAATAAAAAAATCGTTTTGACTTATGAACAAGATCCTAAACTTTTGGGTGGCGCTGTAGCCCAAGTTGGTGGATGGACTTTTGACGACAGCATCGAAACACATCTTAAAAAATTAAATGAAGAATTAAACAGGAGAGCCAACTAAAAATGGAAACACAAATCCGTGCCGACGAGATCAGTCGCGTTCTCAAAGAGCAAATCAATCAGTACAACAAAAAGATTGAAGTCAGTGAAACAGGTAGCGTTCTTTCAGTAGGGGACGGGGTTGCTCGTATCTACGGTCTTGAAAACGCAATGGCTGGTGAACTTGTTGAGTTCCCAGGTGAAGTATTCGGAATGGTATTGAACCTTGAAGAAGGTCACGTTGGTACCGTTTTGTTCGGTGAAGACCGCGCAATTAAAGAAGGCGACACAGTTAAAAGAACGAAAAAAATCGTTTCCGTTCCGGTTGGTGAAGCACTACTTGGTCGCGTCGTAGACGCTCTTGGTAACCCGATCGATGGCCGTGGACCTATCAACACGCCTCATTCTCGTATCGTTGAAACTAAAGCTCCTGGTATCGTTTACCGTCATCCAGTTGAAGAGCCACTTCAAACAGGTATCAAAGCGATCGACGCCCTTGTGCCGATCGGCCGCGGTCAACGTGAGTTGATTATCGGTGACCGTCAAACTGGTAAAACGACTATCGCGGTTGACACTATCATCAATCAAAAAGGTCAAAACGTTCAGTGCTTCTACGTAGCTATCGGTCAAAAACAATCGACTGTTGCTCTCGTCGTAGAAAAATTGCGTGCAGCGGGTGCTCTTGAGTACACAACTGTTATCGCTGCTAACTCTTCTGACCCAGCTCCATTGCAATACTTGGCTGCATACTCTGGCACAGCAATGGCGGAGTACTTCCGTGATACTGGCAGACATGCTCTTATTGTATATGATGACTTGACGAAACAAGCTCAAGCTTACCGTCAATTATCTCTTCTTCTTCGTCGCCCTCCAGGACGTGAAGCATATCCAGGCGACGTGTTTTATTGCCACAGCCGTCTTCTAGAGCGTGCTTCTAAATTGTCAGCTGATAAAGGCGGCGGTTCTTTGACTGCATTGCCAATCATCGAGACACAAGCGGGCGATATCTCTGCATACATTCCGACAAACGTGATCTCTATCACTGACGGTCAGATCTTCCTTGAATCAGATCTATTCTACAAAGGTGTGCGTCCAGCTATCTCTGTGGGTAAATCAGTTTCTCGCGTAGGTGGTGCGGCTCAAATTAAAGCGATGAAACAAGTTGCGGGTTCTTTGAAACTTGAACTTGCTCAGTTCCGCTCTATGGAAGCATTCGCTGCGTTTGCATCTGACTTGGATAAAGCGTCTCAACAACAGTTGGCACGTGGTCGTCGTTTGATCGAAGTATTGAAACAACCTCAATATTCTCCGGTAAAAGTTGAAGAGCAAATCATTATGATCTTCGCAGCTGGAAATGCATTCGTGGATCAATATCCAGAGACTGATGTTAAGAGATACGAAAAAGAAATGATCGAGTTCTTGAAAAACAAGCATTCTGACATCATTAAAACTATTACTGAGAAGAAAGCGATTGCAGACGACACTAAAAAAGCGTTGTTGGCAGCTCTTGAAGAGTTCAAAGCTATCTTCCAACCTTCTAACAAGTAATTTGGTGCTTAAATGGCAAGCTTGAAGGATATCCGGGCTCAGATTGAGTCCACCAAAAACACCCAGCAGATCACGAAAGCGATGAAGCTCGTGTCTGCTGCAAAGTTGAGAAAGGCGCAGAATAACATCGTTAATATGCGTCCTTATGCTCTGACTTTGCGTAAGGTGATTGCGGATATCGCTGTTACAAACAAAGTGTCACATCCGCTGATGGAGAAGAAAGAACAGGTAAAGAATGTTTTGCTTGTTGTTATCACTTCTGATCGCGGTCTTTGTGGCGCTTTCAACAGCAATATCAACAAATTCACTGAAGCTTATTACAACGAGAATAAGAACAAACTTGAAAAGATTGATTTCCTATTCGTGGGCCGTCGTGGTCACGACTACTTCGCAAGACGTGGTATCAAGCCAGTTGATTACATCACTAAGCTTGATAAAGATATTTCTTACGAGTTGGCTTCTAAAGTTGCAAATCGCGTGATGAATGATTACCTCGATGGCGCTTACGATGAAGTTCGTATCGTGCACAACGAGTTCAAATCTGCGATCTCTCAAGTTGTTGTTGCTGAAACCATCTTGCCAATTGATCTTGGCCTGACGACTTTCAAGACAGAATCTGAGATGGCATCGAACTTTGCTGTCGACATGATCTTCGAACCAGCTCCAGAGCAAATTGTTAAGGAGTTGCTTGAAAAGCATTTCGACCTTCAAGTTTACAGATGTATGTCTGAGTCTGTTGCGGGTGAACACGGTGCTCGTATGAGCGCAATGGAAAACGCGACAAACAATGCGAAAGAGATGATCAATAAGCTCACTCTGACGTACAACAAATTGAGACAAGAAAAAATTACTACAGAATTGATTGAAATCGTATCGGGCGCTGAAGCGCTTAAAGGATAGGGAGCTGAATAATGGCATTCGGTAAAGTAAAACAGGTTATGGGTCCCGTAGTGGACGTAGAATTCGAAGGCGGAGAACTTCCTGCAATCAATTCTGCTCTTCGTGTATCAAATAAATTTATCTCTGACGTTGAATACAATCTAGTTCTTGAAGTTGCTCAGCACTTGGGTGACGGCGTTGTAAGAACTATCTCTATGGACCAAACTGAAGGTTTGGTTCGTGGTGAAAAAGTTAAAGCTTTGGGAACTCAAATCACTGCACCAGTTGGTCGTGAAGCTTTGGGTCGTATCATCAACGTAGTTGGTGAACCAATCGACGAAATGGGTCCAGTAAACGCTAAAGAGCAATGGGGTATTCACAGAACTGCTCCTAAGTTCGAAGACCAAGCAACATCTGCAGCAATGTTGATGACGGGAATCAAAGTCGTAGACTTGCTAGCACCTTACGCTAAGGGTGGTAAGATCGGTTTGTTCGGTGGTGCGGGAGTTGGTAAAACGGTTCTTATCCAAGAACTTATCCGCAACATCGCGACTGAGCACGGTGGTTTCTCCGTATTCGCCGGTGTAGGTGAGCGTACTCGTGAAGGTAATGACTTGTGGCAAGAGATGAAACAGTCTGGCGTATTGGCTAAGACTTCTCTAGTTTTCGGTCAAATGAATGAACCACCAGGAGCACGTGCGCGTGTTGCTTTGACTGGTTTGACTGTTGCTGAATACTTCCGTGACGTTGAAAACCAAGACGTTCTTTTCTTCGTTGATAACATCTTCCGCTTTACTCAAGCGGGTGCTGAAGTTTCCGCGTTGTTGGGTCGTATCCCTTCTGCCGTTGGTTACCAACCAACTTTGGCAACTGAGATGGGTACTCTTCAAGAGCGTATCACTTCTACTAAAAAAGGTTCGATCACGTCAGTTCAAGCGGTATACGTACCAGCCGATGACTACACGGATCCAGCTCCGGCAACTACATTTACTCACTTGGATGCGACTACAAATCTTGACCGTGATATCGCAGCTATGGCGATCTTCCCAGCGGTTCACCCATTGACGTCTACTTCACGTCTTTTGGATCCAGCTGTTATCGGTGAAGAGCACTACAAATGCGCTCGTGACGTTCAAGCATTGTTGCAACGTAACCGTGAACTTCAAGATATCATTGCGATCCTTGGTATGGACGAGTTGTCTGAAGCAGATAAACTTGTTGTATCTCGTTCTCGTAAGATCCAACGTTTCTTGTCTCAGCCGTTCTTCGTTGCTGAACAATTCACTGGTTTGCCAGGCCGTTATGTTGATATCAAAGACACTGTTCGTGGTTTCCGCGAAATCCTTGATGGTAAACATGATGCTCTTCCTGAACAAGCGTTCTACCTTGTTGGTACAATCGAAGACGTTATCGAAAAAGCTAAGAAGTTGCAGGCGTAGTCCGAAAGGATTTCGTCTTCATGAAGCGGCCTGATCGGCCGCTTTAAGAAAAGGTGATTTATGTTTAAACTGACTATCGTGACTCCTGAGCGCCGTCTTTTAGTTGACCAAGAGGTTGATGAAGTGACTGTGCCTGGTTTTAAAGGAGAACTTAATATTCTTCCTGGTCACGCGCCTCTTATCACAACACTAGGTATTGGTGTTATGAAATGGAGACTTAAGGGTCAAGAAAGGCAAAACCAAGCTGTGATTAGCTGGGGTTATTGCCAAGTATCCCCTGAAGGCGTGAACGTTCTTGCGAACATCGCGGATTTGCCAGAAGAGATCGATCTTGCTGCAACGAAAGAGTACCTTGCTAAGTCTGAGAAGCACGTCCTAGACGAAGTTATCACAGACGCTGATTGGACTGAGTTCCAAAAAGAATGGACTCGCGCAAGAGCGAAAATCGAAGTTGCTGAAAACACAGTGGCTGCGAAAAAATAGTTCTTTAAAAATTCGAAATACAAAGAAAGGCTCAAGTGAAAACTTGGGCCTTTTTCATTTTATGCCTCTCTCTCATATTCTGCAATGCATGACAAAAAGGTACGGCGTACCTCTGGAGATGCTGTGCTAGAGTGGGTTTCATGGGTGAGAAGAGTTCGCAGAGGAAAGTTCAAATTGATATTCGCCGGTTTGCAGTGCCTTGCCCGCGAGTGGGAAATATAGAACTTCACTCTGGCTATGGACAGACACCTCAACTTGGAAATGAAATTCATCAGGCTGTTCAACGCCGGCGCACTCGGGAAAATCCCCATTATACTGCCGAAAAGAAGCTATCTTTAGAAATTCCGGTTGGTAAATATTTATTTGTTATTTCAGGCAGAGCAGATGGAGTTGTCGACGGTGATGACGCCCTTATTGAAGAGATTAAATCTGCGTTTGATGTTGATGGGCTAGAAAATAAGCTCACCGCTGATGAAAATCATCCTTATGTTTGGCAGCTTAAAACCTATGGCTACATTCACTATAAAAATACGGGGATTGTTCCTGACTTAAGAATGCTGCTGGTGTCTTCAAGAAACTTTAAACAAAGCGAACTCCACTTTGAGTTGGATCTTGATGAATACGAAAGCTGGTTGCGGCTGCGCCTTGCGGAACTCGTCGATGAAACAAAGATTAGCGAAAAACTCCATAGAAAACGCATCGATCTTTCAACGAATTTGCAGTTCCCATTTTCGTCGCCACGACCGGGGCAACGGGAGCTGATTACTAGTATCGAAAAAGGCTTCACTTTTGAAAAATCAATGGTCATTCAAGCTCCCACTGGGCTAGGGAAGACTATTGGGGTCCTTTATCCATCACTTAAGGAAGCTCTGGCTCGAGGACAAAAATTAGTCTATGTCACACCAAAAAACTCCCAACATCAGGTGGCCGAAGAAGCTGTCGAGCGCTTACAACAATTAGGTGCAAACATCCGGCCTCTTACAATCACGGCGAAAAGCAAAATGTGTTTCAAAGCGGAGCCGCTGTGCAATCCACAGTACTGCGAATTTGCTAAAGACTACTATAAGAAGCTTGCTGACCATGACTTGGTAAATAAACTTTCAAAATTACGCTCTTTGAGCCAGAAGAAGTTGCGTGAGATTGGTGAAGAATACCAAGTTTGCCCTTTTGAATTGTCAGTTGAGGCGATTGAACGTGCTGATGTTGTGATTGCTGATTATAATTATGTCTTTTCTTTGCGAAGCCTCTTAGGTCGTTTAGGAGCCCCTTTATTGGATCTTCAAGAGATGCCGAACCTGGTGATTGATGAAGCACATAACTTGCCAGCAAGGGCTCAAGACTATTTTTCACCCAGCATCTCAACAAGGGATCTACATCAGCTAGAGACTTCTTTAGGAAAGGTTCACGCTCGCTTTGTGAAGCGGGCCCTAGCACTTTGTAAAGAAGCTATTGAGGTAATTCAAGCCTATCGTGGTGAGTCCCGTATTATACAAATTGATTTCGAGCCAATTTTTGAACTCGAAAAGAAAGTCCGGGAATTTTTGGCTGAGTATCTTGAAGCTGATATTGAAGTCCAGCCACAAGATGGTGTTTTGCGCTTAGCTAACCTCTGGAGTGACTTTGCTCAAGCAATGGAACTTGAAGGTCCTGAGTTTTTTAGAACTTATCAAAAGAATAAAATTTATGGAGAAGATAATGAAATCTTAAAGGTGACTTGCTGTGATGCCTCAGCTCATCTACATGAAGTCTATAAATCCTTTAAAAATGTAGTAGCGTTCTCTGCAACGCTCAAGCCGTTTAGTTACTCGATGAAGCTTTTAGGCTTTGAAGATACATCGACTGAGTGCCTTGAATTTATTTCCCCGTTCCCAAAAGAGCATCGTAAAATTTTGCTGATTCCTCAAATTTCGACGAAATATCGAGACCGTGGGCAAAGCGCACCGAAGATAGCCCAAGCCGTGGAAAAAATCATGGCAGTTAAGCCGGGCAACTACATTGCCATGTTCCCGAGTTTCGAATTTATGAAAGACGTGGAAAAGCATCTTAAGGAGTCATTTTATCAGCGCTTGGTTCAGCAAAGAGAAATGAAGGCCAATCGGGTTGAAGACTTTCTTTCTTTTATGAAGAATCAAGAGCTTCCAACCCTATTGTTGGCTGTGCAAGGTGGAGTTTTTTCTGAGGGTGTTGATTTTCCCGGCGAGATGTTGATTGGTGCGTTTGTGATTGGACCGGCACTGCCTACTTTTGATTTTGAACGGGAACAGATTCGGCAATTTTATGAAAAATATTATGGGAGAGATGTCGCCTTCAATTACACTTATGTTTATCCCGCGATGGCAAAGACCATTCAGTCTGCGGGACGTGTGATTCGTTCTGAAAATGATAAGGGACTTGTTGTCTTAATGGATGGGCGTTTTTTAGAGATGACCTACGCCGAAACTATGCCCGAAGGATGGTTCGAAAATTCTCCCCAGGAGCTGGTTTCTCAGAAAATTATTGCCGACGTCAGTAACTTTTGGAAACGGGTGGAAGTAATGCAGGCAGATAAGTGATGAAATTAAACGAAATGCCTCTTTTCTTTTTAGATCTGCAAACAACAGGGACAAAGCCTGAAAGTGGAGCGCACATTCTGGAAATGGCTTGGGGTACTAATGACGGGATCATTGAAAGTTCATTGGTACAATTGCCAAACGATGAGAAAATTCCCTATCGGATTCAATTGATCACTGGAATCTTTAACGAGGATATGAATTCTGCACGCTCCTTAGACGAGTTGTTTGTGGTATTCGATGAACGTTTTAAAAAGCATTCCTGCATCATTCATTTTGCCCAGTTTGAAAGACCTTTTTTAAACGATGCCTTTGCTAAAATTGGAAGAGAAAATAATCTCGAGATTCTGTGTACCCATGAAATCGCTCGGCGTTTATTGCCAAATTTGCCGACCCGAGGAATTAAGGGACTGGCAGGATATTTTGGTTTTCCATCTACGGATTTAAAGCGCTCGGCTCAACAAGTGGAAGCGACTCGAGTCATATGGAACGGACTGATAACACTTCTTGGCACTCAAGGTATAGAGACTGACCAGCAGTTGTACGAATGGCTCGCGATGACACCAAAAACCTCGCGAACAAAGTATGAATATCCTTTGCCGAAGGAAAAACGTTTAACTTTGCCGGATGAACCTGGAGTTTATCGGATGGTGAGTAAATGGGATGAAATTCTTTATGTGGGTAAAGCGACTTCTTTGAAGGATCGAGTGAATAGCTATTTTCGTGGACAAAAAAATCGTGATCCAAGGAAACTAGAAATGTTAACTCAGGTGTACGATTTGAAGATTACAATATGTGGAAGTCCTTTGGAGGCCGCTTTATTAGAGACGGACGAAATCAAACGCCTGGATCCGCGCTATAATATTAGCTTAAAGGCGAATGATAGAGGCTTGGTATTCTTTAATCACGACATGACAGAGATGAACTTTGAACAAAATGAAGAGTTTTATATAGGACCGTTTTCCTCAAGCCTGGTTTTTGAGTCCCTTCGCAATTTAACTTCTTGTCTTGTTAGTGGGCAGTTCCACGATCAAATTTTTTATGATCAGATTGAAGGATCATTGGTTCAACAGGGCTTAGTAATTTTTTGTGAACGTCATGGACTTTTATTGGAAAAAATTAAAATGCGTTCCCTTTTAGCATTGGGAGTTTGGTGGAATCGGCTTTGTAAAACGATTGTTGAAGAGGAAAATCTTGCCGAGAAAGAATCTGGTGAAGACTCCCAGAATATCGAAGAGACCGAAGTCATTTTAACTGCGGAGGACATCGCAGATAAAATTGAGCGCCATATAATAAGAGCAGGGAAAACCTATCTTCGCTCAAAAGAACTAACACGAATTTTGAATG
>JBLMWG010000272.1:0-5538 GCA_050257115.1 Bacillota bacterium
TCGGTCCCTCTTCTGATCTGGATGCTGGTTAGCTTTTTCGCGTTTCTAAAACCCGCCGAAGCGTTGTTAGATCGCCTTTTTCAGCGCTTTGCAAAATTCTTAGTCCCCTATTACACGTTTATGCTTCTCTTGGTGATTTTTATCAGCGCTGTTGATTTTATCTATTACAGCTTCTACCAAGATCGTATCAACGTTTTGATTTTTGGTTTCTTTGAAGACGACACGATTGCTTTGATTAAAACCATCTGGAGAAACTATCCTGTTGTGTGGATGTTCCTGGGATTGGTTCTTTTCACCTACCTTTTGGGCAAAGGTCTGAAGATCAACTTCACCAGTGAAAAAGAATGGCTGCCTTTCCGCTTTAGAAAAGTTCCCTATCCGCTTTTTGTGGCCACCTTTTTTGTCCTGTTCGTGGGTAATGGTATCGGCGCCCGTGGGGGACTTGCTTTGTTTCCCTTGAGTGAAATGGACACCGGGATTTCCAAGAACATCTTTATCAACCACTTGTGTTTCAACGGAGTGCGCGCCTTCACTCGTGCCATCGAGTTAAAGTCCCAACAGACATCGCACTGGGACAGCAATTTACGCTATTACGGATATGGTGACAACTATCGCAAAGCTTTTGCAGACTTCTATCAAGTTCCCGCAGAGCAAATTCCCGCAGATCCCTTAGAAATGTTGAAGCACCAGACAGCAAAAAATGAGTGGGCTGAGAAAACCAAACCCCATGTCTTATTGTTGGTGATGGAATCCTTTGGTGGGTACTGGCTGAAATACAACCAGCCAGGCTTTGATCTTGTCGGGGACCTAAAAACTCACCTCAATGAAGACACCTATCTGACAAACTTCCTATCTAGCACCAATGCGACCATTGGCAGCTTGAGCTGTCTGATGATTGGCTCCCCTCAACGCCCGATCAGTGAGTTCTTAACAGAAAGTGGTTACCTCCAAGTTCCATTTAGATCCAGCCCTGCACGCACTTTTAAAAATGCCGGGTACAAAGCACGTTTTATCTATGGCGGTAACCCCGGATGGCGCGAGGTGAACAAATTTGCCGTCATGCAAGGCTTTGATACAGTCGAAGGTGAAACTGAGATTGCAGACACCATGGGGCAACTCAAAGAGCGCCACGATTGGGGCATCTACGATGAAGATCTTTTTGGTTATCTCTACAAAACACTCAGCGAAGCAACGACACCGCAGTTTTTGTTGACGATGACGACAACAAATCATCCGCCTTATCAGTTGCCATCAACGTATGTATCTCCAGAGCTGACTCCCCCAGCAGAATTGCAAGGGCGCTTGATCGGCGATCAGGGGTTGGCGGCAAAGCGCTTTAAGACCTACCGTTATTCCGCACAAAAACTTGCGGAATTCTTAACGAAGGTTAAACACTCTCCTCTTAAAGACAAGCTGATTATCGGCATTACGGGAGATCACACTTTTTGGATTGTAAACTTTGGCGAAGACGAATTGATGCAAAAAGGCTCTGTGCCATTTTATCTTTATATGCCGTCTGCAATTCGCAAAAAAATGGACCCCGCTTCCTTCGGTTCCCATGCAGATATTTTGCCGACACTTTATAATCTCGCGCTATCTGACCAGACCTATTACTCCCTGGGCCGCGATCTTTTCAGTAAGACACCGGATTTTGCCGTCAACGCTTCCAATTTTATTGTGAACCGCGAAGGTGGCGTCCTGGTGGCCGCTCGCCCCGAAAATGATCATGCCTATGATTGGCAGGGACATTACGATCGCCTGGTCCCAGGTGTTGAGACGAATAGCAAAAAAGAATTGTCCACGAAATATAAATCCTTGATGGCCGTCTTGGATTATTATTTCATGAAAGAGAAACAAAATCAGAAGGAATCCCATGCGAATTCTCGTCGTTGAAGACCAAGCGAAAATGGCGAACTTTCTTAAGAAAGGCCTGAATGAAGTTGGCTATGCCGTAGATGTCGCCGAAAGCGGTACTGCGGCGGAATCCTACATGGCTCAAGGTGATTATGATCTTGTGATCTTGGATGTGATGTTACCAGACCAAAGTGGCATCGATACCGCCCGCCACATTCGTCGCGACGGCTATGACGGTCCGATTTTGATGGTCACGGCTCTTTCCACCACCAAAGACAAAGTCCATGGCCTTGATGCTGGAGCCGACGATTATTTGACAAAGCCTTATTCTTTTGACGAGCTCCATGCTCGCGTTAGAGCCTTACTTCGCCGCAGAACTCCGAGTAATGGTAATTCTGCGACCAGTGTTTTAAAATATGCGGATCTGGAGCTGGACCTTATCCAACGCAAAGCGCGCCGCGCGGGCCAAGAAATCTCCCTGACGACCAAAGAGTTTGCCCTGCTTGAATATTTCCTCAGAAACCCAGAACGCCCTTTAGGACGCGTTTCCATTGCTGAGCACGTTTGGGACATTCATTTTGATTCTGAGAGCAATGTGATCGATGTCTACATCAATCTGCTACGTAAAAAGATTGATGCCCCTTTTCCGAAACGTCTTATTCACACGGTTGTAGGCACGGGCTATGTTCTTAAAGACTCTCCGTAAGCCTTTTTCACGTATTCCTATTCGTCTGCGCCTATCATTGATCTTCGTTGTGATCTTTGGCGTCACCACGATCCTGTTCAACATGTTCATCTTCAAGATGATGATCGACAATCTCCAACAGGATTTTGACGATGCTCTGTTTAACTATTCAGTGGACGTGTCTGAAGGTGTGGAGATTGGGGTCAAGGGGGATCTTAATTTTCCTCCTTTGCGTTTAGATCACGGTAAAATTCTTCCGTTCCCCCTGGGAACGGCATTAATTCAGGTACGCCACAGTTCTGGTGCCGTCCTCGCCCGCGTTGGAAACTTCGGGGAATTCAATCCACCTTACAAAAAGGACTTCGAAAGAATTTGGGCTGGCGAAGAAGCCACCTATCGCACGATAGAGCACATTCACAACATCCCTTCCGCAGAAGCTGACTCTTATCGTTTGATTTCGTTTCCGCTAGATAATGCCGCCAAACCTCAACTGCTTTTACAAATTGCGGTTCCGATGACCTTACTGGAAACTCAAATCACCAAACGGTTAACGTTGCTTGAAATTGGTATTCCATTTGTCCTATTTATAGCGACATTGGGAGGCATGTTTCTTTCTGCTCGCGCCCTCGCTCCTGTCAATCACATGATCGACGCTGCTAAGAAAATTAAAGCCGCCGAGCTTTCCAGGCGCATTCCGCTGCCAATCGCGGATGATGAAGTTAAAAAACTGGCACAAACACTGAATGATATGCTCGACCGGATTCAGCAAGCCTTTATGAGTCAGGAGCGCTTTATTGCCGATGCTTCCCATCAGCTGCTGACACCGCTGACGATCATGCGCCAGGAAATCGAATCACTAAAAAAACAAGAGCATAAAGATGTGGACCTGTTTGCAAAAAGCACTTTGCAAGAAGTCGATAGTCTTGCCAACATTGTCCAAGAAATGCTTCTGCTTGCTCGGGCTGATGCTGGTTTGGGAGCATTGAATTTGCAGGAAATTTCTCTGGAAGAACTCGTGTTTCAAGCTTTAAGTCGCTGCGAAAAACTGGCGAGCTCTAAAGGCATCAAATTAAAATTTAACATTCATAATGAGTCCAATAGTGATCATAAAACCATTCGTGGCGATATGGATTTGCTAGAAAACTTGGTGTTCAACATCATCGAAAATGCCATCAAGTACTCCCCAAACAACGAAGTCGTGACGATCACCTTGATTTGGAAAAACGACATCAGCCAATTGATCGTTGACGACAATGGCCCGGGTATATCCGCAGAGCAATTGCCGTTTATTTTTGAAAGATTCTCGCGCGGATCAAACATGGGCTCTGACGTGAAAGGCTTTGGACTAGGTCTGGCAATCGCACAAAAAATAGCCAACCTTCACGAGGCCAAGCTAAGTGCTGGAAATCACGACGGAAGCGGTGCTAGATTCTCTTTTGAAATTAAAAATATTTAATATGTTTTTAATCACACTTTTAACGGCCTTTGTTAGCCTATTCCTGTTTCCAATAATGGAAAATTAATAAGAACCTACGGAGGCTCTATGAAATTCGCATCTATCTTGATGTCTGTTGTATTCGCTGGTGTTATCGCTCACGCTAATGAAGCTGCTCCTGCTGCTGCAACTGCTACAGCTCCAGCTGCTCCAGCTGCTGAAGTTAAAAAAGAAGAAGTAAAAGCTGAGAAAAAAGCTGCTAAAAAACATGGTAAAAAAGCAGCTAAAACTGAAGAGAAAAAAGAAGAAGCTGCTCACTAGTTTGAGTACTTCGAGCTTTGCTCTAAGTTAAAAAAGGGAACCGCAAGGTTCCCTTTTTTTTTACCCAAAACGAAACACGTTAGCTAATTCCTCACTATCTCAAAATTGATCATGGCAATTATATTTTTGCGATGGCTAATCTAACTATTGAGCCTCATCAAATAATTACTTAATCTTAAAGTGAGACCATCACACATCGGGGGAACGTTTGCGCTTTAATGAAGAAGATGACATCAATAAAGAACGGCGTAGTTTTTTAGATGGCTTCTTTAAAGGTGCAATCACTGTATCCACGCAGTCATTTTGGTCTAAGGCCTTCAGCCTTGGCTTTTTAACCGTCATTTCCAAAGAGGCCTCGGCACAACTGATTCCCCATGGTATGTGGCGCCAGCGCATTCCGCCTCAGGCCCTCTTTGCTTGGGGCCTTCAATCCAATTACATGCTTGGCGTTGGTGGTTCTACCGCCAATAAATCTTCACCAACGCTGATAGCTGCTCCCAGCAAATGGTCCTCAGTCGCACCAGGATACAGCCACACCCTGGCCATCCGTAATAATGGGACTCTGTGGGCTTGGGGAAGTAACTTTGACGCGCAATTAGGCAATGGAAGCCTTCTTACTGCGTCCCTGCCTGTCCAGGTTGGATTTGCGAGCGATTGGACACAAGTCCAAGCAGGAATGCAATGTTCACTTGCTCTAAAAAGTGATTTTACCTTGTGGGCTTGGGGTTCTAACTTCTATGGGCAATTGGGAATTCCAAATTGGACTCCTTCCCAAGTGAATACCCAAATGGCACAAGTCTCAATGGGAACCAATCACTGTTTGGGCATTAAAGTCGATGGAACTTTGTGGGCCTGGGGCTACAACGATTCAGGACAATTTGGTACATCCACAGGCACCTACTCTGTCTCTCCCGTACAAGTTGATTCAAACACTTGGACGTCAGTTTCCGCCGGGCTGAGTTTTTCCTTAGGAATCCGCTCCGACAACACTTTGTGGGCCTGGGGTATTAACAGCTCTGGTCAGCTTGCCGATGGCTCCGTTACGACCAGAAGCAGTCCCGTTCAAATCCCTGGCAGTTGGGTGCAAGTAAGAGCGTCCTCAAATCATGCTCTCGGTATAAAATCAGATGGCACTTTGTGGGCCTGGGGCTCTAACACCCTAGGACAACTAGGAGATGCGACCCTCACCAATCGATCCTCCCCCGTACAAATTGCCGGATCATGGACCATGATCACCGCTGGC
>JBLMWG010000273.1:0-5273 GCA_050257115.1 Bacillota bacterium
AGTTGAAAAGAAAGCCGTCATTGAATCCTGCAAAGCTGCCGGAGCCAAAGAAGTTTTCTTGATCGATGAACCGATGGCCGCAGCCATTGGCTCGGGCTTGAACGTGAAATCCGCGGAAGGCAACATGATCATCGATATGGGCGGTGGAACAACAGAAGTTGCCGTCATTGCTCTTGCGGATATCGTATACTGCGAAGCGGCCCGTGTAGGTGGTCACAGAATCGACGACGCTATCATCGACTACTTCAAACGCTATAAGAAATTGATCATCAACGACGCCACGGCAGAATATTTGAAAGTCTCCATCGGCACGGCGGTTCCTAAAAAAGACATCCGCACAGCTACAATCACAGGTCGTGATGCAGAGACAGGAATGAATAAAACGGTCGAAGTCAGCTCTGAAGACGTGGGCCTTGCGATGAACTCTTGCATTCAAGAAGTCATCAATGCCATTCACCGCGCTTTAGAACACACTCCGCCGGAGCTTGTTTCTGATATTATCGAGCGTGGCGTTGTCTTAGCTGGCGGCGGTGCTTTGATTCGCGATTTTGATTTGCGCATTCAAAACGAAGTTCGCCTGTCAGTGAGAATTGCTGAGGACCCACTGATTGCGATCGCAAAAGGTGGCGAGGCCGTTCTGAGCGACCCCGACCTGCTAGATAAAATTCAATTGGAAGTTTAGTTTTTCAAAGGGGTCGCTTTCGGCCCCTTTTTCATGTCTTCGCGAAGCAGGCTCAACAACTGCTTTGCAACTGATCCTTGCTCCCCGCTGCCAATTTTCACTCCTTCAAACTCTGTGACTGGTAAAACATCCAAGGTCGTCCCGATCATCATCACTTCGTGAGCTTCCTTAAGATCTGATTCGGAAATATTGCGCTCTTCAATTCCTTGAATCACACCTGCCTTTACCAACTCCTCTGCCAGCACAAAGGTGCGCATCATCGTCGTCCCTCTCAGTATTTGCTTTAAGAATGGACGTACCAGGATATTATTTCTATCCAGCATTACGATATTTTCTGTGCTACCCTCAAGAAGATGTCCCTCTGAATCAATCCCGATGGTGAAGTCCAAATTTCGATCAACGCTTTCTTTTTTCATCATCACGTTTGGCAAATAATTGCAGGTCTTAATTTTTGCGAGCCACGGATCTTTCGGCGGCACATGGCTCTTAGCGACCTTCACACCTCTTTTATATTTTTCATCTGGGAGCGGCTTTAAACTTGTAACGATCAAATACATTTGAGAACTGATCGAGTCATAGGGATTGGTCGTAAATCCGCCTGGCCCACGAGAGACATAAAGTCGTAAGACCGCATCATTGACCCCGGCAGCTCCAGTTGTATCCAGAATGATTTTTTTCATTTCCGCAAGATCTACAGGTAACTGAATACCAATTTGCTCTGCAGAGGACTGCAAGCGCAAGAGATGATCGTCCATCAAAAACACACGTCCATCGATAACTTTAATCGCCTCGAAGACGCCGTCACCTCTGTGCACCAAATGATCATCCACAGGCACCACCATCATTCCCGGATCTTTCACAATACCGCCCCACCAACTGCTATACATGGCTAAATAGGTTGCTTGTGCGCCATAGGACCTTTGCATGAGTTTTTCGCGGATTTGTTCAGAGGTAAGAACGGTGACTGACATAGACACTCCTGTTGCAAAATATTCTAGTTTTTCCTCTGGCCCGCGCCTAGTTTTTTTGTTTTTTAATTTGACCTCTCTCGATGGAGGTCCTGACAATAAAGACTCACCATCCGGGAGGAAGAAAATGTTCATCCGTTTCGCTTTGCTTTTTGCGACTTTCAATCTATCCGCTTGCTCTTATTTTCAAACCAGAAGATCTCCCAATCAAGACATGAAGGTGGTGCTGAAAGACGCCCAAGGAAATACGAAAGAGGCTCCTGATAAAGCCACTATGAAAGGCGAAAAAGAAGCCGTCGCGATCAACCCCGACGAACATGGCGGCAACGCTGATGCCCAAATAAAAGCCAAAGAAATGCGCGAGGCCGTTGCCGCCGCCGTTCAACGCATTCAAGAAAGCCATGACAAATCACAAAGAGAGGTAGGACCCATTTCTGCCGACAAATCTTTAGGTTGGCTTAAAAATGGCAACACTCGCTTTACCAAGGGACATCTTCGCGCGGATGGCGCGTCGGCAAAAGATCGCGCGCGTTTAGTCTCAGGGCAAAAACCTCATGCGGTGATTTTATCTTGCAGTGATTCTTACGCTCCCCCTGAAGTGGTCTTCGATCAAAAGCTGGGTGAAGTCTTCGTTGTTCGTACAGCTGGTGAGTCGTTGGATAATAATGTGATTGGCAGTATTGAATATGCTATTACGCACCTAGGCTCTAATCTGATCGTGGTTATGGGTCATGAAAGTTGCGACACGGTGAAGGAGACTCTCACCGCCCTTAAGGGAGCTGATTTGGGCAGCCCTGCCTTGAACAGCCTGACCAGCGATCTGAAGCCACGCCTTCAACAATACGCTTCAAAACAGCCGTCTCAAGGCCTCTTGGAAGAGTCCTGGGCCAATGTGAACGGCATTAACCATGATCTTATAGAGAGATCGCAAATCCTGCGTGACGCTGTGGCCTCTGGTGAGGTAAAAATTGTCGGAGCCATGTATCACATGGAATCAGGCAACGTAGAATGGCAGCAAAAATAAAAGCTGTATAAGTTAACGGAGTAATGCACGAATGAGTTCCCCACGTAAAATTTTGATGACCTGCGCCCTTCCTTACGCCAACGGCTATATTCACTTAGGCCACTTGGTTGAGTATCTTCAAGCTGACTTCTGGGCACGATTTCAAAACATGCGTGGGAACGAATGCGTGTACATTTGCGCCGACGACACTCACGGCACACCGATCATGGTGAAAGCCCGCGAATTGGGTATCACACCGGAGCAACTGATCGCTCAAAGCTACAAAGAACACACCGCAGACTTTGCCGACTTCCAAATCGAGTTCGCGCATTACGGCTCCACGAACTCTCCGGAAAATAAAAATTTGATTGAACATTTTTACAAGAAAATGGTTGAAGGTGGTCACACTCGTTCCCAAGCGATCAAACAGCTTTATTGCGACCATGATAAAATGTTTTTACCCGACCGTTTTGTGAAGGGCACCTGCCCGAAGTGCGGCGCCAAAGAACAATACGGGGATTCTTGTGATGTGTGCGGATCGACATACTCTCCAAGTGACATGAAGGACGTTCACTGTTCTTTATGTGGCACCACGCCAGTTTTAAAAGACAGCGAAAGTATTTTCTTTCAACTCAATGACTTTAAAAAATATCTTGAAGAATGGATTCCCCAGCATTCTTCTCCGGAAATCTCAAAAAAGATGCTGGAGTGGTTTAACGAAGATTTGCACGATCTCGATATTTCCCGCGACGAGCCCTACTTCGGATTTCCGATCCCAGGAACGAATGGGAAAAAGTTTTTCTATGTGTGGGTGGATGCGCCAATGGGCTATATGTCCTCCACTGAGCAATGGGCCCATAAGCATGGCAAAACATTAAAAGACATCTGGCAAGATCCAAGCCGAGAAATCTATCACTTTATCGGCAAAGATATTGCCCGTTTCCATACAATCTTCTGGCCAGCCTTCTTGAAAGCTGCGGACTTTAGATCTCCGGATCAAGTTTTTGTTCATGGTCACTTGATGGTGAATGGCGAAAAGATGTCGAAATCAAAAGGAACTTTTATTGCGGCTCGTACCTACTTGAATCACTTAAATCCAGAATACCTTCGTTATTACTATTCAACGAAATTGAACTCTTCGGTCGATGATATCGATTTGAATCTTGAAGACTTCGTAAATCGTGTAAACTCGGAGCTTGTGGGTAAAATCACAAACTTGGGTTCTCGCGGTGGCCAGATGTTGAAGAAAAAAATGGACGGCGTGATGAGCGTACCTGATGCTGAAGGGCAAAAGTTGATCATTCATGCACAAAAAACCTCCGATACGATTGCGGCTCACTACGAGGCTCGTGATTTTGCGAAAGCGCTCACAGAAATCCGCACATTGGCTGACGACGCGAATAAGTACTTCGACGAAAAAGCTCCATGGAAAACTTTGGAAGCAGATCCAGCAGGCACAAAACAAGTTATCACGACGACATTGAACGTCTTCCGCTTATTGGCAATTTACTTAAAACCTATTCTTCCTCACTACACAGCGAAGGTGGCGAAACTTTTGGGTGAAGCTGACTATAAGTGGTCAGATATCCAAACGGTTCTTACCAATCGTTCTATCAACGACTACGAACATTTGGCGACTCGTGTAGAGGCCGACAAAGTTAAGGCCATGACTGAGGAAAGCCGCAAGATCAATGAAGAGATTCACGCTGCAAAAAAAGCAGCTTCGACAGCTCCCACGGCAAAATCTTCTGCTAAAGCGGCAGCAACGGAAAGCTCCAACGAGCGTCCTGGGGAAATTGAATTTGCTGATTTTGAAAAAGTAGATCTACGAATTGGTCACGTTGTTGAAGCAGAAGAAATTAAAGAAGCCGATAAATTACTTCGCCTCAAGGTTGATATCGGCAATGGCGAAATTCGCCAAATTATTTCTGGTATTAAAGCAGCTTACAAACCAGAAGCTCTTCTGGGGCGCAAAGTCCTTGTGTGTGTAAATCTTAAGCCACGCAAAATGAAGTTCGGTATGTCGGAAGGTATGATTCTAGCAGCCGGCACTGGCGGCAGTGATTTGTTTGTACTTTCTGCTGATCAAGGCGCGCAAGTCGGCCAAAGAGTTAAATAGCATGAGCCTTTCAGCTCAAGATAAAAAATCCCTCGAAGAAATTCACAAGCTCTTCTTAGAGCTTGAAAAGTCCTCGGGGGATTTTTCTTTTGATCCACAAAAACTTCAGCAGCTCAAACTTAAAATTCAAACCTTGGGTCTTTCTGAAAACCCCGACGTAGTCCGCTTGAGTTCTTCCACAAATCATTTGCATGAGAAGATGACCTTAAAGCACTTCGTCAGCTTTGCGGTTCCGTTCGAACGCCTGCTACACAAAAACTTGCAAGATGATGACTTCCTTATTTTGGTCGACGACAAGACGACCACCGAGCAAGAACCGCTGCCTTTGGTGTTTGTTCTCGACAATATTCGTTCGGCCTTTAATGTAGGCTCTATTTTCAGAACGGCAGAATGCCTTGGAGCCGAAAAGGTATACCTGTGCGGATACACTCCTCTGCCCACTCAATGGAAAGTTGAAAAGACCGCAATGGGCACTCAAGAATACCTTGCTTGGGAAGAGGC
>JBLMWG010000274.1:0-4763 GCA_050257115.1 Bacillota bacterium
TCAGCTTGTAGGTGTGCGACAGTTCGATCAGGAGCAGATCGTGATCGGACACTCTGGAGAAGTGAACCTTGACCTAGATGGTGAAGGTGTTTCGCCTATTCACTGCCTTATTGAACGTAGAGACACAGGCTACTATATCTGTGATCTTGGTTCCTCCAACGGAACTTTCAAAAATGGCCAGGCCGTTTTAGATGAGAGTATCTCTTCAGGTGATGAAGTTGAGGTGGGTCCATTTAAAATCGTTTTCTTCCAGGGCGTGCCAAAGCCAAAGGTGGCCCCAACGGGAGCCACAGAGACAAAGGCAGAAGAGACAGTTGTCGCAGCCACAATTGTAGCTGAAGAGCCACCAAAGCCCACTGCATTGCCAATGCCACCTGCGGCTGTGGTAAAAAAAGAAGAAATTAAAGTTGTTCCAACGATTCCGGTGGAGACACCGAAGGTCGATGAAAAGCCCGTCATCGTGGCAGCTCCAGTTCGCCCCGAGATTCGTTCCGAGAAGTCTTCATACAAGAAGAAGAAAAAAGGAAAAACTTTTGCTCCGCCAAGTGAAGTGAAAGATTTGAAATCCTATTTGAAACCAAGTAAGGGTTCAACAGTTCAGGTAATTGTTGCGTGGAAAGAACGCATTCTGAATACCTACAACTTCAAGGAAACTAAAACGATTCGTGTCAATGCCGGTGGTGAAAACGATATTGCTTTGCCTGATGGATTAGTACCCAAGGGATACCCGATCATCGATTTTTCTGGCGGTTTGCGTGTCAATACAACGGCCGACATGGGCCTTGAAATGGTTTCTGCCAATGGTCGTTTGGATATTGAAGAACTTAAAAAATCAGGTAAGTCCACATCAGGGGGAGTCGGATTCGCAACTCGCGTTGATCAAAACGAAATGCTTTGTATTTCGTTGCCCGGTGGCTATTTGAATCTTTATGTTCGCTTCGTGCCTCAGGCACCGGTCGTGCCGATAGCGAATGTGATGTTGTCGAGTTCTGAAATGACAGGCCTGGTGATGTCTATCATTATGGTGGGACTACTGGCATTGTATATTTCAGCCACGACTCCAAAGAACTGGGAAGAGAACAAGCAAGAAGATGTTCAGCGTATTGCGCAGATTGTGTTTAATAAAAAGCCAACGCCGACACCAACGCCTACTCCACCAGCGCCTCCGGCTCCTACACCGACTCCGCCGCCGCAGGTGGCGAAGCCAACGCCAACGCCAACTCCTAAAAAGATTGTGGTGGCAGATAAAGATAAAGTGGCTCAGAAAAAAGGACCTGCTCAACCTGCAGCTGCGAAAAACGAAGTTGCTGCAAGAGCAAGTGAAGTGGCACCGAAACCAAATGCGCAAGATCGTACAAAAAAATTCACTTCCACTCGTCAAGGTGGAGCGATCAAGACCGGCCAAACTGCTGGTGCAAATGCAAAGTCAGCTAATAAGGACCTTTCAAAAGTGGGTCTGTTTAGTGCCTTTGGCGGCGGCGGAGCAAGAGCCAAAATTGATCAGGCTTATACAGGGGCTGGAGAAGTTTTGGGGATGGCTGATAAGGCGACAGGAACTTCCGGCTTTAATGAAAACCGCGCTGGTGATGATTTAGGATCCAAGTTTAAGGATGCAGGCGCTGGTGGTAAAGGAACTGCCACTCAAGGCATTGCGGGGATTGGTACAAAAGGTCGTGGGTCAGGCCAGGCTGCTTACGGTGCTTCAGAAGGATTTGGTTCTAAGACAAGCGTCGCGATCGAAGGCGGCGGTATGGAAGAATCCTTTGATGGTACGATCGACAAAGAAGCTATTCGTCGAGTTATTCGTGCGAAACTTCACGAAGTGAAAAGCTGCTATGAACGCGCTCTTAATACTTTAGAAAAGGGTCGTAAGCTCGAAGGTAAGATTGTTTTAGGATGGGATATTGTTGAAAAAGGACAAGCTCGTAATGTGAAGGTGAAGAGTTCAACTTTAGGTAACGCGGCAGTCGAAAACTGCATTCGTGACCGTTTGGCAAGTTGGACCTTCCCAGAACCTCCACCGGGTTTAGTTGCGGAAGTACAGGCATATCCATTTATTTTGAACCAACAGAATTAATTTAGATTTTAAGATTAAAAAGATTTTTAAGCAGGAGGATTTTTCGTGAACCCAACAGTAGTAGCAACACCAGAGAATATGAACTTTATCCAGCGTGCATTCGCTGAGGGCGGTATCGTGATGTACATCATCGCGGCGATCGCTATTCTTTCAGTTATCGTGATCGTGGATCGAATCATGAAATTGAAAACGTTAAATGTAGATAAAAAAGAATTTACAGATCAAATCTTTCGCATGGTGGTAGCTGGTGATTTGCGCCAAGCGATCTCTTATTGCGATGCTCGTCCAGCTGCCTTGACGAACACGGTTAAGGCCGGTCTTGTGCAAGCGATGAATAAGCGCCCAGATGAAGAAATTCAAGTGGCGATGGATGCAGCGGTTATGAGAGAGATGCCAAAAGTTGAAGGTTGGGTTTCCTTCCTGGCTGTATTTGGTAATATCTCGGTTCTAGCGGGTCTTTTGGGTACGATCATCGGTATGATCGGTTCCTTCCGTGCGGTTGCCGCCGCCGACCCTGCAACAAAAGCATTGGAACTTTCTAAAGGTATTTCCCATGCCTTGAACTGTACGGCATTTGGTCTTTTGGTTTCTATCGTGTGTATCGTGGCTTTCGGTCTGTTCCAACATCGTATTCAAAAAACTGAAAATGAAGTCGTTGAGACAAGCATGAGTCTTTTGAACCTGGTTGTAGCTAACAGAGATAAAATCAGAGACTAAGTTTTTTAACGTTAGATTTAGAGGTTTAGCATGGCTCACATAGAAGAGGGCAAATCCGGTGGCAGGGCGAAGAATATCGAGTTAAATCTCGTGCCTGTCATCGACTTGATGAGCGTACTCATTACGTTCTTGTTGATCACTGCGGTTTGGACCCAGGTTTCTATGATTCAAATTGGAAGCTCTTTGTATGGGAAGAAATCTGATACACAACCGAATCCGACGCCTCCTCCAAGCGCGGACGTAGTATTGAAGGTTGATGTTAAGGAAGTTGGCTATGTTTTGACTGTTGGGAAACAAGTCATCAGTCTCCCTTTGCAAGGCGGGCAGTTTGACGATGCCGGTCTTATAGCGCAATTGCAAAGAGTTAAACAACTTTATCCTGATAAAGTTGATGCGGTTGTGTCGGTAGCAGATGCTATGCCATATGATCAGCTTATTAAAGCAATGGATAACTGTTTAATCGCAGGATTTTCAGCAATCTCTGTTGCCACAGGAGGGCCTCAATAATGGCCATCTTTAGACCGGGTGAAAGACATCGTTATCATAACATCTTAAGTAAGAAAAAAGGGAAGCGTGGAGTGACTGCTGTTCTGTCATTGACGGCAATGGTGGATATGTTCACGGTTCTCGTTATCTTCCTTTTACAAAACTATAATACGACGGGCGAGATTCTTTATATCGCTAAGGAAGTCACTCTGCCGAAAGCAGCCAGTGTGCGCGAGCTAAAGCCGGCTCACGTTGTAACTATTTCGAGCAAAGAAATCGTTTTGGATAAAGACGTTGTGGCGACCTTTGATGAAGTCAAGGCGACGGGTCCGGATGACTGGAATATTCCAAAACTGAAGGAACAATTGGCCTTAGCGTTGCAGCAATCGAAAGCTGAACATGAAGGTAAGTTGCAAAATAAAATCCGCAATGTGGTAGAAGAAACAAAGGGTCAAAGTGAAGAAGATCCTAATGCGTGGAGTAAGGTGACTATTCAAGCGGATAAAGGAATCGACTTCCTGACCGTTAAGAAGGTCATGTACACTGTGACTGAAGCTGGCGCTGGGGAAATTAATTTCGCAGTGACTAAAGTTTCGTCTGCAGAGTCGACTTCTGCGCAATAGTTTTCTAAACTCTGAATATGGCTAAGTTTAAGAACCTCATATTTATTGCTCTTCTCGTGCTTTTATTTGTTGAGGTTCTTGTTGTATTCCCTAATAAGCTCGAACACGAGGACGACAAAGAGGTTCGAGCTCGCGTCGAGCTCCAGGAAAAAAGAAAAAAGGAATTAGCAGAAGCTGGCAAATCTTCAGAAGATACGTCGGCTCTGTCTGGTCAGAAAATGTCTGGCATTCACTTCGTGGAAAGTCAGCAGGGACAGCGTGACTGGGAGCTTTTTGCAGAGTCTGCGGAGGGCAACCAAGGAGCAGGTACCGGTGCCTGGAAATTGAAACATGTTCGAGCGCTTTTCTATAACAAGGAACAAGTTGAGTTCACAGTAACGGGCGATGAGGGTAGCATCGATGCTAAGGATTTAAGCATTCGTGGTCATGTGGTGACACGCTCAACGAACGGGTACAGTTTTGAAACGCCCTCTATTTTTTACTCCTCTCAAAAGCGCCAAATTCAAAGTCCCGAAGAAGTGTTGATGAAGGGCCCTGGCGACAAATCTGGAGCAGGCTTAGTGGTGAAGGGGCGAAAAATGCTGGTCTTGGTAGATCAATCGAAAATGTTGATTCAAGAACAGGTCAGCGCGACAAAATCTATGTTGGATGGGAAAAAGTTCGACGTGGTTGCGGATGGGGCTGAATTTAGCGGCAAAAGTTATGAAGCTAAGTTTCTTGGGAGTGTCCGCATGGGTTACGATAACATGCGTTTGGAAGGTCCCGAAGCTTCTTTTCTCTATAAAACCGGCGTCGGTATGCTAAGCTCGGTGGCGATTAAAGGTGGAGTAAAGGTGAGTGATGCAGATAAGTTTGCAACC
>JBLMWG010000275.1:0-8545 GCA_050257115.1 Bacillota bacterium
GAACTTGTCTTTGAAAAAAATACCTTTGGCTGCAAAAGCCAGAATTAAAAGACCAAGACCGATGGCAAAAGTAATCATCACCTTTTTCTTAGACATAAGAAAAAGACTCACATCACTACCCAATCGACAAAATAAAAAAGCCGTTGTCTTCCAACAACGGCTTTTTCGTTATCACTGTTTGTGAAACTTAGTTCGGAGCGAACCAGCAACGAGGGCGGAAGCCCACAGCATCGCGTGGTGCATAGCAAGAACCGGCTCTGTAGTCTGTGTCGCTCAATTTGTTAGACACAGCCACAGGGCAAAGGTCACCAGCTAGATAAGTGTCCAAACGACATTGAGTCGCCGGATGGTTATCATCTGTTTGGCTCACTTGAGATTTGTCTGGAGTTCCGTAAGTTGGTGGTACTTTGTCTTTAGAAAGATCTTGGAACAAGTTTGCAACTTGTTGACCCGCTTCAGCGATTCTCAAGCAGATCAAACGGTCGTTTGCATCTGTGTATTGAGCTTCACAACCAGCTTGTGCAACTGGATCGATAGTCAAACCAGCAACGATGGATGCGTTGTCATCTTGAGCGAAGAACAAACGAAGGCATTTCAAAGCCGCAAAGTAGTCAGCAGCACCTTCATTAGATGCCCATGAACCTGTCCAGCTATCAATCTTAGGCGCCCCACCATTGTGATGCCCCATTTCATGGCAGGCTACCAATGCCATACCTTCAACGCCGATTGTTCTATGACGAGCCAAGCCGCCATACATATTTAGAACGCGAACATTGCCTTTTCTTTGCGCAGATGCGTTCACAGTTCCATTTGTCCACAAACGATTGATTTGAAGTGTATCGCCCGCTGCTTCCACTTCAGGTCTATAGATCTGTTCCATGCGATCCATAACTTGGTTGAATTGCTCTTGAGAAATCCCACCCACAGTGAACAATCCTGCTGGAATGTACTGAGTATTCTCAGGTACGAAACCTTCGCAAAGTGCGCGCTCACCGACTGCTTTAAACGTGAAACCTGCAGTTGCAAGCAATGCAATAACAGCCAATCCACGACGTAATGTTGATCTTGTCATGACTTTTCCCCTCCTTGAGTCTAGACGTTACAAAAATGCTATCAAGATGTTGCGGACATTTTCAAACGTTAATATGAGTGTATGTCGCACCACACCTAACTTATCGATCCAAACATCGCGCGGGAAGGTCCTCCTATTTGATAACAAAAACAGTCGTGACAGAGTCAGAACAGCGGAGGGTTTTTAATCGTTTGCTCCCCCTAAAGGGCTGTAATACTATCCACGGGTATGAAAATTCCATTTAATTTGCCCCCACACAGTAGCAACGAAGAAAAATACATCTCTCAAGCCATCGCCAATCGCAAACTAAGCGGCGAAGGATCTTTCAATAAAAAAGTCGTCGAATGGTTTAAGTCTCACCTGAAATGTGAAATGGCCGTGGTCACTCCATCCTGCACTTCAGCCCTTGAAATGGCCATGGTCCTTGCTGATATCGGGCCGGGCGATGAAGTCATTCTGCCCTCTTTCACATTCACTTCGACAGCCAATGTGATTGCACTTTATGGCGCAACTCCCGTTTTTGTGGATGTTAATGCAAACACCATGAACATCGACGTCCAAGCTATAGAAAAGGCCATCACGGCAAAAACAAAAGTTGTTATGCCCGTCCATTATGCTGGCGTTGCCTGCGAGATGGATCGCATCATGGCTTTGTCAGAAAAACACGGATTCATTGTCGTCGCCGATGCAGCTCAGGCGATTTTTTCCTCTTATAAGGGCAAACCGACGGGCGCTTGGGGTCACATGGCGGCCTACAGCTTTCATGAAACTAAAAATATCGTCTGCGGAGAAGGTGGAGCTTTGATCATCAACGATCCACGTTTTAAGGAACGCGCCGAAGTCGTTCGCGACAAAGGAACCAACCGCCAACAGTTCCTCAATGGTCAGGTCGACAAATACACTTGGCAGGATAAGGGTTCTTCCTATCTGCAATCCGAATTGGCAGTGGCGTTCTTGCTTGCCCAACTGGAAGAAGGCGAACAGATCACGGCGCGCCGTATGCAGCACTGGAATCAGTATCACCAAGGCTTTGCAGATCTTGAAAAACAAGGTCACTTAAAACGCATGCAGGTCCCTGGAGATTGCCAAACCAACGGACACATCTATTACTTCATCACAAACAGCGCCGAAGAACGCACGCAGCTTTGGTCTTTCTTAAAGGAATTCGAGATCCAATCGACGTCTCACTATGTGCCGCTGCACTCGGCCCCGGCAGGGTTGCGTTTTGGTCGTGTTTCCGGATCTATGAAAGTCACCGATGACTATGCCAATCGCCTTCTGCGCATGCCTATGTATGCCGACCTTACCCACGAAGATGTGGCTTTTGTTATTGATAAGGTCCATGCCTTTTTCGCAAAGAAGTAGTCTATGAAAAACATCCGCGTGCTTCACGTTTTACATTCACACTCCTGGGGTGGTCTTGAACTTTACACCGTGGAGCTTATTAAAAAACTTGCAAGCACCGGACACACCCAGCACGTCTTATGTTTCTCAGATTCCCGTGCGAGAAAAGAACTTTCCGCTGATAACATTGTAGTGATCCCGACTGCCACCGCGAAGATTTCAAAACTAGCAGAGGCCCGTGCGATCCGCAAAGCCATTGCGAAATACGATATCACTCACCTGCATTCTCATAGCCGTGTGGATATGTGGGCCTGCGCGATGGCTCGTTGGTTCAACCAAGACATCAAGCACGTCTACAACCTCTATATGAATGCCGTGCCGAAAAAGGACTTTGTCCATCGTGAACTATTTAAGCGTGTCGATGCCCTTTGCAGTTCGTCTGAGACAATCTTAAACGATGTCCGCGTGAACTTTCCGATTGCTCCTGAAAAACTGCATCTGATTCGCTACGGGCGGGAAACAGAGATATTCAAACACGATCCGCAAGTTCGCGCATCGATTCGCGATCTCCACCATGTCCAAGCCAAAGAATTGGTGATCGGGACACTTTGTCGAATTGATGCTGGCAAAGGTGTGCGCGAACTGGTCGATTCTTTAGAGTTCCTGACTGATGAAGAACTTCAAAAAATCCAACTATGGATCATCGGAGCACCCACAACCACGGGCCAAGATGCCGCTGGCAATACAACTTATGAAGAAGAATCTTGGAACTTGTTTAGCTGGCTTCAAGAAAAAATAAAAACTCCGCGCTTACGCAACCATCTCGTACACATTCCTTTCCAAAAGGAATACATTCGCTATATTGATGCGTTGGATATTTTTACTTTAGCCTCTTACAACGAGACTTATTCGCTGAGTGTTCTGGATGCTATGATGATGGGAAAACCTGTTATCGGTACCAATGCCGGTGGCACACCAGAACAAACTGGCAAAAATGAACGAGGAATTTTAGCGGAGCCTCGTTCGGCAAAGTCTTTGGCAGAATGCATTCGCACGTATTTGAAAAATCCGGAATTGATTCAGACTCAAGGAGCAAAAGCCCAAAAATGGGCCCTTGCAAACCACAACTGGCCAAGCACATTGAACCAGTTCCTTAAGCTCTATCAAGAAATCTAAGACACACCCAAGGCTCGCAGGCCTTGGACGATCACGACAACCAATGCGTAGGCCAAGACGTTGAACGCCACGAGCTGTCCCAGGGCCATGGCCACGGAGCCGCTTTCACGCATTTGCACGGCCACCGTCGACATGCACTGTAATGCAATCATAAAGAAAATCATCAGACCAATCACACTGCTGACAGTAAAAATCTTTTCTCCCTGACGGTTTACGGCGGTCCCCATTTGTGCGAGCAAAGATTGCTGCTGGGTTGCTTCGTTATCGTCGGTGATATTAAATGTGACTGCCAACGAGGAAACAAACACCTCACGAGCCGCAAAGGCGGAAATCAACCCAACACCTACGCGCCAATCCACGCCCATCGGCGCAACAACGGGCTCGATGATTTTACCAAGTTGTCCTGCATAGCTTTGTTCCAACTTATCATGAGCATTTTTAATATGATAATTCGGGAAGTTCGTTCCCGCCCAAATCAAAATAGAAAAGATAAAGATCGGCGGCCCTGCGCGCTTCACGTAAGACAATGTACGAGTCAACGCCTGGCGAATGAGAACGCGAATTTTTGGTTTACGATAAATCGGCAATTCCATCATAAAAAACGACGTATCTCGCTCTGGCAAAAACTTATTCACAATCCCTGCCGCGATACCACCAATAATCATTGATCCCAGATACAACGCCGCTAAAACAAAGCCGGACATCCACGCCGATTTTCCGTGAAATAAAAACGCAATCAAAAGAGCGTAAACAGGTAAACGCGCTGAACAGGTCATTAACGGAATCACAAACGAAGTAATCCAGCGATCCCGAGCAGAAGCAATATTACGAGTAGCAATGATCGCGGGCACTGCGCAGGCAAAGCCCGATAAGATAGGAACAAAGGAACGACCGCTCATGCCTAAGGCGGAGAACGGACGGTCAATTAAAGTTGCGGCACGCGCCAGATAACCAGATCCTTCCAATAATCCAATTCCAAAGAAGAGGATAAAGATCTGTGGAACAAACACCATGAAAGCACCAAAACTGGACACCACACCATTTGCCAAGAAATCCGCCCAGAGAGTTCCTGGAGCAATTTGCGCCACAACACCATTCAGCGCACTAAAGGTCTTATCAACCAAATCCATAAAGGGCGTCGCCAACCAAAAGATGGAAGAAAACAATCCACCCATGATAAGCAAAAACATCACCAACCCCAAATAAGGGTGCAACAAGACACGGTCGATTTTTTCGGTTTGCGCCACGATGTTGTTTAAGCGATCTTCCGGGTGATCCGTCTTGTGACTCAGAGCTTCGCCAGCAATGCGCTCACACTCTTTCATTTTCTGATCAAGTGTTTCAAAACTCCAAACTTTCGGCTTCTGGGGGAAAACATCCAGGGGGATTTTTTGAGCTTCTGCGACGATCTCCAGCAACCCACCTGCTAACAAACCATCGAAAGCCAGAACCGGACAGCCCAATGTTTTGCGCAAATAATCCAGATCAATCTCGATTCCTTCTTTACGCAAAAGATCCGACATCGTAATGACCACAATCATCGGAAAGCCTGTTTCTTTGACTTGCAATGCTAACTGCAAATGACGAGACAACTGCGTACCATCGAGAACAATGATAATCCCAGTGGCCTCGCCAAATTCAGGATTCTCATAGATAGATTTAAGAGTAACCACTTCATCAGCACTCTTGGGATGAAGAGAATAAGTGCCCGGCGTATCCATCGCGAGGAGGCCTTCACCAAGATGTGGAGCCAATTTACCCAAAGAGTACTCGACCGTCGCCCCCGGGTAGTTCACCGTTTTAAAACGCGACCCTGTCAACCAATTGTAAAGAGTCGTCTTCCCAGAGTTTGGTGCGCCGACCAGAGCGATCACTCGGTGATTTTTTACTTCAACGTCACTTGGGCACATACAGCTTCCTCATTTCGTAAAGCCAGAAAACTGGTTTTAAAGCGAACCAACAGAGGGCCACCAAAAGGAGCCCGTCCCAAGATAGTGAGCTTCATACCGGCGCGCAGACCCATCTCATGCAGTCGCTCCCGCAGGAGATGCTCTCCGGCGATACTAAGAATTTCAACAGACTGTCCTGGCTTAATGGATGGATCTAATAAGTTCATTTTTCCCTCTGGGGATACGCTGAACTTACAGTTAAAATCATACGTTCCCAAAGGGAAGTTCTTTACCAGCCCACGGGGCAATTGAAAACAAATTGATAATGAGTTTCATCCCACACGCCCAAAGAATAGGCATATTCAGAGCTAAACTCTCATTTTTACTTATAAATTCGAACTTTAAACTCTACCCAGGGACGACGGTTGCGGCCCCTTGCCCACGGGTTTCCTCAACGGAGACTCGGATTTTTTGCACCCCATACTTCTTGAACTCTTCATAAAACTCAAGAGCCAGAATTTTAGAGAGGTTTTCCACGCTGGTATTGGTGACCGGCAGCAAAAGGACTTCGTCTTTAGGAAAGACATAAAAGCGATCACGAAAGGTAACTTCCAGGGATTTTTCTGTGGTCTTAAACTTCATGTCAGGATGATTTTTTGGCAAAAGAACAACCTCATCCCAAACATCGAGACGAGCCTTAATGTGTTTCTTAAAGACGTTGAAATCAATAAAATAACCCTCAGCATGAAGCTCTTCCTCGGAGGGAGCCTTGATATCAACTTTGACCTGGTAGTTATGCCCATGCAAACGCTCGGCATGTTGCTCATCAAAGATTAAAAAATGAGCCGCGGAAAATTTGAAATTTTGCTTTGCTAAATGCAACGTGGTCGTGGACATAACTCACCTCAAGTGCTTATATCAGTAACATGAATTTCGAACTGAAGCAGCACTTTCAAATTGAATCCGCCCGTTTCCTCCCCCATTTGCCAGCAAGTCACCCTTGCTCTCGGATGCATGGCCATAGTTTTAAACTGGTTTTAACCCTGGTGGGACCTTTGGATGGCAAAGTTGGTTGGGTGATTGACTACAACGACATTCAAGCGAAAATGAAGCCGCTTTTAGAGCAAATCGACCATCGTGTGTTGAATGAAGTCCCGGGGCTTGAAAATCCGACATCGGAGCTTTTAGCAAAGTGGATCTATGACCATGCAAAAAAAGAACTTCCGATGCTGACTCGTGTATCTGTTGCAGAAACACCACTCACTGAGTGCTCCTACCCAGGCTGAGTTTTTAAAAAAACATACTTGAGTCTAGAAATAGTTAAGAACCTGTTAAGAACACCAAAAAGTAGCCGATTCGTTTCATAAGGAGTTCCCTGTGAAAAATCTTAGCGTCGGCATTCGTTTCACTTTAGCTATTTTGATTTTTAGTGTTCCTATCGTTGTTCTTATTTTCTACTTATGGAGAGTTAATCAGGATGTTTTGGATTTTTCACAATCCGAACTCAAAGGCATCGAGTATATGATCGAAGGGGCTCAGGTTAAAGAGGCCTCCCACAAAATGCACTTCAGAGTGTACACAAATAATCCTCCAACCCCAAGCGATTGGGCGGAGATCGAATCCGAGTGGAAGCACTTTATGGATTCCCTCACCGATGTTCCTTTTGATCGCGCCGAAGCAGAAAAATATCTGGAGGCCTATCTCAAAGGTTCCCTCGAGGAAAAACGTCGTGGGCTCACCTTTCTCAATGCTGTTCGTAACTTGTCAAAAATTAGAAGCGCCATCGCTGACAGTCATAATATCATGTTAGATCCAGATAGTGACTCGTACTACACCATGGATCTCCTGACACTGTGGTTGCCACAAATTCATGAAATCCAGGCTGAACTGTACTATTTGACTTCTTCCCCTGAAGAATTAAAGAAGCCCGAAAATATCGACCGTGTTAAATCTCTTTACGTTTTGTATTCTACGGCCCTTCAAAGAGCAAAAAGCAACCTTCAGAAAGTGAAGGAGCTGGATCCTCTTTACTATGGAAGTTCTGCGAGCTTTGCCACCAACTATGATAAATACATCCAAAACATTTCTGATCAAGAATCGCATCTGCTTCCTTACCTGAAGGACACAGATAGACTCTTCAAAGATCCACAAGGCTTCTCGAAAGATCTGAACTTCACTTTTGCCGCCAACAGTGAACTGATTTTAAACTTACAAAAAGAGTTCCAATATTTCGTGAGTCACCGCTGTGAGGTTCTTACTAAGGCGCTCTATCAAAAAATGGCTTTTGCTCTGGGCTCCCTGCTCTTTGCAATATTTTTCGCTGCTTATCTTGGCAAAACAATTTCCCAAACAATTAAAACATTCCATCAAGCGGTGACCTCTCTTAAAACAGAGTCACAACAAGCGTTGCAAATTGGTGAAGTGCTTATTAAATCTTCTAAGCAGGTCTCCGACTCTTCGAGTGAGC
The DNA here is from genome assembly GCA_050257115.1 of Bacillota bacterium. GTDB lineage: Bacteria > Bdellovibrionota > Bdellovibrionia > Bdellovibrionales > Bdellovibrionaceae > Bdellovibrio. Next base: position 7,949 of record JBLMWG010000275.1, read on the forward strand.
AAGCTGCGGCCATTGAAGAAACCAGTGCCAGCCTAGAAGAACTGTCTTCGATGGTAAAAAACAACGCCGCAAACTCAAAGCAAGCGCAGGACCTCGCACGCTACGCACAAGAAAAAACTCAGAGTGGCGCCAATGAAATGCAAACACTGATCCACAATATGAACGAGATTTCGGCCAGCTCCAAAAAAATCGAAGAAATCATGACCATCATCGATGACATTTCCTTCCAAACAAACCTGCTGGCACTGAATGCCTCTGTTGAAGCAGCACGAGCCGGAGAACACGGCAAGGGATTCGCAGTGGTCGCAGACGCCGTCAGGACACTGGCTCAAAAGAGCGCCAACTCCGCGAAAGAAATTTCCGCCTTGATTAAAGTTTCTTTAGAACAAATCGAAAACGGGAAAAATGGGGCCGACAGAACAGGACAATCCATGCAGTCCATTCTAGAATCTATCGGCAATGTCAGCACACTCAACACAGAAATCGCCCAAGCTAGCCAGGAGCAATCCGCAGGAATTTCTCAAATTTCCCAGGCCATAAGTAGTCTTGAAAGAGCGACCATGGAGAACACGGGTGTTGCCGCCAAGTCCTCTGAAT
>JBLMWG010000276.1:0-4349 GCA_050257115.1 Bacillota bacterium
CCCCAGCCACTGATCAACCAGTATCAAGTTCACAGTCATTCCAGACAACAGGTCAACGTCTTTACTGAACCCAGCGGCTAAATGAAATGAAAAGCCCCGTCTTACTGACAAGGCTCCTTCGATAACAATTGAAATTGGTATCTGTCGAACAAATTGCAACATTATTGAAGCTGAATGGCTTGAGAATTCATGGTTACATGAGAGTTTTTGCGGAATTGATTGACCCACGCTTCAAACATACCCTCTGCTCTGCTTTTTTGCATAGCTTCAGCAGTCATAGGCTCCAAAGCTTTGACGCCTTCCACTTTCGTTTCTTTCAACTTCAAAATGTACTTAGTAGCGCCATCACGAACCAAACGCTTCAAAAGTGGCTGAGTCTTCGTCAATTCAAAGATCGCCTCGTGAGCAACAGGACTTGTGATTTTTGGGAAATTGTCGGCGCTGATTTCAACCAAACCCGTTTCATCCCACGTCGCCTTCATTTCTTTCAACTGAGCGTTCACAGCAGATTCATCACCCTTCGCCAAAGCTTCGTCCAAAGCCTTGATTGCCGCGTCTGCCTTTTCTTTAGTCATCGCCTTCGTCAAAGCTTCTTGATCGATTTTCACGAAAGAAACGTTCATTTTATTGCTGCGAAGTTCCAACATTTTTGCCAACTCAACATCTGATATGCGAGATGCAATTTCAAACAAATGGCGGCTTCTAACATTAGAAACGTCTTTACGAATTTTATTTTCGAAATCCGCTGGAGAAGAATGAGTCCCTTCCAAATAACGGCTGTAGAATTCACGTTGGAATTGCCCATTTTGTTGGAAGAATGGAATGTCTTTCACGATAAAATCACGAACTTCTGCGTCAGTCGCTAAAATGCCTTCACTTTGTGCAGCCTGAGAAACCAGCTCCATGCGCACAAGGTTTTCAAGTGCTTGTTGGCGAAGAAGTTGACGCTGAGAGCTAAAATCCATCTGACTGCCAAAGAGACTTTGATAGTATTGTTGTACACGGTTTTCTTCCTGTTGAAAGTCCGCGATGGAAATTAAAGTGTTGTTTACACGAGCCACGGATCCGACACCGGCTCCCAACTTCCCGGGCAAACCGAAAAACACGAACACAAGAATGATAGCGCCGAAAAGAATGATCGCTGTGACACTCTTCGCGGAGAGCTTTCTCTTCATCTTATCTGCCAAATTTTCGCTCATAAAAAAATCCTTCCTCATACAAGCCGTCAAACAAGCCGTTCCATTAGCCAACGAATTTTGTATTTTTTCAAGGGGAAATTGTTGAATTCCTTAAGTCTTTTGAATAGCGTTGTGAGTAGGTAGGTGACATTTGAACTTCTTCAACTTTGATCTCAAAAAGCTTGTGCTCATTGGAATCGTTTTGGCTTTGCCATTGATTTCTATCAACATGCAGCAACGCCCTCAGGAATCCCACTGGCTTGTGCGCCCATTCAGTATGCTAAGTAGCGCTGTGTCCGAGACATTTTTCGGTTTCAGTCATGGCGTTAAAGATACCACAGCCATGTATCTTGATCTCATTAATATTAAGAAACAAAGCGAAAAGCTACACAGCGCCAACAATGAGCTGCACACCCGTTTAGATCGAATGAATGAGTTGCAACTCGAAAATGATCGCCTGCGCGGACTACTGGAATTCAAGCAAAATACCAAAATGAAGCTCACCGCGGCGCAAGTTATTGGCCGTGATTTAGTGATCGATCACAATACGATCACTATTAATAAAGGTTCCCAAGATGGAATTAAATCAGGCCAAGCAGTCATCACGACGGGTGGTGTTTTGGGTTACATCTTTAAACCAGAACCTTTCACAGCTCACGTGATGCTCATTACCGACCGCTATGCGGTTGTTGACGGAATCGTACAAAGAACCCGCGCCCACGGGATTGTTGAAGGTAAATCACAAAGTAGCTGTGCCCTAAAATATGTAGAGCGCACTGAAGATGTTAAAGAGGGCGACCTGGTTGTTACAGGTGGACTTGATAACATCTTCCCTAAAGGTTTCCCGGTTGCGATTGTTGAATCCGTGGAGAGAAAAACTTTTTCTGTTTCGTTGAAAGTGGATCTGCGCCCGGTTGTGGATCCATACAAAGTTGAAGAGGTATTTATTATTACCGATTCCGGCAAAGAGGACTTCGGCGATAAATACGCACCCGCACCAGAAGCAGAAAAACCAGCTGACAACACAACAAAGGCCACAGCCAAAGAAACACCTCCTGCGGCGGGCGCAGCTCCGTCTCCAACCCCGACATCTCCTGCAAAGCCTGCAGCTGCTCACGACGCTAAACCAGTAAAGGCTACGACAGCAACTCCAGCAGCCAAGCCTGAGGAGAAAAAACAGTGAAGATCCGCTGGAACGCCACTCTGAATTTTCTTTTTTTTATGGCGATGTTACTGTTAGTCGCTGGGATCCAAACGACCTTTTGGTTCCAGATCTTCGGCAACGTCCCAGCCCCCCTTTTGTGGTTGAATCTTATCGTGTATGTGACTCTTTATCGTAAACCCTTCCCGGCGATCTTTACTATTTACGCCATGGGCTTTGTTTTACTCACATTTACAGCGATGCCTCTTAAGATGATGTGGATTTCTTTATTGCTTCTCTTTACCTTGGTCTATGGAATCAAAAGCCGCGTCTTTTGGAGTGGTTCAGGATACTATACAATCATGTGTGGGTTCTCTGCCGTGGCCTATCACCTCATCTACTTCTTTATCTCAATGGTGTTGGAGAAAAACCCAACAAGTTTTGAAATTACCGATCGCCTTGTCCAAATTGTTCTGACTCCATCCTTTGCATTCCCATTGTACTGGATTTTGGCGAAAATCGATAAGATCTCTCAGGACGAACTTGTTCATGAGCCCGGAGGATTGGAGCTATGAGTACATTCGTCAGTAATCCCGACGAGGCAAAAGAGTATCAAAGTCGATACCGTCTTTTCTATATCGTCATCGCGGCTACATTTACAATCTTTACGATGCGTCTGTGGTACTTACAAATCATCTCAGGAAACGAGTTGCGCGAATTCTCTGAGAAGAATCGTATCAAACAGAATAAAATCACTGCACCTCGTGGTCTCATGCTAGATCGTGATGGAAAAGTTCTGGTGGAAAATCTTCCAGGCTTTGAAGTTCTTTTAACACCTCAATACATCGAGGACTTGCCTTCTCTTGCTGCAACTATCGGTCCGATCTTAGGAATGGAGCCAGATAAGGTTGTCCAAAAAGTACAAAAGAGCCGCAAACAAAATGGTCCCTTTGCGCAGATCCGCTTAAAAGAAAACCTTTCCCGCGAAGAAGTTTTCCGCTTAAAACGTGTTCGTTTGGATACTCCAGGGCTCGAAATTCGTGAATCCATCGTTCGTTACTACCCGTTAAAAGAAAATGGAGCGCAACTCTTTGGCTATGTTGGTGAGATCTCAAAACGTCAAATTCCTATTCTGAATGATCTTTACAAAGACTTCTTGAAGTTTGACCAAGGGGATATCATTGGTAAGTCCGGTCTTGAGGAAACACTTGAAAAAGACATCCGTGGAACTGACGGTATTAGCTTTATTCAAGTCGATGCCCACGGCCGCGAGGCTGTCACCCAGACTCCAAATATTTATGGCGAGCAAATCAAAGACCAAGTTCCTGTGCACGGCAACAATGCGGTTTTGACTATCGACCGTGATATTCAAGAAGCTGCTTACAAAGCGATGAATCTACAAGGTGTTGATGCCCGTGGACACATAGGTGGTGTTTTAGTAATGAAAACCAATGGCGAAGTCTTGGCTTGGTTATCGCAGCCCTCCTTTGACCCGAATGAGTTTTCTACTGGGATCACACCACAGACTTGGTCAAAACTGATCAACGACCCATTTAAGCCTCTTCGCAATAAAATCATTCAAGACCACAACCCTCCAGGTTCAACCTTTAAACCCATGGTGGCGGTGGCTGCGTTGAATGAAAAAGTCATCACCCCAACAACAATCGTGTCTGCACCAGGAGTCTTTTATTTTGGACGCCGTCCTTACCACGATGCCTTGAAACAAGGTCACGGTAATATCACCGTCTACCAAGCAATCGAAGAAAGCTCGAATGTGTTCTTCTATAAGATGGGCATCGCTTTAGGCGTCGATAAGATGTATGACTATATTTCTCAGATGGGCATCGGCCAGAAAACAGGCATTGAACTGTCTCGAGAAGTTTCTGGCATCATGCCAAACTCTGCTTGGAAGAAAGCCACTGTCGGCGAAGAATGGCAAGCCGGTGAAAATCTTAGCACAGCCATCGGGCAAGGTTTCGTAACAGTGACTCCAATCTCTATGGCGATTGCCTACAATGCGATTGCCACAG
>JBLMWG010000277.1:0-17169 GCA_050257115.1 Bacillota bacterium
ACAACACGGTTGTCATCAAACCGACTCCTGTGAAAAAGATCAAAGTGGTCGTCAGTGATTTGCATTTGGGCAAAGGCCGACTGCTGCCACAGGGAGGATTAAACTCTCTGGAAGAGTTCTACTATGGCGAAAAACTGGTTGAGTTCATTCATTACTATTCCACGGGAATGTACCGAGATTATGAAGTCGAGTTGATTATCAACGGCGACTTTTTCAATTTCTTACAGTGCGATTACAGGGGACATTTTTTATCGGTTATCACTGAAGCGGTGACTTTGGATATTCTCAAAGACGTCGTAAAGGGGCACGAGAACGTTTTTAAAGCGATGGCGGAGTTCGCGGCTAAGCCCGGAAACAGTATCACTTATATCGTAGGTAACCATGATCAGGGGATGTTGTGGCCGGCTTGTCGTGCTTATTTGAATCAAGTTATAGGTGCTCCGGTACGCTTTAAAAATATTGTCTATTTTTTTGACGGTGTTCACATCGAACATGGCCATATGCATGAAGCGGCGAACCGCATGGATCCTAAAAAGTTCTTTTTGAAGAAGAACTTGGTGGAGCCTATTCTGAATTTGCCTTTTGGCTCCTACTTCTTTTTGGAAGTTGTTTTGAAGATCAAACAGACCTATCCACACATCGATAAGATACGTCCTTTCGGAAAAATGGTGCGTTGGGCACTGCTGAATGAACCGAACACCATCTTTAGGGCCTTTTTTATGGCGAGCAGCTATTTTTTAAAAAGTGCCTTTGTAAAAGACTCCCGTCGTCATTGGCCAATCAAGCGTATTATCCAGGTGATTTTGGAAAGTGCGATTTTTCCGGACCTGAGTGAATCAGCGCGTAAAGTGTTGAACGATGAGAGAGTTCATACAGTGGTTTTTGGCCACACTCATGTCTATCAGTACCGTCAGTGGTCCGAGAATAAAGAATATTTTAACACAGGAACGTGGACTGAGCTGACCTCTTTGGATATTGTGTCTCTTGGAAAAATCACGAAACTGACTTATGTCGTTATCGAATACCCTGAAGATGGAGGGCGCCCTCGTGGTCGTCTGAAAGAGTGGAAGGGTTATCATCGCATCGAGGAAGACGTCGCGATTTCGTAATTTTTCCATTAACTTTGGAAAAGAGAAATCAGGATGTTGGAGATCACGCAAACTAGCCACCAAAACGAAGCGCATCTTATTCAAGAGTGCCAGGCCTCTTTAAAGTTGTTCTTGGAAAATAAAGAAATTGGTTTCCCGCAATTGGTGGAGCGTATTCATTTGTGGCAGCAATCCCACAAACAGGGTGCGGCTTTTTCAACAAAATTTAAAAAACTTGTGATCGTTGGGCTTGGTGGAAGTTCTTTGGGGACTCGAGTCATCGCAGAAGTCTTTAGAGCGGAATCTTTATTCTTCGTTGATAACGTGGATGCTTTGGAGTTTGAAGCTTTGATTGATGAACTCGGGGAGTTGAAAGACACGGCCTGGGCCTTTGTCTCTAAGAGCGGTACTACGATCGAATCTCTTTGTGCTTTGGAGTTGCTGGATCAAGTTTACAAAGATGAGGGCTTGAGTCTTGGCGAGAACTCTATTGTGATTTCTGAAACGAAGGAAAGTTCTTTAACTCGCTGGGCACGTAAACACAACGTCCCTGAGTGCGAAGTTCCAGCTGATGTCGGAGGGAGATTTTCTGTTCTTTCTCCAGTTGGTATGTTCCCCGCTGCTTTTTTGGGGCTTGATCTTGAAAAATTCCGCGTCGGAGCGAAGCGTGCTTTGGCGGATACAGCGATGGTGACACAAACGATGGCACAAGTTCTTCAGTCTTACGAGCGTGAGGAGTGGATTACCCTGTTGTGGTCTTATAACTCTCGTTTGAAATCATTTGGTGGTTGGTTTGCACAATTGTGGGCGGAGTCGTTAGGTAAGGCAGTGACACGTTCTGGCCAGTCAGCGCCACGTGTGAGCACGCCAATGTCTGCGGTGGGTGCATCTGATCAGCACTCGATTTTGCAACAGGTGATGGAAGGAACGAAAGATAAATTTGTTATCTTTCAGCGAGTGGAGGAATCAGAGATGGGCTCGATGAGAATCAAAAAAGCTCAATTCAGTGAAACCCTCAGTCTTGAAGGACGTACGATGGGGGAACTCCTTCGTGCAGAAGTTTTAGCGACTCAAGAAGCTTTGGTGCAAAATGGAATCCCAACCATGACCTTGAAAATCAAAGTTCTAGATGAGGAATCCTTAGGATATTTGTTCATGTTCTGGCAGCTTGTGGTAGCAGGCCTCGGTGAATATCTGAAAATTGATGCTTTCAATCAACCCGGCGTTGAGTTGGGAAAAGTTTTGGCGAAAGCCAAACTAAAATCATAATGTTACCGATTGCTGTTGCCTCTCTGTCTGGTCCCAGATCAAAGTCGAGTTTCCAAGGATACTGGGCAAGAGGCTAGAGAGGTTAAGCAGGATTGCTCCAGGTTGTTCTGCGAATTATACTTCTCTGTATGGCGAATAACGAAGATTCTTCTGATAATTTAGAAAAAACCAGTATCGTAGCAAGTGACACTTTCAAGGGTCGCTTGCGTGAAGCGGACGATGTTCCACCGGCTGTCCTTGTGCTGATTGGTCCTCCTGGATATGTGGGAAAACAATATCCGATTACAGCGAATGACATCACCATTGGTCGCTCTGTGGAGAGCCAGGTTTACATCGACGATAAAAGTTTGAGTCGTTCTCACGCGAAATTCGCAGTGAATGGTGCAGAAGTGTCGATTATCGATTTAGGTTCAACGAATAAAACCGTTGTGAATGGTCAAACGATACCGCCATTGGCTTCATGCTTGTTGCGCAATAATGATCAAATCAAAACTGGAAACGTGATTTTCAAATTCCTGGAGAAGGGCAGTTTGGAAGCCATGTCAAATGCAGCGATGTACGAAAAAGCTCAGAAAGATGCCTTGACCGGTGCCCATTCAAAGGGGGCTTTGATCGAAAAGGGTCCTGAGGCGGTGAAGCGTGCGGAAGTTTTGAATGAGCCACTCAGTCTAGTAACATTCGATATCGATCATTTCAAAAAAATCAACGATACCTATGGTCATCCAGGTGGTGACCACGTACTTAAAGAACTCTGCCGAATCGTAATTTCAAAACTGATCCGCGCCAATGACTTCTTTGCTCGTTATGGAGGCGAAGAGTTCGTTCTGCTTCTTTCGGGTTCTAATGCAAAAGTTGCCCACGAAGTCGCGGAGCGTATTCGTCACACAATCGAAACTTCCGAATTTATTTTCGAAGGTAAGAAAATTCCTGTGACAGTTTCAGTAGGCGTAGCCACAAGAACGGCATCAGAATCCGAATGGACTCAGCTGTACGAACGCGCCGACAAAGCCTTGTATCAATCTAAACAAGGCGGCCGCAACAGAACTACAGTAGCTCCATAAAACTAGACAAAAATTAAAAACAAAAAAGGCTGAGACACCCCTCAGCTTTTTTTATTCCCAAATATATCAATTCGCTTCCCCTAGATAATCTACATAAACTGGCCCCTCAGAGTGTGGCTCCAAATGCCGGCACAACAACCCATAACCAACGCTTATGCTAGGTATAATAAAACGTGTAAAACATAAATAATTTCATATATTTAGTGCCACAGTGACTCCAAACAGGTGGCACCAAGATTGCTTAAAAGAAATGCACGGGCATCCGGGTTTGGGGGAATGAATTTACGGGGTGCTGAGTGGGGGCAAAGTGGCTCTCTGGGAAAAAAATTCAGGAATGTTAACCGAATTTATACAGAAGCGAGTCAGATATGCAGAAAGATCTCATAGTGCTATCGGATCTTGAACTAGTTGAAAAAGTGAAGTCTGGGGATAGGCGCTCTTTTTCCGAACTCGTGAAACGACATCAAAGAAGTGTGCTGCGCTTGAGTTTGAGATTTGTAAAGGACATGGACGCCGCAGAGGACGTGACTCAGGAGTCTTTCATTAAGGCTTATGAGAAATTAAATTCCTTTGAAGGGCGCGCTTCATTCAAGAGCTGGTTGTTCAAGATCGCTGTGAACACGGCTCGCAACAAACTTCGCGAATGGAAGCGCGACACAGTAGATGTAGAGAACGTACATCTAGCAGTGGAAGCAGAGGCCGAAAACACTCTGGTTCATACGGCGGTGGCGGACATTCTTCAAAAAGAAGTAGACAAGCTGCCTCTTAAGCAAAAGACAGCCTTGGTTTTACGAGTGTATGAGGACTTAAGCTTTAACGAAATTGCCGACATTATGGAATGTCCATATGACACGGCCAAGGCAAACTACCGCCATGCCTTGTTGAAATTGCGCCAGACCTTCGAGGCTCAAGGTGACCTTAAAAACTGGACCGAAGAAGTTGGTGGTTTCTTTACAGAAATGAACACTCGTTACGCGGAAGCGGAAGGGTAATTTGTGATGGATCGAATCGATAAAAAAAATTATAACTTGAATAAAGTCCGTAAGGGACTGAAGGCTCAAGAGGAGCTTGAACTTCCATTGAATGCGGACTTCTTTGATCGACTTCATGACAAGATCATGTCTGAAGTCGAGCAGACGGAAATTGCTCCAGCACCTTTTTTGATGACGCCACGGAACATGTTTCGGGCACATTGGAGAGGTTGGGTTTATCCAACGGGTGCTCTCATGTCGGTGGCAGCAATGGTCGCAGTTTTGATGCCCCAAGTATCAAAAGTGAATGAGGGTTTGCAGCGTGTGGGTTTATTAAGTGATGGACGTGAACGCATTGTTGCGGAGGCTTTGCTTTCTCCGGAAGATCTTTCCAAGACTTTAATCAGCTCTCAGACGGATTCTGACTTTTTTGTGGACGTAGCCAGCGAATCGTCCGAAAATTTAACGATAGCAAAACTCCAAAAAATCATGGGTGACAGCGTACAATAGTCACCCAATAGGGGTGACAGAGCGTGCGCTGGACAGTTTTAGTTTTTATTCTTTCAATAGCAATTCTTATGCAACCACGAGTAGCTGTCGCAGAGACCAAGCGGAACCAACTCGAGGAGCTTTTCATCTGGAAAATGAGTGATGAACTCAAATTGACTTCATCCGAAGAAAAGAAGTTCACAGACATCGTAAAAAATCTGAATAAAAAGAAGGCAGAGCTGAATCAGTCCTTGCAGGCGTCCATTGAAAAAATGGGAAAGGCACCTACCACCAAGAAAAAGGAAGAAGAACTGAATCATTATCGCAAAGATCTGCAGGTTTTCAACCGTCTTAGTGAGGATGAAATTGATCAAATGAAGACCCTTTTGGGGGTCGAGCGAACAGTTCTGTATCTTCAATTTAAGCAAGACATTGCAAATCGTATCAAGGCAACCCTAGCCAATCCGGACGCTCCATTGAAGCTAGAAAAGAAAGTCTTGCCGGCGCCGAAAGTGATCGAGGAATAAAGAATGGCTCCTCCTTTAAATCTCTCCTTTAGTGTTGCAGACAAAATAACGACAATCGTACTTAAAGGCAGTTTGAATGAGTACTCTTCAGCGCTAGATGGGGTCGATATTAATCCAAGCTTTGATTTGAATTTGGATTTAAAAGACTTAGTGGGAATTAATTCATTGGGGACGCGTAATTTTCATAAATGGATTCACAGTATCGATTGTCAGCGACTGCGCCTTTTTCACTGCCCGATTGTATTCGTCAATCAGATGAATATGGTTGATGGCTTTTTGCCTTTGAAAGCAGAAATTGAAAGTTTTTTTGTGCCGTATTTTTCGGAAAGAACTTCGGAAGAAACAAAAGTTCTTTTCACAAAATTTCTTGAGTATCGACAAGTGAATGGTTCGATCAAAATCAGCTACCCGGAAGTTAGAGACAGCAAGGGAGAGGTTATGGTCGTGGATGTTCTGGAAGACAAGTACTTCAAATTTCTGGAGAGATACAACTAAGCAGCGAAGTCACTGCGTAGTTGATGATCAGATTTCTATTTACCAGCAATAAGCTCTTTGAGTTTTGATTCTGGATTTTCACTGCCTTCAAGAGTTTTGCACTTTTCGATAAAGGTTTGGAAGTCTTTATTGCTTTGTTCATAGAGCTTTTCAAAGTCACTCAGGTCTTGCATATAGGTCTTATAAACTAACAATCGAGCATTGTTGAGATTTGCTTCGGTGAACTTTGAGTAGCTGTTTGTTTGCATTTTGGGCAGAACCGATTTTTTGAATTTCGTCTGAATTTCTTTGATGCGTTGGATACGTGTTTCTTCGTGGCGCTGCTCGGGTGGAAGATTTTTATACCACTCAGACAAGTCTTTAAGCTCGGTAGAGATGAACTCTGAAAATAACTTATCGTCGGCATTGTCTTTTTTGACAGCGATCAGTGTCTGAGAGTTCGGCCCTTCCGTCTTGAGATAATATTGTTCAGCGCCCTTGGCTCCCAGAAACATAGCGAGGCGTTCATTGAAGTCTGCGGCATGTTTTATGTAAAGGGTTGCATGAACGGTTTCGTGGATAATGGTATTTACTAGGTCGAAATCCTTATAGCGCAACATGGAGCTTAAAAGAGGATCTTTGAACCATCCCAGGGTGCTATAAGCCGAAACTCCACGCATGTAGACATCAAGATCTTCTTTCTTCAGCTCCTCTTCTTCAAGTTGCGCATCGGCTTCGTTGAAGTAACCTTTGTAAGGCATTTTTCCCACGAAGGGATAAGACCATTGATAGTGTTTGAGCTCCCATTTGTGGGCGGCACTCACCACATAGGTTACGTAGGGGCGATCTAGTTTTACGTAAGTTGTATAGTTTTGCGTGGATTTGAGGTGTAGTTCTTTTTCTGCGAACTCCCGCGCTTTTTGTGCTAATTCAAGCTTGTGTTTTTCCTCTGCAGATAGCTGAGGATCCTGCAAGGCTTTTTCTATAGGTACACGAGCGTTCAGAAGTTTCATCTGCTGGTAAGCGGAACTTGTTAGATAGCCAATCTGGCAACCAGCCAAAAGGGGAGTAAAGAGGAGCAACTTTTTTAAAGGACCCACGTCACACCGGCACGAATTGCAGAGTCATTCGTTTTGGAGTCGCCACTGATGGGAGTTTCCCAAGCGTCGTAACTAAGTTTTATACCGAAGGAATCTGTTAACGAAATTTTCAGACCCACGCCATAGCTAGGTGCCACGGCACTCTCTGGCTCATTGTCATAGGTATCTTGGTTTTCAATTTTGATAGATTGCTTACGATTGATTTGCGCTACCCCGCCTTTGATGTAGGGCTGGAAGAGAGCTTTTTTATCCGCGAGTATTAAAATTAAATCTGTGCCAAGAATTTGTGATTTTTGAATTGTCGTACGTTTCGGATCGGTGGCGAAGGCTTTTGATACGACGACTGCGGTGGCGTCCGTATAACTTAACTCTAAGGCAATGCGTTCCCAGAAGTAGAGGGAGACAGAGCCACTGATGGATTCTGATTCATTGTAGTTGTTATCATCGTAAGTTTGAGTTTTGTGTCCGTATTGAGCGCCGAGTTCGGTGTACATAGCCTGGGCGTTGAAAGATAACAGAGTCATCGCGGACAAAGCAAAAACAGATAAGAACTTTTTCATATCTTTAAATATTACCAAGGCTTAGTGGGGAGTGACATGAAATCTGTAGAGGGCTGGACTAAAGGTAGCATCCCTTCTACTATGGTCCTATGGAAAACAAAGTGCTTAAGTGTGGCCTCCCGGAAGATGAGGCGGAATTAAAGAAGTTACTGACTCCCGAGCAATACCAAATCATGGTACAAAATGGCACGGAAGCTCCTTTCAAGAATACTTACTGGGACCATCATGAAACGGGTATTTACGTGGATGCTATTTCTGGGGAGCCTCTTTTTTCAAGTCAGGATAAGTTTGATTCGGGCACAGGCTGGCCAAGTTTCTCCAAGCCTATTTCTGAGGCGGCGTTAAATGAATTTCCCGATTATTCACATGGAATGATTCGTGTGGAAGTTCGATCCGCGAGTTCAAATTCTCATCTAGGGCATGTCTTCGATGATGGTCCGGCTCCGACATTCAAACGATATTGCATTAACTCGGCGTCGTTAAGGTTCGTTCCCAAAAAATAAATTAATTTCGATTCACTAGGGTTGGCGGAGTGTAATTGACAGTGAAGGTAAACTTCAGATGAATGTATCCGTCATCCTCGATCATTTCCTGGGGAGGGTTTGGAAAAATGCGGGCTTCTTTAAAGGCATTAATAGCAGCGGCATCGAAAGCCGCAATGCCGGATTCTTTCATGATCATGGCTTTTTGTAGGAAGCCGTGACGATCTAACAGAAACTCCACTTGTGTGTTCCAGTTACGATTCCCAGCCATCGCCGCCGTGCGGGGATCCAAGGCGGCAATGGCGCGTTGAACGCGGGATTCCCAGCGGTAGCGAACAAGCTCTTCGATGCGAGCATAAAATGTATAAAACAAATAGCGGTCTGTGTTGAGGGCAGTAAAGGAGCCGACCTTCACTGTTGTTGGCAGTACTTCTCCGACAGAAGATTCTCCCTGGTTTAATTGGTTCATTTCAGCCAGGTCCTTAGAGATGTCTCGGAATCCATCTTTGTCTTTTTCTGCGCTTGTTACTTTGTTGGTTTGTTGTGCTTGCTGAGTCTGAGGCTTAGGCGGTTTCTGTGGAAGAGTGGATGTATTTGAGCGGTTTTCGGTCATGCCGTTATGTGCGGCTTGTGATTCTTGTTTCACACGTTGTTTTTTATCTGATAAATATTTTGCCAGAGTGTCGTCGTCAGGTGCTTTGATTTGATCAGGAATTAGAGTTTGCCGAACAATTTGCCTTTCAGGTTGCTTGGATTTGTGTGGACTTGGATTGCTTTGCGGTTCCAAAGTGACCTCGATGGTTTCCGGAGGCTTCGTTTCGAATAGCGGCGCTAAATAAATCACTCCCAAAATCCCCAGGACATGGATCAGGGCTGAAATGGCAATGGCTGTGAATAAGAAGGCGCGAAACGATTTCATTGTCTCATTCTAGGACATAACTAGACCAAAGTGCAAGATGGCTAAAGTTGAAACAGATTCTGCCGATAAGAAAAGACGTTATAGGGGGATTAATGGGGAAATTACTCGATATTACGTCACGTCTAAGAGCTCAAGATTCTTTAGAAAATAGCAAGAATTCAATCAAGGCTGAGGTTTTAGATATCACGGAAGCGCGTCAGGAGATTTTGAGTCGTGACCGTCGTGATGTGAAGCGCACCATTTTGACGGAGTTCGTGGGGGCCTTTGTGGTACTCCCGGAGCACGGCTTGATGAAGGTAGCTCTTTATGACATTTCTGAGGGTGGTTTGGCTTTTGACTTAGAGCTGTTGGAAGGTAGTTTCCAAGCCGGTGAAGAAGTTGCTATGCGCGTGTACCTGAATCACTCAACATATTTCCCATTCACAATTAAGGTAACTAATGGTCGTATGATCGAAGATGAAGGCGTTATTCGTCATGGTGCTAACTTTGTAAAAGGCACGATGAATGATGTTGCGCTCCATCATTTTGTGAAGTTCATTGAAAATGTCAGTGCGAGTCTAAAAACCGACTCCGGTGATGTTCTCGTATCTAGAATCTCTTAGAATTCCTCTCTTAGGGGAACCAATTTCGTAGACTTTGGTCTTGGGATTTGTTGCAATTTAACTGTGGGGTGACCACAGCAAGATGCTGCAAATCCCATTGTACTTTGGCGACGATGCCGAAGTTAACAGACCAACCAACGGAGGGTTGTCCTTGAGCAAAGCAAAGCGCAGAAAAATTGTTATCGACACGAACGTGATTCTATTCGATTCCCAAGCCATCTTGCGCTTCGGAGAAGCAGACGTTCACATTCCAATCTCCGTTATCGAGGAAGTGGATAAGTTCAAAAGGGATCAGGGCGAGAACGGTCGCAATGCTCGTCAATTCAGTCGCTTTATCGACGTACTTCGTGCCAAGGGATCTCTCGCTAGTGGTGTTCAGATCGATAACTCTGAAACGATGGTTTACATTAACACGGATTTGATGTTGGCAGGAATGCCATCTGAACTGGATCACCAAAAAGCGGACAATCGTATTTTGAATACGGCGTTGGCTCTGCAAAAACAACATCCACGTTATAAAGTTGAATTGATCACGAAAGACATCAATCTTCGTATCAAAGCGGATGTGTACGGCGTTATTGCAAATGACTATGACGCCAACGACGTGAATCGCGATGATTTGTATGAAGGCTACCAAGAGATCATGGTCACTCCAGAACAAATCGATGCGTTTTACAAAGAGAAACGTTTTGTTACTGATGTAAAACTCTACGGTAATCAGTACGTGATCATGAAAGACTCTGCGAACCCAAATCACTCCGCGATCGGCCGCTACAGTCTTCAAGAAAAAGCCATCGTTCCGTTGATGCAAGCTGCGGATTCTATCTGGGGTATTCATGCAAGAAACGTTGAGCAGGCTTTTGCTTTGGATTGCCTGTTGAATGATGAAATCATGTTCGTTTCTTTGGTTGGTAAAGCCGGTACGGGTAAAACTTTGATGGCGATTGCGGCAGGTTTACACAAAACTTTGGATCAAGGGCAGTTCCAGCGTTTGCTGGTTTCTCGTCCGATTTTCCCTATGGGCCGTGATATCGGTTATTTGCCAGGGGATATCGAGCAGAAGTTGAATCCTTGGATGCAGCCAATTTTCGATAACGTTGAGTTTTTGATGGGTGCGGACAAAAAAGCAGCGGGACGTGCTCAGGAATTAATCAATCAGGGTATGTTAAACATTGAGCCATTAACTTATATTCGTGGCCGCAGCATTCCAAAACAATACCTGATTGTCGACGAAGCACAAAACTTGACTCCGCACGAGATCAAGACAATTGTTACGCGTGCCGGTCGTGGGACGAAGGTGGTCCTGACTGGTGACGTTTATCAAATTGATAACCCTTACGTGGATTCAGCGAACAGCGGTCTGACGTATGCGGTTGAGAGATTCAAAGGCCAAGCTATCGCGGCTCACGTAACTCTGACCAAGGGTGAACGTTCTGAGCTTGCTGAGTTGGCAGCAAATATTCTGTAGGGAGAAGACATGTCTGAAGAAATTGGCGTAGGATTTGCGAGATCCACATCTGTAAAAGTAACTGATAAAATGGTTCGACAGTTTGCGGAGCTTTCTGGAGATCATAACCCAATTCATTTGGACGATGCCTATGCGGCGAAGACTCGTTTCGGTCGCCGTATTGCTCACGGTATGATTGCAGGAGCTCTGATTTCCAGAGCTCTTGTTGAGTGTATCGGTAAAGGTGGTATTTACCTCGGCCAATCCATGAAGTTTGTAAACCCAGTATTCATTGACGACACCATCACAATTTCAATCAAGATCCTTGCAGTACGTAAGGAAAAAGGCATCGCCACTGTTGAAACGAATGTGACCAAGGAAAATGGTGACATGGTTGTTAAAGGTGAAGCCGTTATTATGATGGCTCCAGATTTCGATATTCAAAAGTAATGGGATCTATTTTTCATCTCGTTTATATTAGCCATGCGGCAGATGATCTGAGTTATTCTGATATTCGGAATATTCTTAATGTTTCCAGATTTCATAATGCAGAGGCCGGCATCACGGGTGTGCTGATTTTAAGAGAGGGTTATTTCCTCCAGGTTCTTGAGGGAGATGAGGCGCAAGTTAAGAGCCTTGTTTCCCGTATTGAACGAGACGATCGCAATCACTCCCTCAAAATTGTTATTGAAGATCAAAGTGAAAAACGCTTGTTTTCAGAATGGTCTATGGCTTTTTTGGATGGAGATATTGAGGTGAATTCCACCAAAGAACTTATTGAGTTTTTTGAAGTGTGCTTGCAGAGCGGAATTCAAAAACGTGTGATGATCATGCCTTTAGTGAGACGCTTTAGAGCGTCCGCTCCGGCTTTCCAATAAATCGATCAAAATTTGTGAAGTAATATAGAATCTCTCAAATACAAAAGCCCGGTAAAACCGGGCTTTTGCGGGGGCTTTGAATTAGAAGCCTTGGATTTTTGAATTAAACTGCGCCCAATCGGTGCTCTGATTGAACTTTAAGCCTCTGTAGCGCTCGATAAAGCTTGTGTAGTCAGAGTTGTCATTCGCCGTTAGCCAGATAGAAACACCGAAAGTTTGCTTATCTTGGTTTTGTTCGTTGGCGATGACGAAGTTGTTATGAGCTTCACGAACCTTCGCAAATGCTGGAGTTTGAACGCCGTTTTGTTCCATCTTGTTCAAGAAATCAATCACGTCACGGTAATCAGAATATGTGAAAAATTTAGAATCAGACGCTGCAGCTACGGCCTTCTTTGTATCCGAATTGTTAAGGTTGTTCAATTCTTTGCCCAATTGCTGAATAGCTTCCTCATACGGAGCTATTTTTGAAAGGTCATACCCTGACATCGTCACGGAGTTTCGGCCATAGATGCCGCCGCTGTATGCCGCCAAATAGTCTTTAGAGAAAATCTTTACAACGTCAGCAGTGCTTGTTTCAGATTTTGCAAGCCACTTTTTTAAGAACGCAGCGTAGGGCCAACCCTCGCCAGGTTCTACATCTTGAGAGCCCAAATAGTATTGAACTGAATTAGCCATTTCTGAAGCAACCTCGATCATACCCATCAGACATGCATCAGAGGAATAGATGTCCACTTTATGGCCAATGATTTTTGCAGATTCGGCCATTGCTTGACCGAGTTGTTCCGTAGTGATGTTGTTGCCTGTACGATCATCCCAAGAGATGTCCATGGGTTTGATCACACCATTGTTAACACTCGTTAAATGCCAGCCACCACCGTGGTCCCATACTACGATGAAGTATCTTTTTGCTGGATAGTTTTGGTTAGCCCATTCTACGAAACGAACCAACTCTTTCCAGTCACCCATGTCTACGCTACCCAGGTTTTGTACGACTGGGGAAGTGACCTTTTTTGGGTCGTTGTCTTTTTTAATATAAAGGCGGGAAACGTTTTTATTTTTGAAAGAGCCCCATTGAACTAAAAGGTTAACTTTGTCAGAAGAACCGACTTGCTCCATTTGGTTGATGTTCATGGCTCCGAAAGAATCCAGGTTGTTGACTCCATTAAGGAACACCAGGAAGTTCCATTCCTTTGTTGGCTGAGCGGCAGAGGCCAGTGATGTGCCGAGTAACAATAAGACCATAGCGAAAACGCGCGACAAGTGGTTTGTCATTTTTCCTCCGTGAAAAATGTGTCAGGATGATAGGATAGCACCAATTTGGAACTAGACTTGGTCGTGGAAAGGTCTGAGGACAGACCTTTGCCGAGACTAGAATTTCAATGCGTCTTCTGAAGAATGATGTTGAAATTGGGCAATCAGGTAACAAGTATTTGCTAAAATAAAGGGTCATGGCATGAAAACGAAACAAATGCGTCCGGTTGCAATTCTCGCGGGATCTCGTACTCCATTTACAAAATCACAAACTCATTACGCTCGTACTTCGAATCAGGAGCTGATGACAGCGGTTCTGCAAAATCTCGTTAACAAAGCAAATCTACAGGGCCAACGTCTAGGAGATGTTTCTACTGGCGCAGTGATGAAGAATGCCGCTGATTGGAATATGACTCGAGAGAGTGTTTTGAGCTCTGGTTTAGATCCGCATACTCCGGGCTATGATGTTCAGCGTGCGTGTGGAACTGGATTGGAGACTGCTTGGCACATCGGTTTGAAAATCGCTGCAGGTCAAATTGAAAGTGGCATTGCGGGTGGGACTGATACAAACTCAGACATCCAAGGCGTGTTGCCTCATGAATTCACTTGGAAGCTGATGGACGCGCAAAAAGAAAAGTCGTTGATGGGCCGTCTTGGTAAATTCGCAAATATCAGTCTGAAAGATTTAAAGCCCAAGTTCCCGGTTGTAGTTGAACCGCGTACCGGTCTTTCTATGGGCCAACATACTGAGAAAATGGTTCAAGAATGGGGTATTTCTCAACGTGAACAAGATGAGTTGGCTTTCGCGAGCCATAAGAATGCAGCGAAAGCTTGGGATGCTGGATTCTTTAACGATCTAGTCTTTGAATTCAAAGGTTTGAAAAAAGACTCGATTGTTCGCGCAGATACGTCTCTTGAAAAGTTGGCAAAACTAAAGCCAGCTTTTGATTTCACAGGCAAGGGGACTTTGACGGCTGGAAATAGTACGGCGTTAACAGATGGTGCTTCCGCAGTCCTATTGGGTAGCGAAGAGTTTGCAAAACAGCACAGCCTTCCGGTGCTTGCTTATTTGGTCGATGCGGAAGTCGCAGCCGTGGACTATGTCGCTGGTGAGGGACTTTTGATGGCGCCAACTTATGCGGTGGCAAGGATGTTGAAACGTAACAACCTGACGTTGCAAGACTTTGATTTCTACGAAATTCATGAAGCTTTCGCAGGCCAAGTGCTTTGCACATTGAAAGCTTGGGAGAGTGATGAGTACTGCCGTACGAAATTGGGCATGGACAAAGCATTGGGCTCTATCGATCGTACAAAATTAAATATTAATGGCGGGTCTTTAGCACTAGGTCATCCCTTTGCAGCAACAGGTGGTCGTATTTTGATCAGCCTTGCAAAAATGCTGTCACAAAAAGGTTCCGGCCGTGGTCTGATCTCTATCTGTACTGCAGGCGGCATGGGTGTGACAGCGATCGTTGAACGCTAAAAGGTACGGACATACTTTTGGTAGCAATAATGCGTCAATCAGTGAGTGGATTACCCACTGGTTATTTTAAACTGACCCCTCAGAGTGTGCCTTCTGTCTTTATCCAGCAGAGACAGTTTTGAGCAGCAGGACGGATGCACTTTCTTCCTTATCTCTCACTGTCTTTTAGAAGTGAAATTGAATTTGCCAAAAGTCTTGCGAACTCTCTCAAGACTTTTCCTTTTGAAAGTACAATTGGGGACCACACTCTGAGGGGCCAGGTTGTGATTATTTCTAATAGCTACGTCTGGTCACTCGGTTTTTGAGTTTAAACTCCGGTTTTTTTAAAGACCTATGAATTGCCCAATATTGTTCGTCTTGAAAGTCTTCATTGAGCCACTGCTCAGAATTATTTGGAAACTCAGCAAACCATTCGTTTTTGGGAAGAATTTCTATCTGAGGATTTAAGTGAGTGGAGTATTGATAGGATTGTATGTTTTTTGTGATACCCGCGGTGACTGGGTTTCTCGCGACATACTTATAGATTTTTGCGAAATGAGAAGGTGTTCTGATCAAGCTACCTTTATAAGGACCACCAAAAACATGATTGATTCGTCCGGTGGCTTTATTGATGGCCTTACTGACAGATTGTTGAAAGTAATTCATCGCTTCTCCCAATGAGTGCTTTTCAGAGCATTGGCAGACAAGGTGATAGTGATTATCCATCAGAACGAATATGTAAATACTAAGACCATACTTGTCTTGGGTTTTCCTTAAACACTCTGTGAAAATTTGCCATGATTGGGAGATCGGTAAATAAAACCATTCTTTATTATTTGATCGAGCCATCACGTGGTATGGAAGTTCGTGCGTATAAAGGATTTTTTTTCTAGCCATGATGGATGCATTTGCTAGATCGGTACCAGTCTAAGAAGTTTTGGAGCGCTATCTACCAAAGGTATGTCCGAACCTTGGTCGAAAAATAAAAAAAGGCTCCCTTTCGAGAGCCTTTAGACGCGGTATTGCTACCAAAAGTATGTCCGTACCTTTTAGTGTTTCAAAGGCTTTTGGATGATGTGGATTGCGTGGCCCAATGTTGCTTCAGCAGCTTCCATCATTGTCTCGCCCAATGTTGGGTGAGGGTGGATAGAAAGAGCCAAGTCTTCAATGCGTGCACCCATCTCGATCGCTAGAACAGCTTCAGAGATCAAGTTAGATGCTTCAGGGCCTACGATGTGAACGCCCAATAAAACGTGTGTTTTCTTGTCAGCGATCATTTTTACGAAGCCATCAGTTTCCATCATGCTCACTGCACGACCGTTAGCTCCGAATGGGAATTTACCGATGATGAGGTCGTTGAAACCTTTAGCTTTCGCTTCAGCTTCAGTCATACCTGCAGATGCGATTTCTGGATCTGTGAAGACAACTGCTGGGACTGTTTTCGCGTCGTAAACGCGGTTTGCGCCAGAGATCACTTCAGCAACCAATACACCTTCGTGAGAGGCTTTGTGAGCCAACATTGGTTGACCAGCGATATCACCGATAGCAAAGATGTTTTGAACATTTGTTCTGCGTTGAGCATCGACTTTGATGAAACCACGCTCATCAACCGCGATACCAGCGGCTTTCAAGTTTGCTTGGTCACCGTTTGGACGGCGGCCTACAGTTACTAGGATTTTATCGCATTTAACAACTTCGTCTTTACCGTTGATTTCAACAGTTACTTCGTAGCCGTCTTTTACTTTTTTCTGAGATTTAGCTTTTGCACCGTACATGATTTTTACACCAGCTTTATCAAGCTTACGTACAACCACTTGTGCGCAATCTGGATCAACAACGCCAGCAAGCAATGAAGGCATTGCTTCGATCACAGTTACTTCAGTACCCAATTTGCGTAGGTAAGAAGAGATTTCCAATCCGATGTAACCACCACCGATAACTGCGACACGTTTTGGAATTTCGTCGAAAGCCAATGCGCCAGTTGAAGAACAGATATCTTTTTCGTCAAATTTGAATCCTGGGATTTCGATTGGACGAGAACCTGTTGCTACGATGAAGTACTTAGCTTGAATAGCTTCAGTACCTGCAGATGATTTAAGAGAGATCTCTTTAGAAGACTTGAACTCAGCATCACCTTTAAGAATAGTTACGCCGTAACCTTTTAAAAGTTGACCAACACCACCAGACATCTTGTCACAAACGGATTGTTTCCATTTCACAAGTTGTTTCATGTCGACGTCAATGCCACCTTTGATCATCAAGCCCATGTCTTTGAAGTTGTGTTGAGCTTTATGAAGAAGGTGAGTCGCAGTGATCATCGCTTTTGATGGGATACAACCCACGTTCAAGCACACGCCACCTAAAGCTTCGCGTTCAATGACTGCTGTTTTAAAACCAAGTTGTGCAGAACGGATAGCGGCAACATAACCGCCAGGACCCGCACCAATTACTACTACGTCAAAATTTTGCATAAATATTTCCTCAGTCCAGTCTGCGCCCCTTCCGGGGCTTCGACATCCTCCGGTCAATCCGGATTAGAGCATTTCTACCATTAGTTTAGCTGGATTTTCGATACGAGCGATGAAAGCT
>JBLMWG010000278.1:0-2840 GCA_050257115.1 Bacillota bacterium
GTCACTTGTAACGCAGGCTCGCTACCAAAAGTATGTCCGTACCTTCCACTTGCCTTTTCCTTTTAAGCCGACAAACATAGCTGTCAATGACAACGACAGAACAAACTCCGCAACAAGTAAAACAAGAAAACCCTTGGCTCAACCTGATCTTCAACATCGTGTTGCCGGTTTTAATTCTCAACAAGCTGACTAAATTCATCGGTCCCTTGAACGCCTTGATTTTAGCCCTCGCCTTTCCTTTATGTTATGGCGCTTACGATCTTACGAAACGCAAAAAAGTAAACGCAATGTCCGCTCTGGGACTTATCAATGTGTCGCTAACCGGAGGACTTGCAGTTATCGGTATTCACGGCTTCTGGTTCGCAGTGAAAGAAGCCGCATTCCCCACCCTTGTAGGTTTATTTGTTTTGGGTTCAGCCTTCAGCAAAAAGCCATTTATTGAAACACTGTTCCTGAACCCAGCAGTGATGAAAGTAGATTTGCTAGAAGAAAAACTAAAAGAGCACGGCAAACAATCTGAATTCCACGATCACATGAGAAAATCCACCATGTGGCTGTCTCTTTCGTTTGTATTTAGTGCTGTTTGTAACTTCTTACTCGCAAGACATGTCTTTTTAGATATCGATCAAACTCTCACCGCCGAAGCTCAGTCGATCATTCTAAATGAGCAAATTGCCAAGATGACCACATGGTCCATGGCCATGATCATGATTCCATCCATGCTCTTCCTGTTGGGAATTTTCTGGTACCTCATGAAAGGTGTTAAGGAGTTCTCCGGTCTTTCTACTGATGAGTTGATGAAGTCTTAGGCCTCTTTTTGCGAGGATTTTATTTGATGCGCTTAATTCAATAAAGCGACAACACACAGAATGTCACTTTATTGAAGCCAAATATCATTTTTTAATGTTTTACAATCACTGGCGCACTAAACTCAAAAATTTTCTTAGCTTCGGCATGAATTTGATCTACATAGACCGAAACTTCCCGAATAATGTTTTCCGCATCTCGCCAATTTTGAGGTTTATTAATTGTGACTAGATCGTAGTTTGGTCCTGGGTCAAATTGCGCTCTGCGAATGACTATTTGGCGAGCAGTTAGCTGAGTATCTCTGCCGAATCGTATATCCATTTCACGTGCACACTCACTGCGCTTAGAATCATCCAATCGTTCGTCATTCTGACAAACGAAGTATTTCAGAACATCTATCTTCTCTTTAGTCGCACTATAGGCTAACAAGGTCTCAGGTTGCGCATATAACAAAGGTGCGGTCACCACATCAAAGCAGTTTTTTCCAAGTTCATCCCAATAGTCCCCCCAATCTTCCACATCTCTGTAACTCACCTTGAGATTCTCCATCGGACCTTTTGCCCACACCAGGGGATCCTTCATCATAGCCTTAAGATATCCACCCTCAACTTGAGTATTCTCAGGAACGTCCAACAATAGGGCTAAAAGCAACATTTTACCCTCGATGTTCATTTTATATAGAGTTTCAAGTGCATCTTTTTGAATTAGTTCAGCCTCCACTTCTGATGCTCCAGCAACGTGCGAAAGTTCATGAATCATCAAGGCAGCAACCTCTGCCCTATAAGTGTATTCATTAAGCTTGCCGAATAACGAATACGGACTAAAACACAAATATCCTGGTGTAGATGAATATACAGATGCGTCTTTGGGAACTCCTTTTGCGTCGAAGCATGTTTGACTCATTCTCACTTCAAAACCTGTGGACATAATGATGTCAGAGAACTTTCTTTGTCCCCGAAAGAGCTTGAAGTAGGGCGATTTAGATTGATAGCGAGGTTCAAGTCTTTCGAAAAACGCTTCCTCCATATTGCTCCACATTAATATAAAATTTTGCATGCCGTTAATTAGGGCAATATCCTCAAGAGAAGCTAGTGGCGGATTTGAGACTCCTCCACCGCCATCACTACCGCCTCCAATTATCCTCATTTTACCAAGTCCGGTTGAACAAAATAATGCAGCTATTGCGCACGAAACGATGATTTTTCTAATTATATTCCCCATAAGTTCCTCTTCGTTAAGATCTATATCAGACACCTAAGTTCTAAACCAACCTAGATTCCATCTCATTATTTTTGTTTGAAAAAAACCGTGAGTTTCTTTAAGTTACTTAAATTTTTCACGACAACTACTTCAAAAATGAGGCCACAGTGAGGAACATCTTTGACTTCGAGGATCACTACTCTTATCTCAACGAACGCTTTAGCAGCAGCAATCTCCCACGGGGCACCAAAGGCCGATTCGCAAATTATGTGCGAATACAACCTGCTTTTCTATCGCAGGTCTTAAGGCAGAAATATCCCCTAAGTCTTGAACAAGCTGATTTAGCGAACTCGTATTTTGAGCACACCGCCGAAGAATCTGATTTCTTCTTACTGTTAGTCAGCAGAGACCGCGCAAACTCCGCTTCTCTAAGGAAACACTTCACAAGACAGATACAACAAGCTCACAAGCGTCGACTCGAAATCGTAGAACGCCTTGGACGTAAAAATGAAATCTCCGAAGAAGCTAAAGGAACATACTATTCGTCCTGGATTTACGCTGCCGCTCACGTGGCGACAACAATTCCCGGCCTTAGAAAGTTAGGAGCAATTAAAGAATATCTAAACGTGAGTCACGATGTCCTTTTAAAGGTTTTACAATTTCTCCAAGATCATAATCTGATCACTCGCGAAGGCGATGAATTTTTATCTACGCAAAACTGGATTCGCCTAGATCGCCTATCACCGCACATAATTAAGCTACACACCAACTGGAGACAAAAGGCCATACAGAATTTCGATCTGCAAAATGAGCATGATCTCCACTACTCAGGA
>JBLMWG010000279.1:0-5041 GCA_050257115.1 Bacillota bacterium
TGTGAGTGGCGCGAGGAAGCATGCCGTATTCTGCTGTGACCCAGCCAGAACCTGTACCTAGTAACCATTGTGGAGCTTTCGGCTCATAAGTTGCCGTGCACAGAACTTTGGTTTTACCAAATTCAACCATCACGGAACCTTCAGCGTATTCAGATACGTTAGGGGTGATTTTAATATCTCTGAGTTGGTCGAATTGACGTCCGTCGTTACGCATGGGGCTCCTTAGTGATCGAATGACCGAAATGAGCCTTTAATTTAGATTCTTCGCTGCGGAATTGTCTACTTTTTCTTTGTATGAAACGAGAGCGTTGTAGATTTTTTGAGCAAGATCTTTCTGATAATCGCCATTTTGAAGTTTCTTAACTTCGCGAGGATTTGTGAGGAAACCTATTTCAATCAAAACGGAGGGCATCGAGGTTTTTGAAATGACGTAAAACGGAGCTTGTTTGATTGTGGCTTGCATGGCGTTGGCATCAGTTTCCCAGATGGTGCTCAGCGTTTGAGTCAAACGCAAGCTGCTCATCATGCGGTTTTGACGATGAAGGTCTTCAAGAATCGCGGCGACGTCGCCTTTTTTTGAAAGCTCTTCGCCGCTGTTGTTCTCATGCATATCCGCTGAGGAAACAGTGGAGGACTGATTTTCCTGGCTGGCTAAAAATAAACTTTCTTCGTCCGGCGGTAAGTTGTTTTGAAAAAAGAACTCCACTCCTTTTGCTCGTTGGTCAGAAGCGGCGTTGGCGTGCAGGCTCACAAATAAATCCGCTTTTGCGGCTTCAGCCATTTTCACACGCTCGGGCAGAGCTATAGATCGATCTTGGGCGCGGGTCATGCTGACGGTGAATTGGGGATCTTTTGCCAAAAGATTCTTCAATCGATTGGCGATATTTAATACTAAATCAGCTTCTTTCACAGAATTATAAACGGCCCCTTTATCAACGCCGCCATGGCCTGGATCTAACATTATGTGGAGGGCATAGGCCGGGGATGAGATCGCGATAAATGCGATGGGCCCCAAAAAGTGTTTTATTGTGAGAAAGCTCATAACTCTTAGTAAAAAATCTTCGACGAATTCTGTCGAGTCCAGATAGGTCAATGCGAGCTGTGAGTGCCTCTTTATTAAGCCGACAATTGGCGCATTGTGATCAAAACCTAGACACAGGTTTGGCTGTGGACTGTGATTTAAGCCGAACTGACTAACTCTTGGTCTTGGCACCTCTGTTGCTCTTGTATCAAGGCAACCCCCTAAGGCGGCTAGGATAATCCCCCCAAAATCCTGGTCGCTTTTTTTTTGTCAAAATTCCATATATTCTAATGCCTGTTAACATCTAAGGAGACATAAATGTATTTCAAGTCATTCGGTATTCTTCTTGTTGCAGTATTATTGACGACGACATCTGGAAAAGTTTTTGCTCAAGCGGACAGTAAAGCTATTGAGGCGGAAGAGGCTAATGTCGATGCAGAAGCTGCTAAAGCCGACGCCAACGAAGCCAAACGTCGTGCTGACGAGGATCGTCGAGTTCGTGATAAAGCTCGTTCTGAAGCGCAAGCCGCAATTAATAAGGCGCGTGCTGCGGAAAGTGACGCAAAAAAAGAGCAGGCCAATGCTGAGCGTGACTCTGCAAAGTTGAAATTGGAAACAGCTGAGAATGAACGCGATCAGAAAAACGCGGAAAAGGAACAAGCCTTAGCGCAGGCGCGTATTAAAGCCGCGCAAGAAAAAGTTCAAAAAGCTGTGCAACTTAAAGAGCAATCTCAAGAGGCTCGCAAGGCTGCGGAAAAGAAAGCCAATGAATTGCGGGATCAAGCAAAAGACTTGGAAAAAGATGCAGCCAGCGCAACAGAAGCGGGCATGAAGGCAACGAAAGAAGCCGACGCTGAAAAGCTTGAAGCGGCAAAAGCGCAGCAGAACTTGGAAAAAACAAAATTGCTTGTACAAAAAGCTATTGCGGAATCCAAAGCTCGCGATGCAAAAGCAAAACAAGACATTGCTCGTGCGGAAGCAGAAAAAGCAAAGGCCGATGCGGAAGTGGCTCGCCTGAAAGCACAACAGGAACAATCTCAAGCAATGACGGAAAAAGTGGAAGCTGAGTTGAAGGCAGCCCTTGAATCTTCAAAGCAAATGCTCTCTGCTGCGGAAGTAGAAAGAAAGAAATTGTCTGAGTTGAAATCTCAGGAAGAAAAATCAAAACAATCAGCCGCAAAAGCCAAGCAAGAGCTGGAAAGCAATCGCGCAAAGCTGAAACAAGAGGAAGCCCAGGCAAATCTTGAAAGTGCTCGTGCAAAGAAATCCATCGCTGAAAATGAGACCACAACAGCTAAAGCAGGAGCCGAGCTGGCGAAGTTAAAAGCTGATGCTGAAAAAGCAAAGGCAGAAGCGGATAAACTAGCCGAACAACTGAGCTCTTCCAAAGATAAAGCTGAGGAAGCAACGATTAAGATGGAAACGGCTAAAGCTGAAGCGGAAACAGAGAAGGCGAAACTTGAGGCTGCAAAAATCCGCGCAGAATCCGGAATTGCCCCAAAGAAAAAGAAAAAATAGTTGAAGTCCTAAAACGCGAGATAAAAAAAGCTTCGATTCAGGTCGAAGCTTTTTTTTTAGGGTTGCAGGTATTAGGGATTTTGTGAATTCTCGAGCTCTATGCCAGCATTAAAAGAATTCATCAACGGCTGGATAACCTCATGAATCAGTTCGGAGGAAGCCGCTGAGACGTCATCTTGGGATCCCAGGCTTAACTCCACAAGTTGCCCGAGGGCTAGTTAGTTGCCCCCGCCGCCGCGATAGTAAACTGTCTGCGTAGGGTAAGCAAAGTCGACCTTCATCTCCGCAGCAATCCGCAAAATTTGCAGAAAGATTTTCTGTTGGTGTTCCAGTTCTTCGGTAGCGGAGAAGACTTGCAAATGGAATTGCACCAAAACATTGAGTTGCGAATCCGCATAGTCGTTGAAGTTTACGACCACAGTATCTGGATTGACGTTGTTATACTGTTTGATGAAATAGCGAACGTTGTCACAGAAAGCTTCAATTTTTTCTGGCGTTGTTTCATAGGTCAATCCAAGAACTTGACGAATGCGACGGAAGGGGCGAACCCCCATGTTGTCGATGGTTTCTTTAGCCATCATCGCGTTGGGAATGGTGATGACGGAATTGTAGAAAGTGCGAATACGGGTAGAGCGGAAACCAATCTCTTCGACAGTTCCCTCCATGTCTTTTACTTTTACCCAGTCGCCAATTTTAAAGGGATTGTCGATCAAGATTGTCACCGAGCCAAAAAGATTGGCAGCGGTGTCTTGAGCAGCCAAGGCTAAGGCCAAACCACCCAGTCCCAGACCGGCCATGAGTGACATGACGTTCAGACCGAAACTTTGCAAAACAAGAAGGACTCCGAGAACCACCACCAAGATTTTTAAGGTCTTGCTGGCAAAAGGAACCAGATAGTCATCCATGGTGTTTTCAGTTTTTGCAGCGAGGTCTTTTAAAACATCTCCTAAAGCATCGACGCCATAGTAAGCCAAATGCATGATTTGGATCGCCATGAGGGCTCTAAGTAAATGCTCATAGTAGGTCAAAAATTTACCAGACAACTCGATCCCGTCATTCACCCCAAACCAGAACAGAATGATCAGGGTCCAGGCGAAAGGCCTTTCGATTTCACGCTTAAAGAAGTAAGCGATAAAACCTTTCGGGAATTTTTTTGCGAATAAGTTGTATTCTTTGATCTTCTTAAGAACGAATTGCAATAGGGGACGAAGCACAAAGCCAAGGCCCCATCCGATCAGCAACACGACCCATTTCCAGTTGGCCATAAAAAGCGTGTGCTGTTTTAAAAACACCGCTAATTCCGTGGAAATAAAATGTGATTCTTCAAAGAGAAACTTCTCCATTGCCAAATCCTTCCTAATCCATTTGCAGATGGTGACCGGTAAAGATCATAACCAAAATAACAATGCCCAGAACAATGCGGTAATACCCAAAGCCACGGAAACCATAGCGAGTGACAATTCCAATAAAGCCCTTGATAGCGATCATCGCCACAATAAAAGAAACCACCAGGCCGACCATTAAAATGTTAATTTGGTCGGGCTGAATGGTTTTATAAATTTTCAATAATTTGTAAAGCGTTGCGGCAGCCATTGTTGGAACGGCCAAGAAAAATGAAAACTCTGCAGCTTCGCGCTTGTTTAAGCCTAACGTCAACCCTCCCATGATTGTGGCACCAGAACGAGAAACTCCTGGGATCATAGCGATGGATTGAAAGAGACCTAACTTCACGGAATCCAAATAGCTTAGATCTGAAGTTTTACGGCCTACGGCAGTCAGGTGGGCGAATGCTTTGTCGGACCACACGAGTACCAGACCTCCAAGAATTAGCGACCAAGCCACGACTTGCACATTGCCTAGCAATATTTCAACAAAGTCCTTAACGATAAAGCCGATGATAGCTGTCGGCAGGAAGGCGACGAACAGCTTTTTATAGAAATTCCAATTCGGCAAAAATCTTTTCCAGTAAAGAACCAAAACGGAAAGAATCGCACCAAATTGAATGATTACTTCAAAAGCTTTGGTGAAGCTGTTCTCTTCAATACCCATGAGGGAGCTTGTGATAATCATGTGCCCGGTCGAGGAGATTGGCAGAAACTCGGTAAGCCCTTCGACGATTCCCAGGATGATGGAGTGAAGATATGTCATAGATGCCTCATTGATAAATTGTTGAATATCAGCGTGTTCATTCTTGAGAAGTTCAACGGCGTGTTCAACTTTTGATGAGATGTGTTAACGAAATTAAAACTGTCATTTAGAGGGGCCTCTGTTCATCTCTCAAAATTCCATCGTATTATGGGTAATCCATGGAGGGATTTAATATGAATCGTGCGTTAATTTTAGGTGCATTGTTTTTCGGGTCCCAGGCATTGGCGGGGGAGTACTTGCTGAAGTATTCAAACTCCAGTGCTTATAATATGCTAAACTCGCTGTCCGCGTCTCCTGTGAGTGCCGTGCATGTTGTTGATCACAATCCAACAGCAAGTTTGCTTAAAATTGATG
>JBLMWG010000280.1:0-8096 GCA_050257115.1 Bacillota bacterium
ACTGTCTTAGATTTTATTACAAAACTGAATCGCATCAAAGAAAGAACCACGCTCATCGCATAACACAACCTAGTCATCACTATTAATATTCTTAAGAATGAGTTCGGATTCTTCGTTGCGCTGAAAGTCTGCGTTCTCACGGGCAGACTTTTTAGCTTTTAAGGACTGAATATCAAACGGTGTGAAAAACGAGATCTTCTTCTTGTACAACTCGCTGACCTGATCAGCCCAAGCTTCTTTGGCCGTTGCGAGATTGTACAATATGAATTTCATTAGCTATTGCTTTCCAACGTATGGATCCTTAAGGCCTAAATCCTTGCCTTCTCTCCATAGATTTTCGAGACCATACTCCATGCGTACAAAGTCATAAAATACGTGAATGATCAAAGAGCCGTAATCGACCAGAACCCAACGACCTTCATCAACACCCTCAACAGATTGTGGATGAACGTTGTATTCTTCTTTAACCGCAATCACGATATTTTCAGCCATTGCCGTCGCATGACGAGTCGATGTACCAGAAGCAATCAATGAAAATTCGCTAGGCGCCGTAATATTTCTTAAGTCAAATCCGCGAACGTTGATCCCTTTATTAGCGAACAGAATATTTCCACAGAATTCAGTGAATTTTGTGAAATCACCAATACGATCGCCTAGATTACGATAAAGCTTGTGTTCCTTGACGTAGGACTCAACCGACAACGCCAGATATTTTTCAACCGGTTTACCCGTGCGAAGCCATTTACGAACTTCAGAAGAGGAAATTTCGATATCACGCAAAGTGATAAACTGAATATTACGACCTGTCGTCAACTCGATGAAGTTGAAATCAAAATCCGCAACCAGTGGTTTCAAATATCCTGGCATCTCCTCAAGAGATTCCGGCATATCGTAACCAGGACGAGTTGTAACAACCAAATTAGTTTCAGCCAAAATTTTCGAATAGTCTTTCCATTGGCTAAGCTCTTCAAATTTGTCAGCGCCAACGATCAAATATAGATCTGAAGCATCATAGGTTTTACGAAGATTCATCACTGTATCGATTGTGTAACTCATGCCGCCGCGTTGAAGTTCTTGGTCATCAACATAGTACATGTCGCCATATTGATTAAACGCCAGCTTCGTGAGTTCCAAACGCTGTTCTGGAGTTGGACCTTCAACGGGAGTTTTAAGTGGATTTTGCGCCGCTGGAACCACATGGATTTTGTTCAAACCCATTTTTTTTGCCACTGTTTGAATGGCGTTGACGTGACCCATGTGAGGAGGATTGAAACTTCCGCCAAAAATACCGATTTTCATTATTCTATATCCTTCAATATCTGCCGACCCAACTCAGTGACCAATTCATTGATATTCTTACCTGTGACGGCAGAGATAGCTAATGGGCTAGAGCCGGTGATTTTTTTGAATTTCGTTTTAATTTTTTCTAGTTGATCGATGCCAAGAGTATCAATTTTGTTTAGCACGACAAATTGTGGGCGCGTGGAAAGAGGAAAAAATCCCTCTTTATCCTGATTGCTCTCGTCATACATTTTTAACTCATGATTAAGGTCTTCAAAATCCTGAATCGGATCTCTACCAGATACACCCGATACGTCCACTAAGTGGATAAAGATACGCGTGCGCTCTACGTGTTTCAAAAATTGAATACCCAATCCGACGCCTTCGTGAGCACCTTTGACCAAACCTGGGATATCAGCAACGACAAACGAGCTATAATCTCCGGCCTTAACCACTCCCAAATTTGGAGTCAATGTGGTGAACGGATAATCCGCGATCTTTGGCTTCGCTGCAGATATACGAGAGATTAATGTAGATTTCCCTGCGTTAGGGAAGCCGATAATACCCACATCAGCGATGAGCTTCAGTTCGAGTTTTACTTCGACTTCTTCATTTTCCTCGCCAGGTTGAGCGTAATCAGGTGCTTGATTGATGCTGGTTTTAAAGAACTCATTCCCTTTACCACCACGGCCGCCTTTAAGAATCACGTACTCGTTGATTCCCGTCATGTCGACAATGATTTCGCCTTCAAGAGTGCGAATGACAGTTCCTTCGGGAACAATCATCACCAAATTTTCGCCATCGGCACCAGCTTTTTGACGGCCATAACCCATTTCACCATTTTGAGCGGCGTATCTTTTATTTTGTCTGAAATCGACAAGTGAATTGATATGTCTGGATGTGCGAATAATAACATCACCACCCTTGCCACCGTCACCACCATCTGGACCGCCACGAGGCAAGCCAGATTCTCTGCGGAAACTAATGCAACCGGGACCACCACGGCCAGACGCTAATGTAATTTTAACTTCGTCGATGAATTTCATTTTTCAGCACCACTTTATGGATGAGATGTATACAACAAAAAAGGAGCCAGAGATGGCTCCTTTTTCATGTATGAAAAATCTCTAGGTGCTTATCTAAGGAGTCTGACTAGACAGCTTTAGGATAAACACTAACTTTGAAACGCTCTTTAGAGAAACGCTCAAACTTAACAAGACCTTCGATAACAGAATAGATCGTGTAGTCGCGACCCATTTTTACGTTGTTGCCCAAGTGGAATTTAGTTCCACGTTGACGAACGATGATTGTTCCCGCAAGAACTTTTTCACCGCCAAAGCGCTTAACGCCCAAGCGTTTACTCTGTGAATCACGTCCGTTCTTTGTACTACCACCGGCCTTCTTACTTGCCATGACTAACCTCTCTTAAAAAATTCTAAATTACGCTTTTTTAGAAGTCTTTTTAGCTACTTTTTTCTTAGCGGTCGCTTTTTTAGCAGTTTTTTTAACTACTTTCTTAGCAACTTTCTTTTTCGCTACAGCTTTTTTAGCAGCTTTTTTTACAACTTCTTCGCCTTTTGATTTGTTAGCAGCGCGTTCTTTGCGAGCAGCAACACGAGCTTGTGTAGCTTCAGTGCGTTTCGCAGCAACGTCTACTACATTTGGCGTAGCATCTGTTTTAGTTGTTTTACCGTCTGGTGAAGTGATTGCTTTCACGAAAAGTTCAGTGAACTCTTGTTTGTGAGTCGCAAACTTTCTGTAACCTTGACGACGTTTCTTTTTGAAAACGATTTCTTTTTTAGTTTTAGCTTGCTTAGTAACAACTACAGTTACTTTTGCACCTTTAACTAGAGGTTGACCAACATGAGTGGACTCACCACCAACCATCAAGATTTCGTTGATATCAAACTCTGCACCAAGCTTATGTTCAACTTTATCTACTTGAAGAACATCACCCGCTTGTACTTTATATTGCTTACCGCCCGTACGAATAATCGCGTACATTAGAACCTCCAGCTACCCGAATTAAGCCAGTGGTAAATGCCACCTCGCACTAGGCTTTGTCAACCTATTACATGCTATTTTTTTCAGCTTTTCAGGAAGAAGAAGAGGTTAGCTTTGGATGCGAGTCTTGGCAATAAAAAAGACAGCTTTTTTTAGAATCTAGATATTCAGAAAAAAGCCCCTCTTTCTAGCTGCTTAGGGTGTTTTTGAGGCTTTTAAATTTCCTGCTTCACTGAATCGGGCAACTTTAGTTGAGGATTTCTTTACAATAGTATCAATCGGTTTCCGGTGGGCTTCTAACTCACTCCGGCCATCATACTAGAGCAGTTTTTACTAAGAATTTCGCACAATTGATTCTTTTGCCGCTAGCGAGGTCAATGATTCTAGATTGATTGCGTCAAACGGCAGGACCCATAAGATTCTATGAGCTGCCATCCCCTTTTTAGCGACCAGCAACACCGGCAATCTTTGAAATGTTTTTTAGGCGGGCCGCTTTAATAGCCAACCCCGTGGAGCCCGGAACTGAACTAGCTATTTGCGCAATTGCCTCACACGTCATAGCTGCAGCCGCTTTGGCACTATAGCAATCCAGCTGAATTCCCATTTCCTTAAGTTTGGCTTTGGCTTCCCCCAAAAGGTTGATGTTCTTAGGGCCACTCGTTCGCGAACGCCCCCATGCTTGGAATTCTTCCTCTTCAGCCGTTAAGGCCTTACCTGCCATCTGTTTATTGATAATGGACATGCCGACTTCCTTGGGTCTTTGCCAAGAATGACGACTTAAATCCAGTTTAATAGCTGCACAGCTTTTTGATTCTAGATCCTTCACGGGTGGCAAAGGCATCTTCAGAAGTTTTGGTAAGTCTTGATTATAAATGCTATAGAGCGATGCTTTCATCTTCAGATCAGCATTACAAGCCTTGTTCACAGCATTTTCTGTCTCCATGCCAAGAACAATTTGGGCAGCACCTTCGCCGATTGCCGTTCCAAGACCGACAAAAGATTCTTTTACGAAATTCCATCCACCAATTTGGCAGCCGACAGCATAATCTCTGGAAGCTTCAAAGGCTCGCGATAAGGAGCTTTGATCCTGGCATTTCAATGCTTTGTCTTCAGGATGCTCACCTTTCGCTCTCATTTTTGCAAAAAGATCTTGGCACTGTTTTGATTTAAGCATCTGAATGCATGAATTCTGAGACACATCCTGCAATGCCCTTGTTCTAAAGGGGTTATAAGGACCACAGGGCTGCGCTAGCCCCAAATTTGTGATCAATAAAACCAAAATGAATACAAAGAACTTTTGCATGCAGTCCGTTTCGGAACATTTGCCCGAGTATTCAATGATATCAATGAAAATAGGACCTTGATCTAATCTAAACTATACGAAAAATATCTCATATTGTTCTAAGTGATAGTTGGGTTCGATCTTGAAGGCCACAGAACGCCCAAGCTTTTTTTCAATGCTCTCAAGACTTTCCCCTTCAACTTCATAGATCCAATCAACAACCTCACTATGACAGTGAATGACAACATTCGTCTTTTTGTTAATCAACATGTCAGCATCACGCTCCAATTCACGGAAGATCTCATTGGCTACCGTCGATTTGCGTTTGATGTAACCCTTGCCGTCACAATAAGAACATGGCTCGCACAGTGTTTTAATGAGGCTTGGACGGATGCGCTTACGAGTCATCTCCACCAAACCAAGTTGTGACATAGAAACAATGTTTGTACGCGCTCGGTCTTTAACCAAATCTTCAGCTAAAGCTTCCATGACTTTTTCGCGGTGGGACTCCTTCTCCATGTCGATAAAGTCGATAATGATAATACCACCGCAGTTGCGAATCTTTAGTTGATGAGCGATTTCACGAACGG
The DNA here is from genome assembly GCA_050257115.1 of Bacillota bacterium. Classification (GTDB taxonomy): domain Bacteria; phylum Bdellovibrionota; class Bdellovibrionia; order Bdellovibrionales; family Bdellovibrionaceae; genus Bdellovibrio. The sequence continues at coordinate 5,158 of JBLMWG010000280.1, forward strand.
CTTCCAAGTTTGTTTTAAGAATAGTGTCCTCAAGATCCTTTTTGCCGACAAACTTACCTGTATTCACATCAATAACAACAAGCGCTTCGGCTTCATCGATGACAATGTATCCACCTGATTTCAGCCAGATCTTCCTCTCCATAGAGCGAGATATTTCAATATCGATATCATAAAGATCAAAAAGCGGCTTCTTTTCTTCATAGAGAACGATGTTTTGTTTGTACTTAGGCATGAACTGAGAAACGAATTTCACAACCTTCTTATGAATCTCAAGGTCATCAACCCACACGCTTGTGACATCCTCACTCATTAAGTCACGCAATGCGCGCAACTCGACGTCCAGTTCGGTGTGCAATGGCCCCGGCGTTTTCTTTTTCTCGTAGTTCTTAAAGATTTCTTTGCTTAAACGATCAAGATACTCGATGTCCGCTTTAAGCATTTCCTCAGAAGCACCATCTCCTGCAGTCCTAACAATCACTCCACCTGATGGATTGATCTTTTGCACAAGCTTACGGAGACGTTCACGCTCATTTTCCTCTTCAATACGACGAGAAATTCCCAAATGTCTGACTGTTGGCAAAAACACCACGAAACGACCTGGCAGCGATAAATGAGTTGTCAGGCGTGCACCCTTGGTTCCAAGTGGATCTTTCGCCACCTGAACAAGAATAGATTGACCTTCTTTTAGCAGCTCTTGAATCGGAGTTTTGATTTGATGTGTGTGGGGTGGTTTATCATCGTCCCCCGCAATCTCCAGAGGCTCTTCGCGATCAACGCTAGACAAGAAGTTATCGTCGACGTCTTCTCTGATGTCCCCGACATACAAGAATGCGGCCTTATCTAAACCAATATCGACGAATGCGGCCTGCATTCCCGGCAATACCCTGATAACGGTTCCGCGATGAATTGACCCGACTAAAGTCGGCGACGTTTTTCGTTCAATTTTTAAATCAGAAAGAATACCACCCTCTACGTAAGCTACCCGCGTTTCTTGAGGTCGAACATTGATGAGAATTTCAGCTGCCATGGAGGTCTCCTACTACGAACTATATAGAACTACGGAACATTCGTCATGTTCCTAAGCCCTCCAATAGTCCAGAAACCAAACTGAGGGCAAATATTATTTAAGCATTAAAACACAACTTACCGAAAAGATCACTGTATTAGACCATTTAGGGAGTATTCGATGGCTACAATTGATGAACTGTTTAAACTCATGGTTGAACAAGGCGCATCCGACTTGCACGTCACCAGCGGCGCAGCACCATACTTACGACTCCATGGTAACATGGTTCCTCTGAATTACCGCGAGCTTAGCAATCAAGATGTGCAAGGTCTTATCTTTGAAATTCTCTCCGAAAAGCAAAAAAAAGCTTTCGTTGAAAAATGGGAGCTCGATTTCGCCTACACTCTCGCTGGCATAGGTCGCTTTCGTTGCAATGTATTCATGCAACGAAAAGGTCTTGGCGCCGTGATGCGTATCATCCCAGAAAGAATTAAAACGGCTCAAGAGCTTGGCTTGCCTCCTGCAGTTTTGGATATGATCGACTGCGATCGTGGTTTGATTCTTGTCACAGGTCCAACAGGTTCTGGTAAATCGACGACTCTGGCAGCAATGATTCATCAAATCAACCTGACTCGTGAAGCGCACATCATTACTGTTGAAGACCCTATCGAGTTCGTGCATCCCAACATCAAGTCCCTGGTCAATCAACGTGAAGTCGGAAGCCATACAAAAACGTTTGCGAACGCTCTTAAAGCCGCGCTCCGTGAAGACCCGGATATCTTGCTTGTGGGTGAGTTGCGCGACTTGGAAACTATATCACTTGCATTGACTGCAGCCGAAACAGGTCACATCGTTTTCGGCACTCTGCATACCAACAGTGCGGCAAAAACAATCGACCGTATCATAGATGTGTTCCCTGCTGGGCAACAACAGCAGATTCGCACTATGCTTGCAGAAAGTTTACGTGGAGTCATCGCACAAACACTTTTCTCACGCGCCGACGGCCAGGGTCGTGTCGCTGCTTATGAAATCATGAGAAACACAAAAGCGATTTCCAACTTGGTGCGTGAAGGCAAAGTCCATCAAATTCCTTCAGCAATGCAAACAGGCTCTAGTCAGGGCATGATCTTATTCGAAAAATATATCGAAGATCTTGTGCGTAAAGGTAAAGTTTCTGCCTCTGATGCAAAAACTTTCCTCGGCCAAGCTGGCGCAGGAGACACAGCAATCAATGGCACTATCGGAGCTATGGGTGCCAAAACCAAAGTTGGTTAAGTCCCAGATTCTTATTATACTACTAGAGCCCTTGCGTCTTTAAACGTAAGGGCTCTTCTCTTTTCAGAACTCGTATTTGCCTCTGAGAGCATTCTGCGATACTTTCTCTTTTTGCTCAACCCTGAGGTACCAAGTGCAGCTGAATAAATATATCGATCATACACTCTTAAAGCCAGAAGCTCAGCTCGCTCAAATTGAGCAGCTCTGCAAAGAGGCTCGTGAGAATCAGTTTTTTAGTGTATGCGTAAATACGTCTTACGTAAAAGATAGTGCTCGTTTTTTAAAAGGATCCAATGTTGCTGTTTGCTGTGTTGTTGGTTTTCCTTTAGGCGCGATGGATACAAATAGCAAAGCTTTTGAAACAAAGATGGCCATTGAAAATGGCGCCAATGAAGTCGATATGGTCATTCATATTGGCGCCCTAAAAGATCGCAGAATGGATTACGTCTTCAACGACATCAAAGCTGTTGTTGAAGCAGCCCAAGGCCGCAAAGTAAAAGTCATTATTGAGACTTCATTATTAAACCATGAGGACAAAACTCTGGCCTGTAAGGCAGCCCTCGATGCAGGAGCTCATTTTGTTAAAACCAGTACGGGTTTTGCAGGCGGTGGAGCTACTGTTGATGATGTAAAGCTTATGAAATCAATTGTTGGAAAT
>JBLMWG010000281.1:0-6307 GCA_050257115.1 Bacillota bacterium
CACGATCAACAAAGCCAGCATCAGAAGGATCAAGACTCCCATGCTCATGCCTTCTTTGGTGGTTTTCATCGTAAAAAATTCTTTGAAAAAATGACGGTCTTTGAAAAAAGGAATGACGAAAAAAAATACCGTGAGCCCTAAAGCAATCCAGCAAAAAGGAACCCACTCACCTATAATATAACGGGCGATCCACATACAAACTAAAGAAATCCCCGCAAGCAAAAATGACATCTTACTTAATTTGCTCATGACTATCTCCAACGGGAAGATTCAACAACACGTTCCGCCAAAAAGCAGAACAACACAATCACGCTTCCAAAGAATACCAGAGAATTCGTACGCACAGTTCCTTCCACTAAGTTCGACAAGTGTGTCCTCAAGGATACATGTTCAAAAATCTTGCGACCTAATTCGCTGTCGACAACCTCTGAACCAATTCCCACAAACCAGATGGAAATGTTTAAAATGACCGACATCACGTAGGCCACTAAGCTATTTTCAGTAAGCGAAGAACAGAATAAGCTCATCGCTGAATACACACTGCCCACTAAGAAGATTCCAAAGAATGCAATAAATAAGGGCGCCCAGTTGATTTTAGCCAAGGTTGCCGTGGCCACAGGATAAGATAAGGCTAATAAAACAATCCCCCCCATCGCACCTAAGGCGACAAAATATTTGCCAACCACAATTTGGAAAGAAGTTACCGGAGATGTCAGCAAAAGATCAAACGTACGAAGTTTCTTCTCTTCCGCGAAAAGCTTCATCGTCAAAGCCGGCACCACAAAGATCAAAATCAAATTCAGATAAGACAACTGACGCAAGAAAACGCCATAATGAATATTAAGTTGATTAGTAGGAATCCCTTGTTGCATCACATAGTTCATTAATAGTTGGGCAAATAGATTCAATTGAATTGGATACACCCAACTAAAGATCATACTGACCAAAAAACTAATGATCCAAAAAGTCGGATTCAAATAGAATCCCTTGATTTCTTTTTTAAAAATCGTCAATGCGCCATTCATGCTTCACCACCTTGCTGACCATAGGTCAGTTTCAAGAACACATCTTCAAGATCTAATTTTGATGGGCTAAACTCCAACAACCCCAACCCCTGATTCACCAGACGCGCTGAAATCGCCGCAATCACTTCGTCACCACCATGAACATCCATGCGCCACTCTTTGGGAGACGTTCCCAAATTGACGGAAACAACTTCGTGCATATCGCTGAAAACTGACTTGAGATCCGGTACGTCTTTTTGCAAACGAATTTGCAAACGACTTTGACCTTTCTCCATTGTTGCCAAATTGTGAATGCTATCTTGAGCCACAATTTTGCCTTTATTGATAATAATAATCTTTTCGCAGGTCGCTTGAACTTCCGGCAAAATATGGGTCGAAAGAACAATCGTATGCTGCCCACGTAAAGCCTTAATCAAATCACGAATCTCAGCCACTTGTTTGGGATCAAGACCGACGGTCGGTTCATCCAGGAATAAAACCTCTGGATCAGACACAATCGCCTGAGCAATACCCACACGCTGCTTGAATCCTTTGGACAAATGCTGAATCAAACGTTTTTGCACATCACCAAGATTGGTTTTTTCAATGGCAAGATCGACAGATCTTTCGATCTTCTCTTTAGGCACTTGCTTCAAAGCCGCCACATAGCGCAAATAATCACGCACATACATATCGGCATACACCGGCGGAGTTTCTGGCAAATAACCTATGCGCTTTTTGACTTCGAGCGGATTTTCAAAAACATCGAACCCCGCTACGGAAGCACTACCGTGACTGGGAGCCATAAAGCCCGTAATAATTTTCATTGTCGTGGATTTACCAGCACCATTCGGGCCAAGAAATCCAACTACATCGCCTTTGTTGACAGTAAAATTCAAATGATCGATAGCTCTGCGCGGACCATAATCTTTGGTGAGATCTTTGACTTCAATCATGACTAAAATCTCCTAACTTTATAGAGAAATTCTAGACTCGATGAGATATCAGTCAAGACCCCTTAGGATTGACGCAAAGAAAAATGAAATGTCTTTTCCGAGTGATAAGTCACTCGTCCCAACTTATCTCCTTTGATAGGTCTGACAAAACGACACTCCACTATCACCACAGCAACTTTTTGACCAACCATGAGCGATTTTGAAGACAAAGACTCCCTTGCAACCCACGCAGCCACCTGTTGAATTTCATCCTGGGAAATTTCCTGATCACGTTGTCTATGAATAATCGCATGGGCTCCTGGGTAGTCTTTAAGATGCAGCCAGAAATCCCATGCTTTGGCCTGACGAAGGAGTGCTAAATTCTCCGCCGCTGATTTCCCACAATAAGCTAAAGCTCCCGAATCCAAGGTCAACTTTCTGCCACGAGCTTCTGCTTTGCTCATTAAATCAATCAACTGTGGCCTACTTTGCCTTTCTTTGAACTGGGCTTTTTCCAACTTCGCAATCTCGACTTCGAGCTCTTGCAAACGATCTCGAGCGCCATCTTTTTTACTCACAAGTTGCTTGGCTTTTGAAAACGCATTTTCAATATTCCAACTCAAGCTTTCGCTCTGAGACACAAAGCTTTTCAAATGCTCCGGAACCTCAAGCGTTCCGTGGGATTTTAAATACATCCCCACTTCTTGCCATAAAAGATGTTTATCGCTCTCGATCTGTTTTTGAATTTCATCAAGGGCTTTGCGTTTTTTTTCCAAATCCTTTTGGCGCTGCTTCTCCCATTGCACCATGGGATCCAGAGCGGTCTGTTTGGCACCCTTTTGTTCAGCAAGCCATTGCTCATGCAATTGTTCAAGACTCCGACACTCAGGGATATTTTCAAGGACGGGAGCTTCCGTCAGCTCCAAAGCCTTGTCCCAAGAGATGGTTTTGCCATCAGCCCGAACGACCACGTTGCATTGTTTTGGAATCAACCGAATTTCTATCTCACAGCGAGTAGTTTTATTGGCTAAAACCAACTGCACAACCCGTCCCCACTGACTTTGTACGACCATATCCACCACATACAAATTGCGGGCATGGGAATTCAAGAAGAGTCCCAGAGGTTTTGGCTTGGGACCTTTTTTAAAGGGGCATTGATTTTCAAAAAGTAGAATCATCGGTGCATTGGGCACAAGGTCTAGGATTAGCCAATAATGCCTTTCACGATGAAATGACAGAGCCAAACCTCGATCGCTGGCCAATACTTCTTGAAGCTGAGCTCCCTCTAAAAGAGGTGAGAAGTAACTGACAAAGGTCTGAAGTTCCTGCTGATTGATGGCTTTCATGGACCGTATTCAATCATCCTTTGGACCAAATTTCCAGAGTCTTGCTTAGGTTTCCTCCTAGAAAACCGATAGTTTTCGCATGAAGAAAGATACATTAGTGGCACTCGTTGAAATTCAGCTTCAAGAAACCAAGAATATGAGAGAAAAAACCTCTGATTTCATTAACAGAGTGGTTCAACTCTATACCCTCCAACTCATGAGCCAGGGCAGTATTCCCATCGATTTTATGGAAGAAGTTTTAGAAGATGTTGAAGCAGAAGCTATCGAGATCTATAGAAAAAAAACCTACGGTTTTCTGACTCTTGAAGAGTACCGTCGCCATAAGTTTCGCCAAGCCGACGACAACTAATTTTCAAACTTACTTCCAGATCTATCGTTTGCGAAGAGGAGACAAACTAAGCCTTCTCTACCACAGAAAAATACAAGGGACCAAACCCAGCGCGGTCGGGCATATAGGCCACACCAAACTCAGTTCGCTCCCCGCCAATCCCAAGAGGCGCTTCCAACAACTTGACTGCGTTCTTTTTCTTTTTTAACAGTTTACGAATAACGCCATCATTTTCTTCAGGACTGATCGAACAGGTCGAATAAACAATTCTTCCCCCTGGCTTGACCGCCAACAAAGCAGCACTTAACAAAGAATACTGACGAGTCGCCAAGTGCTCAGTACGACGTGGACTCCATTCAGCTTGAGCTGTCGAATTTTCCAAAATATGTCGTTCCCCCGAACAAGGCGCATCCAACAGAATTCGATCAAAACTATTAGCTTCTTTTAATCCAAACTGTACACCATCTTTGCCAGTGACCCACACGCGATCGCGAATATGTCGAGGCACATATTGTTGAATCACCTTTTTCAGACGTTCACGGCGTTCTGGAGAAAGGTCATTGCAAAAAATCTCGCCATCCTCAGCCAAAGCTTCGATCAGAATCAAACTTTTCCCACCGGGAGCTGCGCACATATCTAAAACACGATCTCCCGCTTGAACTTCCAAAGCGCGCGCTACCATCACACTGGCAGGATCCATGACGTAGCTGTCTAGCAGCTCATCGCCACGGCGTTCAGGATGACTTCCTTGCCCTGCTGGAATCCAATAGCACCCTGGTAATTCAGGCTTTTCAATCAGGGATTTCCAAGAGGCCTGAGCTGGAAACTGACCCAGTTTATTTTCACGGGCTACCTGTATTTCAGGCTTTTGCAAGGCCGCAAAAAGAGCGGGCCAACGCTCGCCATAAACCTTTTCGAAATGTAAATAGAAAGGATGTGTCGTCAACATAGGTAACGATTATAAAGTAGCCCGAGCTTGGACGTCATCAAAAAGCGCCGAGCACATCTAAAATGACTATTTTTTTCTGATAGGGAAAGAGCAAATAAACTCACAACCCTGATCGAGATGACTCTTAACAGCCACCGTTCCACCGTGGCTTTGCATAATATGCTTCACGATCGCCAACCCCAGCCCTGTGCCACCCGCATCACGGGTACGACCTTTATCGACACGGTAGAATCGTTCGAACAAGCGATCTAAGTGTTCGGCTGGAATCCCCGGGCCGTCATCAATCACACGCAAAATAATATATTCCTTAATATCTTTTTCCCAACGAATCTGTACGGTCCTTCCATTAGGAATATATTTAACCGCATTCGACACCAAGTTGCGCAGCACCTGTTCAACCTTACGCACATCGGCCAAAAACGGAGGCACTTCGCCGACGACTCGGATCGCAATATTTTTTTCTGCTGCTAAGACTGCCAATTCGGACACAACATGTTCAGAAATTTGCAAAGGATGGATCATTTCCAAGCGCAATTCAGAATTCGAAGACTCTAATGATGTCAAACTCAATAGGTCGTTCACCAAATCCATCAAACGGTCGATATTTCTGGAAACAATGTCCAAAAATTTCCCCGCCTGTTCCATATGACCGGTACGCACGTCATCTTTCAATGTATCAACATAACCCTTAATCGAAGTGAGCGGCGTTCTGAGTTCGTGAGAAGCATTACCGACGAAATCAATACGAATCTGCTCTGCACGTTTTAACTCGGTAATGTCATGGAAAATACCAACAATCCCGTAAACCTCGCGAGTTTTTTCGTTACGGATGGGATTCACGGATACCGCAAAATAGCGCGGCTGATTGTCGATTAACGTAGGCAGCTTCACCGTAAAACGATGACCTTTGCCAAAGCGAATGGTTTTTTCAAAACCTTCCAAAACATCTGAAGACCGAATGGCATCCTTCAGACGCAGGTTTTCTTGGGTTAGCTGCGGAGCTTTCAAAAACTGCGCGGCAAACTGAGAATTGAAGTACAAAATCTTTTCGTCCAAGCTGACACTCACCAGACCTTCAGACACAGAACTCATGAAAGCCTGTGACTCTTCTTGAGCTTGAAGGAATTGCGCTTTACGACGTTTCATCTTTTTGTGGATTTTATTTAATGCTACTTCCAGCTCAGATAACTCATCGGTTTCATCATCCAACAAATCATTATCCTGAGCTGTGACCATTTCCCCATAAACGCGCTTATTAGAAATTCGCAACGCCTTCAAGATCACCTTATGAACTGGACGAGAAAAACGATAAGAAACAATCGCTGCGATGATCAAACTCAAAACGAAAAAGTTTAATAAGGCTTCATTGTAAACAAAAGCTCTGACGGTATAGCGGCTATCTAATAAAGCAATGATTCCAAGGTTAAGCCCATTGAACAACACCACTTGGTAAAAAAAGAATTTCCAAAATAATCGCCACGGAAAGCGAATGAATTGACTCATGAAGGATCCATTTTTACACGATAACCAACACCGCGAATTGTTTCGATGCGATCACCCCAGTCACCCAATTTCTTGCGCAAACCAAAAACGTGAGTATCAATAGTACGACCGACGACACTGATACCTTCGCCCTGAATGTTCTCAATCAATTTTTCGCGAGTTAGCACAACCCCTTGATTTTGCACCAACGTCCCTAACAACTTAAACTCTGACGGAGTTAAATGCAGAGGTTCGTTGAGATA